>DASVQH010000103.1:0-2241 GCA_036389195.1 Solirubrobacteraceae bacterium
CTCCAGTGGCGGCGGAACAGCTCGGCCTGCGCGCGCCCCTCGCCGGCCGCCGCCGCGCGGACCAGCGCGGCGTCGCCGCGCGGCCGGGCCCGCGCCGGGCGGCCCAGCGGAAGGCTCACGCCCTCGGCGTCCACGAAGCGACGCTACTCCGCCGGCCGGCCATCGTCGAGGTCCATGCCGGCCATACGGCGCGGAGGGGTCGAGAAGTCCCGCGCGCCACAATGCGCGGTGCACATGGGTCCTGACGACGACGAGGTCGCCCCGGGCTGGCTGCCGCCGCAGCCGCCCCCCGACGCGCCGCCCGCCGCGCCGCCCGCGCCCGCGCTCCCGCCGGCGCGCCTGCCGATTGCCCCGCCGGCCGGTCCCACGGACCCGCTCGCCCCGTTTGCGCTGGGGCTCGGCGTGGTCGGGCTCCTGCTGATCGTCCTGTCGGCCGGCGCGGGCTTCCTCTTCACGCTGCCGCTGTCGGTGGCCGCCTGGCGCGTCGGCGCGGCGTCGCGCCGGCGGATCGCCGAGGGGCGCGCCGCCGGGGGCGACGGCCTGGCTCAGGCGGCGATCTTCCTCGGCCTCGCGGGGATCGGCATCGCCGTCGTGGGGATGATCGGCTGGGCCATCCTCGCGGGCAACGGCTACTCGCCGGAAGACCTCCGCGACGAGCTGGAGCGGCGCAGCCGCTAAGCTCCACCGCCCGTCGCGACTGGCGTTGTCAGGTGGATCAACCACCGGGGAGCGACGGGAGATCACCTCGCCGCACGCCTGGGCACCACCTTCTCCTCGAACCCCGAAGGAGCCGCATGACCGCCTCCGGCACGCTGCTGCAGATCCCCACCGAGCTCAAGCCCGCCGACGGGCGCTTCGGCGCCGGCCCGTCGAAGGTCCGCCCGGCCCAGCTCAAGCACCTCGTGGGCGCGGGCGCCGCCATCATGGGCACCTCGCACCGCCAGAAGCCCGTCAAGGCGGTCGTCGGCGCGATCCGCGCCGGCCTGCGCGACCTCTTCTCGCTGCCCGACGGCTACGAGGTCGCGCTGGGCAACGGCGGCGCGACGGCGTTCTGGGACGCCGCGGCCTTCGGCCTCGTGCGCGAGCGCTCCCACCACCTCGTCTACGGCGAGTTCTCCTCGAAGTTCGCGAAGGCCACCGCGGGAGCGCCGTTCCTGGCCGACCCCGTCGTCGTGTCCGCCGAACCCGGCACCGCGCCCCAGCCGGTCGCCGACGCGTCGGCCGACCTGCTCGCCTGGGCCCACAACGAGACCTCGACCGGCGTGATGGTCCCCGTCGAGCGCCCCGACGACGCCGGCGACGCGCTCGTGGCCATCGACGCCACCTCCGCCGCGGGCGGCCTGCCGCTCGACGCCGCGCAGGCCGACGTCTACTACTTCGCTCCGCAGAAGTCCTTCGCCGCCGACGGCGGCCTGTGGCTCGCGCTGCTGAGCCCCGCGGCGCAGGAGCGGATCGCCGAGCTCGACGCCTCCGACCGCTGGATCCCCGACTTCCTCTCGCTGGCCACCGCGCTGGACAACTCCAAGAAGGACCAGACGTACAACACGCCGGCCATCGCCACGCTGCTGCTGCTGGCCGACCAAATCGACTGGATGAACGAAAGCGGCGGCCTCGACTTCTGCGTCGGGCGCACCACCGCGTCCTCGACGGCGCTCTACGGGTGGGCCGACGCGTCGAGCTACGCGTCGCCCTTCGTCGCCGACCCCGCGCAGCGCTCGCTCGTCGTCGGCACGATCGACCTCGACGAGGCCATCGACGCCACGGCCGTGACCGCCGCGCTGCGCGCCAACGGCATCGTCGACACCGAGCCCTACCGCAAGCTCGGCCGCAACCAGCTGCGGGTGGCGATGTTCCCGGCCGTCGAGCCGGCCGACGTCGAGGCGCTGACGGCCTGCGTCGACTGGGTCGTCGAGCGGCTGGGGGAGGGGGCATGAGCGCGCAGAACGGGACCCGGGTCCTCGTCGCCGAGAAGATCGGCGAGTCCGGCGTCGAGCTGCTGCGCGAGCACTTCGACGTCGACGTCCGCACCAGCTGGGACGGCGGCGAGCTCGCGCAGGCCATCGGCGACTACGACGGCATCCTCATCCGCTCCGCGTCCAAGCTGACCGGCGACGTGCTGGCGAACGCCGGCCGCCTGAAGGCGATCGGCCGCGCCGGGGTCGGGGTCGACAACGTCGACGTCGACGCGGCGACCAAGCGCGGCATCATCGTCGCCAACGCGCCGCAGTCCAACGTCGTCAC
>DASVQH010000104.1:0-3317 GCA_036389195.1 Solirubrobacteraceae bacterium
GCCCCTCGGCCCCGGTCGCCACGCCGACGCCGGAGCCGGAGGACGACGCCGAAGCCACCCCCACCCCCACTTCGACGCCCACCGCGACCCCCGCGCCGCCGCCCGCCCCGGCGCCGACGGCGCGCCCGCAGCCGCGCGCGACGCCGCGCCCGACCCCGCGCCCCACGCCCCGGCCGACCCCGCGTCCCGATCCGCCCGGCCGCACGACGCCGCGCGAGGACCCGCCCGGCCGCGTCCCGCCCTCATGAGCCCCACCACCCGACGCCTCCTCGCCGCGGTCGTGGCCACCGCCGCCACGCTCACCGCACAGCCCGCCGGCGCCGAGAGCATCCCCGAGCGCACCCTGCGCATCTCCGACACCCCCGGCCGCCAGGCGGCGACGGGCCAGAGCAGCCATCCGTCGATCAGCCCCAAGGGCGGGCTGGTGGCCTTCGACTCCACCGCGCCCGACCTCGCCACCGACGGCAACGGGCCCGTGCGCGACGTCTTCCTGCGCGACACGGACTCCGGCACGACGCGCCTGATCTCCGCGCCGTTCGAGGGCGGCACGGCCGACGGCCCGTCGGACCAGCCCGCGCTCGCCGGCACCGACGTCGTGGTCTTCGCCTCCACGGCGACGAACCTCGTCGCCGGCGATCGCAACGGCTTCGCCGACGTGTTCATCCGCGGGGGCATCAGCGCGCCGGTCCGCATCAGCGCGCCGCGCCGCGGCGAGGCCGACGGGGACTCCGGCCAGCCCGACATCTCCCGCGACGGCCAGGTGATCGTCTTCTCCTCCACGGCCACGAACCTGGTCGCCGGGGACACCAACGGCGTCTCGGACATCTTCGCCGTCGACCTCGGCGACGGCCGGCTGCGGCGGATCTCGGTCGCCCGCGGCGGCGAGCAGGCCACCGGCGCGTCGGTCAACCCCTCGCTGTCGCCGGACGGCCGCTACGTCTCCTTCGCGTCCGCAGCCGACGACCTGGTGCGCGGCGACCGCAACGGCGTCGCCGACGTGTTCCTCGCCGACCTGGAGACCGGCCGCATCGAGCGGGTCTCCGTCGATTCCCGCGAGCGCGCGCAGAACCGGGCGGTGGTCGCGCCGTTCACCCAGGTCTCCGACGTCAGCGAGAACGCCCGCGTCGTGGTCTTCGATTCGGACGCGACCAACCTGGTCCGCTCGGACCGCAACCAGGACACCGACGTCTTCGTCCGCGACCGCCGCAGCGGGACCACCCGCCGCGCCTCGATCACCACGACCGGCCGCCAGGGGACCAACGACTCCTTCGCGCCGT
Source organism: Solirubrobacteraceae bacterium (assembly GCA_036389195.1). Classification (GTDB taxonomy): domain Bacteria; phylum Actinomycetota; class Thermoleophilia; order Solirubrobacterales; family Solirubrobacteraceae; genus JACCYI01. The sequence goes on from DASVQH010000104.1 coordinate 1,278, forward strand.
CGGTCACCTCGTCCGGCCGCTACGTCGCCTTCGAGTCCTTCGCCGACGACATGGCGCCGGGCGACGCCGGCGGCGAGGACATCTTCGTGCGCGACCTGCGGCGCAAGACCACCGTGGTGGCCGACGTCACGTCGCGCGGCGGCTTCCCGCGTGGGCCGGAGCGCATCCGCCAGCTCCTGCAGCGCCCGGCCATCGCCGACGACGCCCGCCTCGTCGCGTTCACCAGCAGCGCCGACAACCTCGTGGCCGGCGACGCCAACCGCACCGAGGACGTGTTCGTGCGCGTCCTCGCCGCGCCGTTCGGCGGCTTCGCGCGCGCCCCGCGCAAGGTCGAGCGCACGCGGCGCCCGCGCGTGCGCTTCGTCGCCGACGACCGGGCGGCGCGCATCTTCCTGTGCTCGATCGACGGCGTCCGCCGCTACTGCGGCCGGCGCACGCGCCTCCCGCGCCTGAAGCCCGGCCCCCACGTCCTGCGCGCGAGCGCGGGCGGGCCGGGGATGCTCTACTCGACCCGGACCAGCGTGCGGCGCTTCCGCATCGCGCCCTAGCCGGGCGGGTACGCTCCGCACCACCCATGGACGAAGACGCCCTCGAGCAGGAGCTGCGCGCGATCGGCAAGGCGCTCGCGGGCGCGCTCCCGTCGCCCGCGCGCCACCCGCTGAAGGCGATCGACACCAAGGCGATGGACCTCGCGTCCGCCGACGCCGAGCTCAAGGCGGCGCTGTTCCGCTTCGTCGACGTGGTGCCGGCCTGCCGGTCGCTCGACGACCTGGCCCGCCACCTGACCGGCTTCCTCGGCGAGGTCGACGAGGCGCCCGCCGCGATCACCGCCGCCATGCGCATGGGCAACACGAAGGCCGGGCGCCGGGCCCTGGGCGTCGCGGCGGCGGGCGGCGTGCGCCACATGGCGCACCGCTTCATCGTCGGCGAGTCGCCCGAGGAGGCGCTCGGCGTGCTGCGCGGGCTGTGGAAGCGCGGCGTCGCCACGTCGGTGGACCTGCTCGGCGAGGCCACGGTGACGCAGGCCGAGGCCGACCGCTACGCGGTGCGGTGCGCCGGCGCCCTCGACGCGCTGGCCACCGCCACGCAGCGCTGGCCGGAGCGCCCCCAGCTCGAGGCCGACCCGCAGGGCCCGCTCGCGCGCGCCAACCTCTCCGTCAAGGTCTCGGCGCTGACGCCGCTGCTGCGCCCCGACGCGCCCGAGCGCGGCAAGCGCGACGCCGGCCCGCGCCTGCGCGAGCTCCTGCGCCACGCCGCCCGGGTCGGCGCGCACCTGCACATCGACATGGAGTCGCTCGACTCGCGCGACGCCGTGCTCGAGCTGGTCCTCGAGCTGCTGTCGGAGCCCGAGTTCAAGGACGGGCCGTCGGCCGGCATGGTGCTGCAGGCCTACCTGCGCGACTCGCCCCAGACGCTCGACACGATCGAGGAGTGGGTCCGCAGCGGCCCGGGGGCCGATCGCGCTCACCCGCTGACGGTGCGGCTCGTCAAGGGCGCGTACTGGGACCACGAGGTCGTCGACGCCCAGCAGCACGGCTGGGAGGTGCCGGTCTTCGAAGTCAAGGCCGACTCCGACCGCAACTTCGAGGAGCTCACGCGGCGGCTGATCGACGCCCAGCGCGCCGGCGGCGTGCGCGTGGCGATCGCCTCCCACAACCTGCGCTCCGTGTCTCAGGCGCTCGCCTACAACCGCCTCGCCGGCGGCGCCGACCACGATCTCGAGCTCCAGATCCTCCGCGGGCTCGGCGACCCGCTGCAGGAGGCGCTGGCCAGCAAGGGGATGCGGGTGCGCGCGTACTGCCCGGTCGGGGATCTCGTGGCCGGCATGGCCTACCTCGTCCGCCGCCTGCTGGAGAACACCTCCAACGACTCCTTCCTGGCCGAGCAGGCCCGCGGCGCGAACCTCGACAAGCTGCTCGCGCCGCCCGTCGCGGTCGACTGACCCGGAAGGCGCGGCAGGTGCAGCGTCGCTCGATGCGACGCCTTCGCCACGCTCTTCTCGCGGCGGTGGGTGCCGCGCTGCTGCTGGTCGGCGACGAC
>DASVQH010000105.1:0-16905 GCA_036389195.1 Solirubrobacteraceae bacterium
CGGAGCGGCGGTGCAGGTCGGCGGCCCAGGCGGCGAGCGCGCCGGCGGCCGCGACGGTGACGAGCTGGACCGCCTGCTGCGTGCCGCCGGGCTGCCCGATGACGATCGCCGCCACGATCGCGGCGATCAGCGCCGTCGCCCCGACCGCGACGACCTCCCGCGGCCGGCACCGCAGCGCGGCCAGCAGCGGCGCGAGCGCGTAGGCGGCGCCCAGCGACAGGTTGTCGCCGGTGGCGAGGTCGAGCCCGAGCAGTCCCGCCACCAGCAGGAGCGAGGCGGCGAGAAGCGTGCGGGTGCCGGGGAGCGGCAGCACCGTCTGTGTCTATCAGCCCGCAGGGAGTTGTGAAAGCCCTCGGGGCTTGCGCCATACGACCGCCCGCGCGCCATCACTGAAACCGGGTCTTGATTCGGACAAACGGGTGGGTAGCGGAGCCGTAGTCCACACCTTCGACTCCTCAGGGAGGAGCACGCATGTCCACGATCGCCAAGATCGACATCGGCAGTTCACTGCAGACGGGGCTCGACAGCTTCTTCGGGTTCGTCCCGAAGCTCATCGGGTTCCTCGTCATCCTGCTCATCGGCTTCATCGTCGCCAAGATCGTCAAGAAGGCCGTCGAGGCGCTGCTCGGCCGCGTCGGCGTCGACAAGATGACCCACCAGGGTTCAGTCGGCGAGTACGTCAACAAGGTGAACCCGAACTTCAAGCCGAGCTCCATCATCGGCTCGCTCGCGTACTGGTTCGTCTTCCTCGGCTTCATCGCCATCGCCGTGTCCCAGCTCGGGATCCCGGCGCTGAACAACCTCGTCGCCGCCATCGGCGCGTACCTGCCGCACGTCATCGTCGCCGTCCTGATCTTCGTCGTCGCCGGCGCGATCTCCGCGGCGGTCGGCGGCCTGGTCGCCCGCACCATGGGCGACACGCCCACCGGCAAGATCGTCGGCACCGTCGCGCCGGTCCTCGTCATGGGCATCGCGACGTTCATGATCCTCACCGAGCTGCAGATCGCCGAGCAGATCGTGCTGATCACCTACGTCGCGCTCCTCGGCGCCGTCTCGCTCGGGCTCGCGCTGGCTTTCGGCCTCGGCGGCGCGCAGGTCGCCAGCCGGATGCTCGACGACGCCTACGGCAGCGCGCAGGACAACAAGCAGCAGGTCAAGCGCGACTTCGAGAAGGGCAAGGACCAGGCGAAGTCCGACGCGCAGACCGCGCAGCAGAAGGCCCAGGAGCGCACCGGGGCCACGCAGAACTAGCGGCCGCGGGCCAACAGGACGCAGGTCGAGCGCGCGGGCGCCGGGTCATCCCGGCGCCCGCGTCGTTTCGGGGTAGGCCGCCGCCATGGCTGACTTCAAGAAGGGCGACAAGGTCGAGTGGAACAGCCACGGCTCCAAGGCCGTGGGCAAGGTGGAGAAGAAGATCACCGAGGAGACCGAGGCGGGCGGCCGCAAGGTCAAGGCCTCCAAGGACGAGCCGCAGTACCTCGTCAAGAGCGACAAGTCCGGTGGCGAGGCCGTGCACAAGCCGGGGGCGCTGAAGAAGAAGTAGTTCAGACCGCTGGACTGCGTCGGGTGAGGGGAAAGGGTTCGTTCGCCTCGCATAACGTCACACGCGTGCCGCGAAATCACGCCTGTGTGACGTTGTGGGGGCTATAGACGTCGAACGTCACAACGGCGCGAATTCCGTCCACGCTTGTGACGTTGTGGGCCCTGGAAGGCGGTAAATCGCACACCCGCTGCCCTCACCCGACGCAGTTAGCGCGCTTTCAGCAACCGCGGCAGCTCATCCATGCGCGCGAACACCCGCACCCCCGGCCGAGCCAACCGCGCCCGCGGCGTCCGGCCCGCGAACCCGAACACCGCCATCCCCGCGGCCAGCGCGGCCTCCACACCGACTGGCGAGTCCTCCACCACGGCACACCACGCCGGGTCGGCGCCCACCGACGCCGCGGCGTGCAGGAACAGGTCCGGCGCGGGCTTGCCGCGCGCGACGTCGTAGGCCGAGAAGATCCGGCCTTCGAAGCGCGCGAGCAGGCCGGTCTGGCCGAGCGTGCGGCGCAGCTTGTCGTGCTCGCCGCTGGAGGCCACGCACGTCGGGACGTCACCGAGCGCGTCGAGCGCCGCCTCGACCCCCTCCACGGCCGCGAGCTCGGTCGCGAACGCCGCGTAGCTGGCGGTGCGGTAGTCGGCGAGGAAGTCGGCCGGCGCGGCGTGGCCGAGGCGCGCCTCCACGTCGGCCAGGACCTTGGCGAGCGAGCCGCCCATGTAGCGGTCCATCGACTCCTGCGTGGTGGTCGGGACGCCGATCGCCGTCAGGTGCTCGGCCAGGACGCGGTTGGAGATCTCCTCGGAGTCGACCAGCACCCCGTCGCAGTCGAAGATGACGAGGTCGTACGCGCGCGCCGGAGCGGTCACTGGTCGTCGGGCGCGAAGGCCGCCGCGATCTGGTCGCGGTCGTAGCCCGCGCCCAGGCAGGCCAGGAGCTTGATGCGCGCGGCGGCCGAGGTGAGCGCGCCCGCGGCCACCATCCCGCCGTCGCGCAGGTCGCGCTCGGAGCCCTCGAAGGCGTAGGTGTCGTGGAGGATCGCCCCGCGCTTGGGGCGCACCGTCGCGACCACCGGCACCCGCGCGGCGGCGCGGCGCAGGGCGGCGAGGAACGGCGGCGGGACGTGCCCGGCCCCGAGCGCGACGGCGACGATGCCGTCGGCGCCGGCGTCGAGCGCGGCGTCGACGAACAGCCCGTCGTCGCCGAGCGCCGCGGGGACGATCGGGACGCGCGCGTCCAGCCGCGTCGCGGCGATCGGCGGCAAGCGGGCGACCGAGCCCTCGACGCGCACGCGCCCTTCCTCGATGCGTCCGAGCGGCCCGAGCCGCGGCGACTGGAACGCCGACCGCGAGGTCGAGTCGGCCTTGCGCACCGCGCGGGCGGCGTGGACCTCGCCGCCGAACACCACCACCACGCCGAGGTCGCAGGCGGCGCTCGCGGCGGCGACCGCGGTCGCGTCGAGCAGGTTGGCCGGCCCGTCCGCGCCGGCCGCCGTGGCCGGGCGCATCGCGCCGGTGAAGACCACCGGCGTCGCGCCGCCGTACAGCAGGTCCGCGAGGTAGGCCACCTCCTCGAGCGTGTCGGTCCCGTGCGTGACGACGACCCCGCGGCCGCGGCCGGCCTCCTCGACGGCGGCCTGGGCGATGCCCAGCGCCTGCGCGCCGGTCAGCTGCGCGCTCGGGCAGTTGAGCAGCGAGCGGACCCGCAGCCCGGCCACCGCGCCGAGGCCGGGCACGGCGGCGACGAGCGCGTCGCCGTCGAGCTCGGGGGAGACGCCGCGGCCGCCGCCGACCCCGGCCATGGCGATCGTCCCGCCCGCCGAGAGGACGGTGACGGGGATGGGTTCGGCGACGGACACCGCGCGAGCGTAGCCTCCCGCGCGTGCCGCGCGTGCTCATGGGGCTCCTCTTCTTCCCGCGCGGAGGCTCGGCGCACGTCGCCCGCAACCTGGCCACGGCGCTGCCCGAAGCGGGCTGGCAGGCGGCGATCCTCAGCGGCTCGGCGCGCCCCGACGGCGACGCCGCTGCCTTCTACGCCGGCCTGGAGCACCACGAGCTCGACATGACCGCCGCCCTCGACGCGCCCGACCCGATGGCCGCCGACCCGCCGCTGCACCCGTCCTACGAGGACCGGCCGGGCGCGCCCGATCGCTGGATGGCCTCGCTCTCCGACGCCGAGCTCGAGCACCAGGTGGCGACGTGGACGGACGCGCTGCGCGCGGCGGGTGCGGCCGAGGCCGACGTGCTGCACCTCCACCACCTGACGCCGCTGCACGCCGCCGCGCCCCGCGTCGCGCCCGGCGTGCCCGTCGTCGGCCACCTCCACGGCACCGAGCTGCTGATGCTCGAGGACCTCGAGCCCGAGCACCCGTGGCGCCGCCGGCTCGCGGCGTGGGCCGCGGGGTGCGAGCGGCTGATCCTGCTCTCCGACTCCCAGATCGAGCGCGCGCAGCGGCTGCTGGGCACGGATCCCGGCCGCTGCACGGTCGTCGCCAACGGCTTCGACCCGAGGACGTTCGCCCCGCGCCGGCTCGACGCCGGCGCCCGCGCCGCCCACTGGCGCCGCCACCTGGTCGACGAGCCGCGCGGCTGGCGCCCGGGCGGGCGGGCCGGCTCGGTGCGCTACCCGGCCGCGCAGGTGGCCGAGGCGTTCGCCCCCGGCCGGCCCGTGATCCTCTACGTCGGGCGCTTCACGAGCGTCAAGCGCGTCGGCCTGCTGATCGAGGCCCACGAGCAGGCGCGCCGCGAGACCGGCGTGCGCGCGCCGCTCGTCCTCCTGGGCGGCTTCCCGGGGGAGTGGGAGGGCGAGCATCCGGCGGAGGCGATCGAGCGCACCGGCGCGCGCGACGTCTTCCTGGCCGGCTGGCACGGCCACGACGAGCTGCCGGACTTCCTCAACGCTTCCGACGCCGTGGTCCTGCCCTCGGTGCGCGAGCAGTTCGGCGCCGTGCTCGTGGAGGGGATGGCCTGCGGGCTGCCGGCCATCGCGGTCGACGCCCACGGCCCGGCCGAGATCGTCGAGGACGGCCGGACGGGCTGGCTCGTGGCGCCCGACGACCGCGACGCGCTCGCCCGCGCCCTCCAGCAGGCCGCCGCGGACCCGGACGAGCGGCGCCGCCGCGGCGAGGCGGCGCGGGCGCGAGCCCTGGAGCGCTACGCCTGGCCGGCCCTCGCAGGCCGCGTCGCCGCGGTCTACGAGGCCGCGCGCGGCGGCGCGCCAAGGGGTTGAGCCGTGGGTCCGATCCCCTAGATCATCCGTCCACCCGCTTCAAGACGGGTCGTCCGGGGCCGATTGCCGGGCGGACATGCCTTTGACCACGGATCGAAGAGGGGCGCGACGGTGACCGCCGGGCGACTCGGGGGGTCGCGCGGCGTCTGGGTCCTCAGCCTGCTTCTGATCGGCCTGGCGGTGGCCGTCTTCGCCACGGTCGCGCCCGGGCTCGCGCCGGTCGACGTCGACCACCGCGTCCCCTGGTTCGCGCTGGCCGCCGGCCTCGCCGCCTGCGAGGCCTGGGCGCTGCACCTCTACTTCCGCGGCTCCGCGCACGCGTTCTCGCTCACCGCGCTCGTCCTCACCGTCGGGCTGGTCCTCGCCACGCCGGTCGACCTGCTCCTCGCCCAGGCCGGCCCGATCGCCGTGCTGGCCTGGCGGCGCGGCCCGCTGCAGCTGGCCTTCGGCACCGGGCGCTCGGCGCTGGTGGCCGCGGTCGCGCTGGTCGTCTTCCACGCCGTCCTGCCGGGCACGGAGGCCACGGGCCCCGGCGTCTGGTTCGCCGCCCTCATGGCCACGCTGGCCGCCGGCGCGACCGGCGTCCTCGTCCTCGCGGGCGCCATCACCGTCGCCGAGGGCCGCCCGCTGTGGCGCGAGATCGGCACCATGCTGCGCACGGACGCCATGGTCACGGTCTCGCTGACCTGCGTCGGGCTCGCCGCCACGACGCTCGTCGTGCTCGACGCCGCCAGCGCCTGGCTGCTGGTGTTCCCCGCGCTGCTGCTGGCCGCCGCCTACCGCCTCTACCTCGACGAGCGCCAGCGCCGCGAGCGGCTGGAGTTCCTCTACGACACCTCGCACGCGCTGCTCGTCTCCGCGGACGTCGAGGAGGCGCTGCTGGCGCTGGTCGGGAAGGGCCGGCGCGCGTTCAACTCAGAGCTCGCCGAGGCGATCCTGCTGCCGGCCGGCGGCGCGCTGCCCCGCCGCACGCGCGTCTCGCCGATCGGCACCGACTCGCTGGCCAGCGTCGGCCCGCTCGGCGGCGAGGCGCTGTGGGCGATGGCGCGCGAGCTGGGCACGCGGCTGATCGAGCGCCCCGCCGCCGATCCGGCCGTCGAGCGCTACCTGCGCGACAGCCTGGTCCGCGGCCCGGCGATGGTCACCGTCCTGGAGAAGGAGGGCCACGCGCTCGGGCTGCTGCTGTTCGCCAACCGCCCCGAGGTCGACGGCGAGTTCACCGACGCGGACCTCGACGTGCTCGACAAGCTCGCCCGCCACGCCACCGCCTCGCTGGCCCACGAGACGCTCGAGCAGGACTTCGACCGCCTCGAGCAGCTCCAGTCCCAGCTCGAGCACATGGCCTTCCACGACCCGCTCACCCGCCTGGCCAACCGCGCCCGCTTCACGGCGCAGGTCTCCCATGCGCTGACCCGCCGCGACGCGCTGGTGGCCGCGCTGTTCATCGACCTCGACGACTTCAAGACGGTCAACGACTCGCTCGGGCACGAGGCCGGCGACGAGCTCCTGATGGGCGTCGCCGAGCGCCTGCGGGCCTGCCTGCGCAGCCACGACACGCCGGCCCGTCTCGGCGGCGACGAGTTCGCGGTCCTGATCGAGGACGGCGAGTCGATGGAGGTCGTCATGGACATCGCCGAGCGCATCCTCGCCGCGCTGCGCGACCCCTTCCAGGTCGCCGACGCCGAGCTGAACGTCCGCGCCTCGATCGGCGTGGCGTCCAGCTCCGACGGCGTCCGCCGCGCCGACGACCTCGTCCGCAACGCCGACCTCGCCATGTACCGGGCCAAGAGCCAGGGCAAGGGCTGCGTGATGCTCTTCCGCCCGGAGATGCACTCCGACGCGGTCCAGCGCCACGAGCTGAAGTCCGAGCTGCAGCGCGCGGTCGACGAGGACCAGTTCGTCGTCCTCTACCAGCCGGTCGTCGACCTGCGCGGGGGCCAGATCGCCGGCGTCGAGGCGCTCGTGCGCTGGCAGCACCCGCGGCTCGGCCTCGTCGGCCCCGACAAGTTCGTGCCGCTGGCCGAGGAGGCCAACCTGATCGGCGCGATCGGCCGCCACGTGGTCGCCAAGTCCTCCCAGCGCCTGGCGCTGTGGCGGCGCGCCAGCGTCGCGGGGGACGCCTTCAAGCTCAACATCAACCTGTCGCCGCGCGAGTTCCAGAGCCCCGGGCTGCTCCAGTGGCTCTGCGAGGCCGCCGCCCGGGCCAACGTCCCCACGTCGGCGATCACCCTGGAGATCACCGAGTCGGCCCTCATGGACGACCTCGAGGGCGGCATCCAGCGCATGAAGCACATCAAGCAGGCCGGCTTCCGGCTCGCGCTCGACGACTTCGGCACGGGCTACTCCTCGCTCTCCTACCTGCGCCAGTTCCCGATCGACGTCCTGAAGATCGCCAAGCCGTTCGTCGACCACATCGCCGAGCGCGAGGGCGACGCGGCCTTCCTGCGCTCGATCCTCGAGCTGGCCAAGACCCTCTCGCTCGACGTCATCGTCGAGGGCGTGGAGACCACCGAGCAGGCGCGGATGCTGCTGGAGATGGGCGCCCGCCAGGTCCAGGGCTTCGTGTTCTCGCGCCCGGTCGAGGACCGCGCGCTGTCGGCGATGCTGACGCTGACCCCGCTGCAGGGCTTCGCCCAGGCCCAGCCGATCGAGCAGTTCTCGGGCGTGGCGGAGATCAGCGCCGCGCCCGTGCCGGCGCCGGCTCGCTAGACCCGCGCCCGCGGATCCGGCTCCAAGCGCTGATAGCCTTTCCGGCTCCGCCTTCGGGCCCCCGTACCCGCGCCTCCGGGAGTTCGCCATGCACCACCGTCCCAAGCCGACGCAGTCGGTGGGTCTCTACGACCCCGCATATGAGCACGACGCCTGCGGCGTGGCCTTCGTGGCCCGGCTGGACGGCGTGCCGTCGCACGAGGGCGTCCGCCGGGCGGTCGTCGCGCTGGCCAACCTCGAGCACCGCGGCGCCGCGGGCGCGGACCCCAACACCGGCGACGGCGCGGGGATCCTGCTCCAGATGCCCGACGAGCTGCTTCGTTCAGTCCTGGACGAGGACCTGCCGCCTCCGGGCGCCTACGGGGTCGGCGTCTGCTTCCTGCCCCAGGACCAGGCCAAGCGCGAGGAGCGCGAGCGCCTGATCACCGAGACGGTCGAGGCCGAGGGCCAGCGGGTCCTCTGCTGGCGCGACGTGCCGGTCGACAAGGACTACGTCGGCATCACCGCCAACTACTTCGCGCCGTACATCAAGCAGGTGGTGATCGCCGCCTCCGACGACCTGGCCGCCGACCAGGACGCCTTCGAGCGCAAGCTCTACGTCATCCGCCGCGTCGCCGAGCTGGCCGCGGGGCCGGATCTGGTCATCGCCTCGCTCTCGAGCCGGACGATCGTCTACAAGGGGATGCTCACGGCGCCCCAGCTGATGGGGTACTTCCCCGACCTCAACGACGAGCGCACCAAGACGGCGCTGGCGCTCGTGCACTCGCGGTTCTCGACCAACACGTTCCCGAGCTGGGAGCTGGCCCACCCGTACCGGATGATCGCCCACAACGGGGAGATCAACACGCTGCGCGGCAACGTCAACTGGATGCGCGCCCGCGAGTCCCAGCTGGCGTCTGCGCTGTTCGGCGAGGAGGACCTGCGCAAGATCCTGCCGGTCGTGCGCCCGGGCGGCTCGGACTCGGCGACCTTCGACAACGTGCTGGAGCTGCTCGTGCTGGCCGGCCGCTCGCTGCCGCACGCGGTGATGATGATGGTGCCGGAGGCCTACGAGGGCCGCACCGACATCCCCGACCACCTGCGCGACTTCTACGCGTTCCACTCCTGCCTGATGGAGCCGTGGGACGGCCCGGCGGCCGTCGCCTTCACCGACGGGCGCATCATCGGCGCGACGCTCGACCGCAACGGCCTGCGCCCCGGCCGCTGGCTGGAGACCAAGGACGGCTGGGTCGTCCTGGGCTCGGAGACCGGCGTGATGGACGAGGCGCCGGAGAACATCGTGCGCAAGGGCCGCCTGCAGCCGGGAAAGCTCTTCCTGGTCGACGTCGGCGCGGGCCGGATCGTCGCCGACGAGGAGGTCAAGGAGGCCGTCGCCACCCGCCGCCCGTATGGCGAGTGGTACCGCGAGGGCGTCGTGCACATCGGCGACCTCCCCGAGCGCGAGCCGCTGGTCCCGCGCACCGAGCCGCTGCGGACCCGCCAGCTGGCCTTCGGCTACAGCCAGGAGGACCTGCGCGTCCTGCTCGCGCCGACCGCCGCCAAGGGCGAGGAGCCGATCGGCTCGATGGGCAACGACCTCGCGCTGGCCGTGCTGTCCGAGCGCCAGCCGCCGCTGTTCAACTACTTCAAGCAGCTCTTCGCCCAGGTCACCAACCCGCCGATCGACCCGATCCGCGAGGCGGTGGTCATGAGCGTGGCCACCGGCGTGGGCTCCGAGCTCAACCTCTTCGACGAGACGCCCGAGCACGCGCACGTGCTGGCCATGGACCAGCCGATCCTGCGCAACGCCGAGCTCGAGCGGCTGCGCCAGGTCGACTCCGACGTCTTCGCGGCCCACACCGTCGACATCACCTGGCCGGTCGCCGAGGGCCCGGAGGCGATGGCCGCGGCGGTCGAGCGGATCGCCGCCGAGGCCTCCGAGGCGGTCGCCCGCGGCGTCAACATCCTGATCCTGTCGGACCGCAACCTCGGCGCCGACCGCGCGGCGATCCCGTCGCTGCTCGCCGTGGCGTCCGTGCACCATCACCTGGTGCGCGAGGGCACGCGCCTGCAGACCGGCCTCGTCCTGGAGTCCGGCGAGCCGCGCGAGGTCCATCACTTCGCCACGCTGATCGGCTACGGCGCCAGCGCGATCAACCCCTACCTGATGTTCGAGTCGATCGACGAGCTGGTCGAGCGCGGGATGCTGCCCGACGGCGTCGACGCCGACGCGGCCGCCGGCCACGTCGTCAAGGGCATCGGCAAGGGCCTGCGCAAGACGATCTCCAAGATGGGGATCTCGACGATCCAGTCCTACTGCGGCGCGCAGATCTTCGAGGCCGTCGGCCTCGCGCCGGAGCTGATCGAGCGCCACTTCACCGGCACGGCGTCGCGCATCGGCGGCATCGGGCTCGACATCCTCGCCTCGGAGACCCTGGACAAGCACGCCCGCGCCTACCCCCGGGCCCACGAGTCGCTGCTGCCGGTCGGCGGCATCTACGCGTGGCGGCGCGACGGCGAGCACCACCAGTGGAACCCCGAGACGATCTCGCTGCTGCAGCACTCGGTCCGCCACGGCGGCCAGCCGACCTACGACGAGTACGCGAAGCTCGTCAACGAGGACGCCGCCCGCCGCGCGACGCTGCGCGGGCTGCTGCGCTTCCGCTTCCCCGAGGGCGGCGAGGTGCCGCTGGAGGAGGTGGAGCCGGCGGCGTCGATCGTCAAGCGCTTCGCCACCGGCGCGATGTCGCTCGGCTCCCTGTCGCGCGAGGCCCACGAGACGCTCGCCGTCGCGATGAACCGCCTCGGCGGCAAGTCGAACACCGGCGAGGGCGGGGAGGACCCGGTGCGCTTCGCCGACGAGCGCCGCTCGGCGATCAAGCAGGTCGCCTCCGGCCGCTTCGGCGTCAACATCAACTACCTCGTCAACGCCGACGAGCTGCAGATCAAGATGGCCCAGGGCGCCAAGCCCGGCGAGGGCGGCCAGCTGCCCGGCCACAAGGTCGACCGCTACATCGGCAAGATCCGCTTCACGACGCCGGGCGTCGGCCTGATCTCCCCGCCGCCGCACCACGACATCTACTCGATCGAGGACCTCAAGCAGCTGATCTACGACCTGCGCTGCGCGAACCCGCGGGCGCGCATCAGCGTCAAGCTGGTGTCCGAGGTCGGGGTCGGGACGGTCGCGGCGGGCGTCGCCAAGGCCAACTCCGACCACGTGCTGATCGCCGGCCACGACGGGGGCACCGGCGCGTCGCCGCTGTCCTCGATCCAGTCGGCGGGCGTCCCGTGGGAGATCGGCCTCGCCGAGACGCAGCAGACGCTGGTGCTCAACGACCTGCGCTCGCGGATCTGGGTCCAGACCGACGGCCAGCTCAAGACGGGCCGCGACGTCGTCATCGCCGCGCTGCTCGGCGCCGACGAGATGGGCTTCTCGACCGCTCCGCTGATCGCGACGGGCTGCATCATGATGCGCGCCTGCCACCTGAACACCTGCCCGGTGGGCATCGCGACGCAGGACCCGGAGCTGCGCGAGCGCTTCGCCGGCCAGCCCGAGCACGTCGTCAACTTCTTCTTCTTCGTGGCCGAAGAGGTGCGCGGGATCATGGCGCGCCTCGGCGTGCGCCGGTTCGAGGACCTGATCGGGCACTCCGAGCTGCTGGAAGCCGACGAGGCGATCGCGCACTGGCGCGAGCGGGGCGTCGACCTCAAGCACATCCTGGCCAAGCCCGACGTGCCCGAGGACACGCCGCTGCGCCGGATGCAGCCGCAGGAGTCCCCGCTCGTCGAGGCGCTCGACTGGCGGCTCATCGAGGCGGCCAAGGACGCCATCGACGAGCGCCGGCCGGTGACCGCCGACTTCCGCATCCGCAACGTCGACCGGACGGTCGGCGGGCTGCTCTCCAGCGCGGTGACCGAGGTCCACGGCGCCGACGGGCTGGCCCCGGAGACCATCCGCTTCACCCTGCGCGGCTCGGCCGGCCAGTCGTTCGGCGCGTGGCTGGCGCCGGGCGTCGAGCTCTCGCTCGTCGGTGACGCCAACGACTACACCGGCAAGGGCTTGTCGGGCGGCGTGCTGTCCGTCCGCCCGCCTGAGACCGCGACCTTCGCGGCCGAGGAGAACGTCATCGTCGGCAACACCGTCCTCTACGGCGCGACGAGCGGCCGCGCGTTCTTCCGCGGGCTGGCCGGCGAGCGCTTCGGCGTGCGCAACTCGGGCGCCAGCGCGGTGGTGGAGGGCGTCGGCGACCACGGCTGCGAGTACATGACCGGCGGGCGCGTGGTCGTCCTCGGGCCGACCGGGCGCAACTTCGCGGCCGGCATGAGCGGCGGCGTCGCCTACGTGCTCGACGAGGAAGGCGCCTTCGCGGCGCGCTGCAACCGCGAGCTGGTGGACTTCGACCCGATCGAGGAGGCCGACGCGATCGAGCTGCGCTCGCTGGTCGAGGAGCACCACCTGCGCACGCTGTCCCCGGTGGCGGCGCGCGTCCTGCAGGACTGGGACACGCTGCTCGGGTCGTTCGTGAAGGTGATGCCGCGCGACTACAAGCGGGCGCTGAAGGAGCTCGCCGAAGCGGAGCGCGAGTCGGACGCCGAGCTGGCGCAGCCGATGAAGGCCACCGACGAGCGCGAGCGGGTGGCCTCGCCGATCGGGGTCCCGCAGACGCGGACCGGAGAGGGGGAGTGATGGGCGAGCTCGGGGCCTTCCTGAAGATCGAGCGCGTCCCCTCGCGCGAGCGCGACCCGGAGGAGCGCCGGCGCGACTACCGGGAGTTCGTGGCGCCGGTGCCCGAGCCCGAGCTGCGCGAGCAGGGCGCGCGCTGCATGGAGTGCGGCATCCCGTTCTGCCACAACGGCTGCCCGGTCGGGAACCTGATCCCGGACTGGAACGACCTCGTCTACCGGGACCGCTGGCGCGAGGCGATCGACCAGCTGCACATGACGAACAACTTCCCCGAGTTCACGGGGCGGCTGTGTCCGGCGCCGTGCGAGGCGGCCTGCGTGCTGGAGATCCGCGAGGGCGACGCGGTGACGATCAAGCAGATCGAGATGTCGATCATCGACCGCGCGTGGGCCGAGGGCTGGGTCCAGCCGGCGCCGCCCGCCGTGCGCACCGGGCGGACGGTCGCGGTGATCGGCGCGGGCCCGGCCGGCCTGGCCGCCGCCCAGCAGCTCGCCCGCGAGGGCCATGCCGTCACCGTGTTCGAGCGCGACGAGGCCGGCGGCGGGCTGATCCGCTTCGGCGTGCCGGACTTCAAGATCGAGAAGTGGGTCGTCGAGCGGCGCGTGCGCCAGCTCGAGGCCGAGGGCGTCACCTTCGAGTTCGGCGTGGACGTCGGCCGCGACGTGCCCGCCGAGGAGGTGCGCGACCGCTTCGACGCCGTGGTGATCGCGACCGGCTCGCGGGTGCCGCGCGACCTGCCGGTCCCCGGCCGCGAGCTGCGCGGGGTCCACTTCGCGATGGACTACCTGTACCAGCGCAACCGCTGGGTGGCCCGCGAGCGTCCCGACGGCGAGGACGTCGTCCAGCCGGTCCTCGACGCGCCCGCCGACGACGAGGTCATCAGCGCCGCGGGCAAGCACGTGATCGTCATCGGCGGCGGCGACACCGGCGCGGACTGCGTCGGCAACTCGCTGCGCGAGGGCGCCGCGTCGGTGACGCAGATCGAGCTGCTCGGCGAGCCGCCGGCGTCGCGGCCGGACGACCTGACGCCGTGGCCGCGCTGGCCGGTGAAGCTGCGGACGTCCTACGCGCTGAAGGAGGGCGGCGACCGCGACTTCGCGATCTCCACCACCCACCTGAGCGGCGACGAGGACGGCCACGTCTCCGAGATCCACTGGGTGCAGAACTCCGGGGCGCCGCCGTTCGAGGCGATCCCCGGGACAGAGACGACCAAGCCCGCCGACCTCGTCCTGCTGGCCATGGGCTTCCTGCACCCGGAGCCGGGGCTGCTGGAGGCGCTCGGCGTGGAGCGCGACGGCCGCGGCAACGCGAAGGCCGGCGCCTACGAGACGTCCGTCGAGGGCATCTTCGCCGCGGGCGACGCGCGGCGCGGCCAGTCGCTGATCGTGTGGGCGATCAACGAGGGCCGCCAGTGCGCGCGGATGGTGCACCGCTACCTGTGCGGGCTGCCCGAGGTCGACCCGCGCGAGGCGCTGTCGGTCGGGTCGTCGGAGCGCTTCGGCTCCTCGGAGATGGGCGCCGACCCGCCCCAGCGCGCGACGTACGGCGACGGGCGCGGCTGAGCGCCTGCCGACGCCCCGCCGGGACCGCGGCGGGGCATCGGGTGGCGCGCGGGGGTCGGCGGCCGCCCCGTCCGCGATCAGCAGTCGCCGACCTTCTGCAGGACGACGGCGTCGGCCGAGACGTTCCTCGGGGTGCTGCCGTTGCTCACGCGGATCCACTGGCCGCCCTGCTCCAGTGAGCCCGCGTTGCGCCCCGCGTCGAAGCAGAACGCGTGCGTGCCGTCGATCGGCTGCGTGGCGTCGTCCTCCATCGGGATGGTCTGGTTGACCGAGTAGGAGTCGAGCTTGCGGGTCACGCCATCGGTGTCGAGGTGCAGGACGCCGACCGGCACGGCGCCCGACGGGTTCTCGGTGCGCGCGTCGACCGGCCGGTAGACCAGCCGGACGGTGTAGAGCCCGCGTTCGGGTATGTCCGGGACGAAGCGCACCGCGGTGAGCGTGGTGGTGTCGCTCGCCGTCGTCGACGCGTAGCGGCGCGTGGGGCCGAGGTGGATGTCGGGCATGCCGTCACTGCGCACCGTGGCGCCCCCGACGTTCTCGGCCGTCCAGTTCCCCGAGTAGTGATATCCGGGCGAGCCGGCGGTGTCGTCCTGCACGACATGCACCCCTACCGCGGCCAGATAGCGCATGTAGCTCCCGGCCGAGGACGCGCTCCAGTTCGGCTCGACCGGATATGGCGCCTGGTCGAACGGCGGAAGGTTGCGCTCCCACACGATCGCCGCGGCGGCATGCTTCAGGCCGCCGCCCGCGGCCGCGTCCGCGGTGGCGGCGCGCACCGCGGCGAACGCGACCGGGGTGTTGAGCTCCTGGTTGCGGTCGCAGCTGCCGGCCGCCGGCACGTCGTCGATCACCCAGCCGTTGGCGCTGGTCTCCATGAGCTGCGTGAAGAGCTTGCCGCGCACGGCGTCAGACTCGGGCAGGCCGCCCTGCACGCCCCACGGCGGGTAGGAGAGCCCGAAGACGTGGGTGAAGGCGCCGCTGTACCAGCAGGCGTACGGGTAGATCGGACCCGTGGAGCTCCCCGGGGTGCGGTACAGCTGATAGCGGCCGCCCGCGGCGTCGGGAGCGTAGAGATAGGCGTTGAGCGCCTGTTGCACCTCGCTGGCGCGCGTCGTGTACGTCGCCACGGACCGGTTGTACGGCGCGATCACCGAAGGAGCGAACCGGCTGAGGAACGCCGCGTAGTCGCGGTATCCCGCCCACGTGGAGACGTTGTCCTGGAAGTACAGCGTGTTCGCGGCCTCGGTGACCTGGGTGAGCCCGCCGACCGGGAGCTCGTCGTGATAGAGGCTGTCGAGATAGTCGGCCGCGCGAATCACGAGTTGGAGGCGCGTCGTGCCGTCGTGGTAGTAGGGATGCTCGAGCTTGAACCAGTCCGGCGCGCCGTACCCCCGCACCTGGTACATCCGAGCGAGCGTCAGCAGTGAGGCGTTGACGTTGTCGGCGCCGAGCGGGTGGTCGAAGCCGGACGGCGTCGGGTCCCTGAAGGCCTCCGTCTCGTTGGCGTCGACGGTCTCCGTGTAGCGGGGCAACGCGCCGTCGTCCAGAAGATGACCGAGCTGCCAGTCGAGCCAGCGACCGACCCTCTGGCAGTACAGGCCGCCGGCGTCCATCAGGCCGAAGGAGCCGCTGTTCCCGCCGCCGATCAGTGCCCAGCCCGGCTTCGCGCGGATCGCCCCTTTCCCGGTGAACAGGTTGTTGACCATCCAGTTCGCCGTGTCGGTGAGCTTCGCCTGGCTCGTCGCGGCGGCGAGCGGAACCCTGTCCGCGCACGACGGGTACGTACTCACCGGCGGGAGGGCCGGATAGTCGGGGACTGATTGCTGCGCGAGGGCGACGCCCGGCGCGAGCAACGCGATGACGGCGGCGAGCAGCGAGCCCACGAGGACCTTGGACATCGAACGTCCTTTCTTGCCGGGCCCCTCATGGGCCGGCGGCAGAACCTCACATGACCAGTCAAGCGCTCAGTTGTCAACAGCAAAAGCGACAGCAGAACAAGAAGGAGCCGGAAATGGTCCTTCGCTGAGGTGCCGGCGAACCGACCGCGTCTTCCAGGTCACCGAGCGCAACTCGGCAGGGCGCCGGCCGTTTGACGCGGCATGTCGTTGCCCCGCTCAACATCCCTGCTCGCCGTCCTCTGCGCCCTCGCGCTCGCGGCGACGGCCTCGGCCGACAGCGACGCGCCGCCGCTGACGACGGCCGGCGGCGACCGGATGGTGGTCGCGTGGGCGGAGTCCCGCGACGACGACGGGTCGGCCATCCGGCTCGCCGAGGCGTCGGCCGCCGGCGGGATCGGGGAGGCGCAGACCGTGGTGCGGGGCGCGTCGGGGAGGCTGGTCCTCGCGGGCGTCGGGCGATCCGCCGCGGGGGAGGTCCTCGTCATCTGGCAGCGCTTCCCGTCGCAGCCGGAGGGCGGCCCGCCGCGGAGCGTCGTCGAGGCCGCGCTGCGGCCGCCGGGCGGGGCCTTCGGTCCCGTCCAGGTCCTGTCATCGATCGCGGCCGACGCCTTCCCGCCCGCGGTCGCCGGCCTGGGCGAGCGCGGCGACGCGGTCGTCGCGTGGTCGGAGGGCGGCCGCGTGCACGTGGCCGCCCGACCGCCCGGCGGCGCGTTCGCCGAGGCGCCCGCGCCGCCGGACCTCGGCCGGCCGCTGGGCGTCGGGGTGTCGCGCGACGGGGAGCTCGTCCTGGCCGGCGACCGCCGGTGCGATCCCTTCTGCGACGCGTTCGGCGCCGCGCTGCGCCCGGCCGGCGGCGAGTTCGGCCCGGCCAGCCGGCTCGGGCGCGAGCAGGGCCAGCCTGACCGCGACGTCGTCGCGATGGGGCCGCGCGGGGACGCCGCGGCGGTCACCGCCGGGCGCAACCCGGCGGCGGCGCTGGTGGCGCGCCGCCCGCGCGGGGGAGACTTCGCGCCCGCAGAGCAGCTCGACCCCGCCTCGCCCGGATCGACCGGCGCCGGCGTGACGGAGACCGGCGAGACGGTGGTCGCGTGGTCGCGCGCGCCAGCGGCCGGCGTCTTCGCGTCGTCGGCACGGCCGGGCGAGCCGTTCGCGGCGCCCCAGCCGCTCACGGAGGCCGTCGCGGCGGCGGTGCAGCTCGGCGTCGCCGGCGACGGCGCCGCCATGGCCGCGTGGTCCGTCTTCCACGAGGGGGTCTGGGTCGCCCGCCGCGCCCCCGGCGCGGCGTTCGGGCCGCCCGTGGAAGTC
>DASVQH010000106.1:0-15246 GCA_036389195.1 Solirubrobacteraceae bacterium
GGACGGCGGCACCTTCGAGTCGGCGGAGGCGGCGGCCGCCCACGCCCGCCGGCTGATCGCGGAGGGGGCTGCGATCGTCGACGTCGGGGGCGAGTCCACCCGCCCCGGCGCCGACCCGGTCCCGGCCGCGGCGGAGCTCGCGCGCGTGGTCCCGGTCGTGGCGGCGATCGAGGGCGCGCAGGTCTCCGTCGACACGATGAAGCTCGAGGTGGCCGCGGCGGCGGTGCAGGCCGGCGCCACCTACGTCAACGACGTGTCGGCCTTCCGCCACGACCCGCGGATGGCGGCGTTCGTGGCCGAGCAGGGCCTCGACTGCTGCCTCATGCACATGCTGGGCGAGCCGCGGACCATGCAGGCCGATCCGCGCTACGACGACGTCGTCTCCGAGGTCAAGGCGTTCCTGGAGGCGCGGATGGCCTTCGCGGTCGCCGAGGGCGTGCCGGAGGAGCGGATCATGCTCGACCCGGGCATCGGCTTCGGCAAGACCATCGACCACAACCTCGAGCTGCTGCGCCGTCTCGACGAGCTCGCGGCGCTCGGCCGGCCGCTGGTCATCGGCGTCTCGCGCAAGTCCTTCATCGGCCGGATCACCGGGCGCGACGTGGCCGAACGGGCCGTCGGGACGGCCGCCGCGAACGTCCTCGCCTACGAGCGCGGAGCCCGCGTCTTCCGGGTCCACGACGTCGCCGTCACGCGCGATGCGCTGGCCATGGCGACTGCTACGTTGGCGGGCGGATGGCACCCGACGAGGACGACCTCTACGACGACGAGGACGAGCTGAGCGACGACGAGGATGACGATCAGGGCCCCGAGGTCGGCGTCACGATCGAGATCGTCGGCCTCTCGCTGTACACGCACCACGGCGTCTCGGCGGCCGAGCGCGAGATCGGCCAGCGGCTGGTCCTCGACGTGCGCTTCGAGCTCGGCGAGCCCGACGCGCTGGTCACCGACCGGGTCGAGGACACCGTCGACTACGGCGAGGTCTGCCAGGTCATCGCCCTGATCGCCCAGCAGCGGTCCTACAAGACGCTCGAGCGCCTCTGCGCGGTCATCGCCGACCGCCTGGCCTCCCAGTTCGGCGCCGAGTCGGTGTACGTGAAGGCCGCCAAGCCCGAGCCGCCGATCCCGCTGCCGGTCGAAGAGGTCTCGGTCGAGGTCTGGCGCGAAGAGCGCTGAGCCCGGCCGGTCAGTGCTCGACGCCCTCGCCCGCCGGCTGCACCGCCGCCGCCGCCGGGTCCTGATCGGGACCCTGGCCTTCGTCGTCCTCGCCGCCGCGCTCGGCGCGCCGGTGGCCGGGATCCTCGACGACGACGGCGACTTCCAGGACAAGGCGTCGGAGTCGGCGCGGGCCTCGTCGGCCGTGCTGCGGGCTTCCGGGGCCGCGGCGACGCCCAGCCTGGTGGTGCTCGTGCGGCTGGGGGAGCCGATCGAGGCGCCGGCCGCGCGGCGCCGGCTCGTCCGCGTCGCCGGGGCGCTGCGCGCGGACCGCGCGCTCGCGTCCGTGACGGCCTACGACGGCTCGCCGGCCACGGGCGCCCTGGTCTCGCGCGACCGCCGCTCCACCTACCTGCTGGCCCGCTTCCGCGCCGGGGCGGACTGGGGCGACGCGGCCCGGCGGGTGCAGGACCGCTTCGCGCGCGACTCGGGGATCGTGGTCGGCGGCGGGGAGCTCGCCGGCGAGCAGGTCGGCGAGCAGGTCTCCGAGGACCTGGCCCGCGCCGAGCTGCTGGCGTTCCCGATCCTCTTCCTGCTCTCGCTGTGGGTGTTCCGCGGCCTCGTCGCGGCGCTGCTGCCGCTGGCCGTCGGCATGACGACGATCTTCACGACGTTCCTGCTCATCCGGTTCGTCAACGGCGCGGTGACCGGGCTCTCGGTCTTCGCGCTGAACCTGATCATCGGGCTGGGCCTCGGCCTGGCCATCGACTACTCGCTGTTCGTCATCTCGCGCTTCCGCGAGGAGCTCGAGCGCGCCGGCGGCGACGTGGCCGCCGCCCTGCGCGCCACCCTGCGCACGGCGGGGCGGACCGTGCTCTTCTCCTCGGTCACCGTCGCCGCGGCGCTGGCCTCGCTGACCGTGTTCCCGCAGCGCTTCCTGTACTCGATGGGGATCGGCGGGGCGCTGTGCGCGCTGGTCGCCGCGGCGGCCGCGCTGATCGTCCTGCCCGCGCTGCTGGCGGCGCTGGGGCCACGGATCGACGCGCTCAGCCCGGAGCGCTGGCGCCGCGCGGCGCACCGCGACGCGACGGCGGTGCGGTCGGGGTTCTGGTACCGGCTCTCGCGCGCGGTCATGCGCCGGCCCGGCCGGATCGCCGCGGCGTGCGCGCTCGTGCTGGTCGCCGCCGGCCTGCCGTTCCAGCGGATCGAGTTCACCGGCGTGGACCCGAGCGTCCTGCCCGAGAGCCGCAGCGCCCGCGTCGTCGACGACGCCGTGCGGGCGGACTTCGCGTCGGACTCGACCGCGCCGATCTTCCTCTCCGTGGCCGCCGGCCGCGAGGACGCGCCGGCCGTGCGCGCCTATGCCGCCCGCGTCGCGGGCGCGCCGGGCGTGGTGTCGGTCTCCGAGCCCGAGGCGCTGCGGGGCGGCGGCTGGCGGATCGACGTCGTCGCCCGCGGCTCGGCGCTCGACGAGGCGGCCCAGGACGCGGTCGCCGCCGTGCGCGCGGTCCCGGCGCCGTTCACCGTGCTGGCGGGCGGCTACACGGCGGCGTTCGTCGACCAGCAGGCGTCGCTGGCCGACCACCTCCCGCTCGCGCTGGCGCTGCTCGCCCTGACCACGCTCGTCATCCTCTTCCTGATGACGGGCTCCGTCGTGCTGCCGGTGAAGACGCTGGTGATGAACCTGCTGACGCTCTCGGCCGCGTTCGGCCTGCTGGTGCTGATCTTCCAGGACGGCCGGCTGCAGGGGCCGCTGGGCTTCGAGGGGTCCGGCGCGCTGGACTCGACCCAGCCGATCCTGCTCTTCGCGATCGCCTTCGGGCTCTCCACCGACTACGGCGTGTTCCTGCTCACGCGGATCAAGGAGGCGAGAGACCGCGGCGCCTCCGACGACGAGGCGGTCGCGCTCGGCCTGGAGCGCACGGGGCGGATCGTCACCGCGGCGGCGCTGCTCTTCTGCGTGGCCATCGGCGCGTTCGCGACGTCGAAGATCATCTTCATCAAGCAGGTCGGCGTCGGCACGGCGCTCGCCGTGGCGATCGACGCGACCATCGTCCGCGCGCTGCTCGTCCCGTCGCTGATGAAGCTGCTGGGCCGCTGGAACTGGTGGGCACCGCGACCGCTGGCGCGCCTGCACGCGCGGTTCGGGCTCTCCGAGGGCGGCGCGGGCGCGTGAACCCCTTCGACGCCGACACCGCGATCGAGGCGGCCGGCGAGCGGCGCTGGCGCGGCCAGGTCTCCGAGCGCTGGTACGTCGGCCGCGGGGCCAACGGCGGGCTGCTGGCCGCCCAGTGCGTGCGGGCGATGCAGGCCCTGGCCGGCGATCCGGAGCGGGTGCCGCGCTCGCTGACCGTCCACTTCCTCGAGGCGCCGGTGGCCGGCCCGATCGAGATCGCCGGGACGATCGAGCGCGCCGGGCGCTCGACGACCGCCGTGTCGCTGCGCCTGGAGCAGGGCGAGCGCACGGTCGGGCTCGCGCTCGGCGCGCTGGCGCGCTGGCGGGACGGCGGGCGCGAGCACCTGGCCGTCGCGCCGCCGCGCGTCCCCCGCCCCGACGCGCTGGCGCCGCTGGACCCGGCGACCTCCGGCCTGCCGGCCTTCGTGGCCAACTACGACTGGCGCTGGGCGGTCGAGGAGGGCGGGCACGCGGCGCGCGTCGGCGGCTGGATCCGCACCGCCGAGCCGCGCGCGGTCGACCACGTGGCGCTGGCCGCGTTCGCCGACGCGTTCCCGCCCGCCGTCTTCCCGCTGATCGGCGGCACCGCGCCGGCGCCGACGATCGACCTGACCATCCACTTCCGCGCGCCGCTCGACGGCCTCGGCGAGGGCTGGATCCTCGGGGCGTTCGCGTCGCGCCGGCTCGCCGGCGGCTTCTTCGAGGAGGACGGCGAGCTGTGGAGCGAGGACGGGCGGCTGCTCGTGCAGTCGCGCCAGCTGGCCATGCTGCGGGAGCCGCCGGCGTGATCGGGTACCTCGGGCTGGGCTCGAACGTCGGCGACCGGCGCGCGCACCTGCAGGCGGCGGTCGACGCCCTCGGCGGCCACGGCGTGCGCCCGCTGGCCGCCTCCTCGGTCTACGAGACCGAGCCGGTCGGGGAGGTGCTCGACCAGCGCGAGTTCCTCAACGCGTGCCTGCGCGTGGAGACCGTGCTGGACCCCGAGGCGCTGCTCGACGCCTGCAAGGCGGTCGAGCGCACGCTGGGCCGCCCGGGCGGCGGCGTGCGCCACGGGCCGCGCCCGATCGACGTCGACCTGCTCCTGCTCGGCGACCTGCGCCACCGCTCCGACCGGCTCGCACTGCCGCACGCGGAGGTGACCTCGCGGCGCTTCGTCCTCGTCCCGTTGCTGGAGCTCGATCCGGACCTGACCGTGCCCGGGTTCGGGCGCGCCGCGGACGCGCTGAAGGGGCTCGGGCCGGGCCAAGCCGTCCGGCGGGCTGGTCCGCCGCTGAACATCGGTGGGTGACGCACCGCCGCCCGTCCGCCTAGGCTGTCGCTCAATGGTGAGGGAGGGCGCGGCCGGCCTGGTGCCGGCGCTGGTGGTGCTGGCGGCGCTCGTTCCCGCGGCGCCCGCGCGCGCCGACACCTGCACGGTGGGCGACGCGGCCTGCCCGACGCTCGCCGAGGCGCTCCAGGCCGCGGAGACGCGGCCGGGCGGCGACCGGGTCCGCCTGCCGGCCGGGGAGCTCGACGGCGACGACGCGGCGTACGCGAGCGCCGACGCCCTCGACCTGGTCGGCGACGGCGCGGGCGCCACGTTCGTGACCGGCCACCTCTCGGTGGCCGGCGAGCGGGTGACGATCCGCGACCTGACGCTGCGCGCCGGCGCGCCCGTCGTGCTCGAAGCCGCGGGCCGGGTGCGCTCGATCCGCGTCACCGGCGAGGCGAAGGACGGCGTGGCCATCCGGGCGCTCCCGGACACCCCCCTGGAGCTCGACGACGTCGCGATCGACGCCACCGGCACCGGCGCCGCCCTGGAGGCCCGCTGCGCGACGCTGCGCGCGCGCCACGTGACGGTGGCGGGCGACGGGGCGGTCGGCGCGCGCGCCGGCTGCGCGCAGGAGGGCGGCTCGGCGACGCTCGCGCTCGACTCCTCGATCGTCACGCGGGGCTACCCACGGGCGCTCGACGAGCTGCCGCGCGGCGCGGTGAGCGCGGCGTACTCGAACCTCGCGGGGACGACCGAGGGGCAGGTCTTCGAGCCCGTGCCCGGCGAGCCGATGTTCCTCTCGGCGGGCGACCTGCGGCTGGCGCCCGACTCGCCGCTGATCGAGCGCGGCAACCCGGCGCCGCTCGCCGTCGACCACCCGGCGCCCGGCGCCCCGGACGCCTCGGAGCCGATCGAGGACCTCGAGGGCGCCGTGCGGATCGCCGACGGGGACAGCGACGGCCGCGCGCGCCGCGACGTCGGCGCGTACGAGGCGCCCCCGCGGGCGCCGTTCGGAGTGCCTCCGGGGAACCTCCTCACCAACCCGGACGCCGAGTCGGCCGGCCCCGGCCCGCCGCCGGGCTGGGCGCTCACCGGCGGCTTCACCACCGTCGACTACGGCACGCCGCTCTACCCGAACGCCCGCACGGGCGTGGCGCTCGGCGGCGGCGCGGCGTTCTTCTTCGCCGACGGGACCGGCCGGCCGCCCGACGGCGGCGCGCCTGGGGACGCCACCGCCACCCAGGTCGTCGACGTCAGCGGCCGCGCGGCCGCCATCGACGCCGGGGCCGGCCGGGCGACGCTCAGCGGCCTGCTGGGCGGCTACCGCGCCGACGGCGACCGCCTCGGCGCGCGCGCGACGTTCCGCGGGCCGTCGGGGATCACGCTGGGCATGCTCGAGCTCGATCCGGTCGACGCCGCCGCCCGCGGCAACGCGACGAACCTCCTGCCGCGCTCGGCGACCGCCTCCGTGCCCGCGCTGACGCGCAGCATCGAGGTGCGGCTGAGCGCGTCCAAGGCGCCCGGCGGCAGCTTCACCGACGCCTACTTCGACAACCTCGGGCTGACGCTGCAGCTCCCGACGCCGCCCGGCGACGACCCTCCCGGCGACGACGACGATCCCCGCGGCGACGGCCCGCGCCCGTTCGCCGGGATCCTCGTGCTGTCGGGCGAGTCCGTGCTTTCGAAGCGCACGCGGCGCGCCAAGGTGCTCGTCGGCTGCGCGTCGGCCACCGTCGCGCGCTGCACCGGAGACCTCACCCTGCAGGCGATCCTCGTGCGCCGCGCGCCGCGCGAGGTCATCGGCCGCGCGCGCGTCTCGCTCGCCCCGGGCGAGGCCCGGCGCGTGGCCGTCCGCTTCACCCGCGCCGCGCGCGCCTACGTGCGCCGGCACACCCGCCTGCGCGTCCGCGTCGGGACGTCGGCGGTGGACGGCCAGGGCGTCCGCCGGGCGACCACGGTGCCGATCTCGGTGCGCCCGCAGCGCGGCGGGCGCCGACGCTAGCCGGCGGGCGGGGGCGCCGCCGCCGGCAGCCAGCCGGACGGCAGGGTCCCGGCGGGCACGTGCCCGGGGAAGACGGGGAACTGCGCCCGCGCCAGGCGGCCGGCCGGGCGCGCGTCGATCAGCGGTGCGACGTCGGCGACGTTGAGCATGAGCCGCAGGCTGGCGCCGATCTGCAGGTCGGCGGCGTTGGGCGCGTCGCCGGCCATGACGCCCTCGGCGATCCAGGCGTCGACGCGGTCCAGGTGGTGGCCGAGGTTGGCCAGGTCGGCGCGGACGTTCTCGTCCGAGGCGCGGTTCACGCGCGACTCGACGAACGCCACGGGCGCCGCCGAGAGGCCGGCCACGCTGACCGGGATCGGCAGCTTCGCGCCCTCCGCGAACGACGTCATCGCCTTCGGCGCCCGCCGCAGCGCCACCCAGGTGACGCGGCGCGCAAGCGGCTGGAGCACCTCGTCGCCCCAGCGCTCGGCGCGCTCGACGTCCGCGCGGGCAGTCGGGTCGGCCGGATGCAGCGGCGGTGACGGGACCAGCTCGTCGAGCCGCTGCAGGATGGCCATCGAGCCCGTGACCTTCTCGCCGCCGTCGAGCACGACGCCGGGCACGGTCCGGCTGCCGAAGCGCAGCCGCTGGAGCGCCC
This sequence comes from Solirubrobacteraceae bacterium, assembly GCA_036389195.1. Classification (GTDB taxonomy): domain Bacteria; phylum Actinomycetota; class Thermoleophilia; order Solirubrobacterales; family Solirubrobacteraceae; genus JACCYI01. The sequence goes on from DASVQH010000106.1 coordinate 7,223, forward strand.
AGTGGGTCACCGGGAGGAGGTCCACCCGCTTGAACGGGATCCCCTTGAGCTCGAGCGCCCGGGCCACCGTCGCCGCCGGATGGGAGCCGGGGACCCCGTAGAGCGTCGCCGTCATCGCGCGAGCGAGCATACTTCCCGCGCGATGCTCCTCGTCGTCGACGCCGGCAACACCCAGACCCACATCGGGGCCTTCGACGGCGAGACGCTCGTCCACGACTGGCGGTTCGCCACCGTGCGCGAGTCGACCGCCGACGAGCTCGGCGCGGCGCTGCGCAACCTGCTCTCGCTGCGCGGGCTGTCGTTCGCCGACATCGACGCCTCGATCGTCTCCTCGACCGTCCCGCAGCTGCGGCCGGAGTGGACGTCGATGGCCGAGCGCTACCTCGGCCACACGATGCCCTCGGTCGGCCCCGGCGTGCGCACCGGGATGCCGCTGCGCTACGACAACCCGCGCGAGATCGGCCCCGACCGGCTCGTCAACGCGATCGCCGGCTACGACAAGGTCGAGGGCGCCTGCGTGGTCGTCGACTTCGGCACCGCGGTGACCTTCGACGTCGTCTCCGAGGACGGCGAGTACCTCGGCGGGATCATCTTCCCCGGCGTCGAGATCTCCCTCGACGCGCTCGCCGAGCGCGCCGCCGCGCTGCCCAAGATCGACCTCGGCCCCCCGCGCGTGCTGGTCGGCAAGACCACCGTCGACGCGATCCGCTCCGGCGTGGTCTACGGCTTCGCCGCGATGGTCGACGGCATGGTCGGGCGGCTGCGCGACGAGCTGGGGGAGGAGACCGAGGCGATCGCCACCGGCGGCCTCGCCAACTCGATCGTCCCGTTCTGCGAGACGATCGACGACATCGACGACATGCTCACGCTCACCGGGCTGCGGCTGATCTGGGAGCGCAACCAGGACTGAGCGGGCGTCGTGGCGGGTCTGGCGAACTGCGTCGGGTGAGGGAGGCGAGGGGTGGACCGCATAACGTCACAAGCGTGGCGGGAATTCCCGCGGTTGTGACGTTCGACGTCCATAGCCCCCTCAACGTCACAACCGCCGCTTTTGAGACCACGCTTGTGACGTTATGCGGATCCCGCCGCGCCCGCCCTCCACCCGCTTCCCTCACCCGACGCAGTCCGACCCCTCCCGTCGCGGTCCGTACCCTGAAGTCATGGCAGGCCCAAGCCTCACCGACCCCTGGACCCTCGGCGGGATCACCATCCCGAACCGGGTGGTCCTGGCACCCCTCGCCGGGATCGGCAACTGGTTCGTGCGCCTGCAGGCCAAGCGCTTCGGGGCGGGCCTGACCGTCTCGGAGATGGTCTCCAGCCACGCGATCCACTACAGGAACGAGAAGACGCTCACCGAGCTGCTGCGCGTCCACCCGGAGGAGCGCGCGACCGGCCCGCTGGCGATCCAGCTGTTCGGCCAGGACCCGGAGATCATGCGCGGCGCGGCGGCGGTCGCCGCGCAGGCCGGCGCGGACATCATCGACCTCAACATGGGGTGCCCGGTCCCCAAGATCACGAAGACGGGGGCGGGCGCGGCGCTGCTCTCCGATCCCGACACGGCGGTCGCGGTGGCGCGCGCCGCGCGCGAGGGCTCGGGCCTGCCCGTCACGGTGAAGCTGCGCGCGAGCCGGCGCCCGGGGCAGCGCGAGGGCGTCGAGGTGGCCGAGCGGCTCGTCGCGGAGGCCGGCGTGGCGGGGCTGACCTTCCACCCGCGCTCGGCGGCCGTCCGCCACAAGGGCACGCCGGACTACGACCTCGCCGCCGAGCTGGTCGAGCGGCTGCCGGTCCCGGTCATCGTCTCCGGCGGGATGGGGGAGGCCGAGCACATCCGCCGGGTCTTCGAGCACACCGGCGCGGCCGCCGTGATGCTCGCCCGCGGGGCGCTCGGCAACCCGTGGCTGTTCGAGCAGGTGCTGGGCGCCCGCGACGAGGCGCCCGCGCGCGAGGAGATCGTCGCCGAGTGGCTGTGGGTGCTCGACCGCGCCGCCGAGCACCTGGGGGAGGACCGCGCCGCGCGCTACCTGCGCAAGTTCCACCCTTGGTACGTCGAGCGGCTCCGCGAGACCAGGGCCACACAGGACGCGCTCCAGCGCGCGAACACGCTGGTCGAGCAACGCGCAGCGATCGAACGTCTGGCGCCAGTGGCGCTGCTACCCTGACGCGTTCCCTCCCGCCCCGTGCGGGCTTTTTTCTTGCTCCACACGAAGGACGACCGGCAATGCAGAAGGACGTCATCCTCACCCCTGAAGGGCTCCAGAAGCTCAAGGACGAGATCGCGCACCTCTCGACCGAGAAGCGTCGCGAGGTGGCCGAGCGCATCAAGGAAGCGCGCGAGTTCGGCGACATCTCGGAGAACTCCGAGTACGACGACGCCAAGAACGAGCAGGCGCTGCTGGAGTCGCGCATCGCCACGCTCGAGGACAAGCTGCGCTCCGCGTCGGTGATCGATCAGTCCGAGCTCGGCTCCGACGTCGTGCGAGTCGGCTCGGTGGTGACGGTGCAGGACGCCCAGCGCGGCAAGGAGCTGACGTACTCGATCGTCGGCTCCACCGAGGCCGACCCCAACGCCAACAAGCTCTCCAACGAGTCACCGGTGGGCAAGGCGCTGCTCGGTCACAAGCGCAACGAGACGGTCTCGGTCAGCCTGCCGAACGGCAGCGTCCGCGAGCTCAAGATCACCAAGATCGACGTGGGATAGCTTTCCGGCCGTGACCACGGCCGGGGACGACTCAGACCTGCTCGCGATCAGGCGGCGCAAGCTCGACGCGCTCCGCGAGGCGGGGATCGATCCGTTCCCCCACGCCTACCCGGGCGTGGAGGCGATCACGGCGGTCAAGGCGCCGCACGAGGCGCTGCCCGCCGGCGAGGACTCAGAGGTGCGCGCCCGCGTCGCCGGTCGCATCGCCGCCCGTCGCGGCCAGGGCAAGGCGGCGTTCCTCGACCTGGTCGACCGCAGCGGCCGCATCCAGCTGCACGCGAAGCTCGACGTGCTCGGCGAGGAGCGCTTCGAGCGGCTCGTCGGGCTCGACCTCGGCGACCTCGTCGGGGTCGACGGACTGGTCTTCAGATCGCGACGAGGGGAGCTGTCGCTGCGCGTCGAAGACTTCGCGGTGCTCGCGAAGTCCCTGCTCCCGCCGCCCGAGAAGCACCACGGCCTGACCGACGTCGAGACGCGCTTCCGCCAGCGCGAGCTCGACCTGATGGCCAACGAGGAGTCGCGCGAGCTGTTCATGACCCGCGCGCGGGTGATCTCGGCGGCCCGGCGGTTCCTCGACGACGCCGGCTTCGTCGAGGTCGAGACGCCGGTCCTGCAGCCGATCTACGGCGGCGCGGCGGCGCGGCCGTTCACGACCTACTTCAACGCGCTGGACCGCACGATGTACCTGCGGATCGCCACCGAGCTGTACCTCAAGCGCTGCATCGTCGGCGGGCTGGAGCGCGTGTACGAGCTGGGCAAGGACTTCCGCAACGAGGGGCTGTCGTTCAAGCACAACCCCGAGTTCACGATGCTCGAGTACTACGAGGCCTACGCGGACTACGCGGACGTCGCGCGCCGCACCGAGGCGCTCGTCGCCTCCGTCGCCGAGGCGGTCGGCTACGCGGGCGAGATCGACTTCACCGCGCCCTGGCGGCGCGAGACGCTGACCGGCGCGATCGAGGCGCGGGCGGGGATCGACGTCCTCGCCCATCGCGAGCGCGAGGAGCTCGCGGCCGCGATGCGCGAGCGCGGCCTCGAGGTCCCCGAGGACGACACGTGGGCCCAGCTCGTCGACCACCTGCTCTCGAAGTTCGTCGAGCCCGAGCTGATCCAGCCGACGTTCCTCATGGACTACCCGGTCGAGCTGTCGCCGTTCGCCAAGCGCCACCGCGACAAGCCCGGGCTGACGGAGCGCTGGGAGGTGTTCGCCGCCGGCATGGAGATCGGCAACGCGTTCACCGAGCTCAACGACCCCGACGACCAGCGCGCCCGCTTCGAGGACCAGCGCGCGGCGGCGGCGGCCGGCGACGAGGAGGCCCAGCCCTACGACGAGGCCTTCCTCACCGCGCTGGAGCACGGCATGCCGCCGACCGGCGGCGTCGGGATCGGCATCGACCGCCTCGTCATGCTGATGACCGGCACGCGCTCGATCCGCGAGGTCGTGCTGTTCCCCGCCATGAGGAGCCAGCAGTAGCCCATGCTCACCGAGCGCGCGCGGCTCGCGGTGCTCTTCGCGGAACAGGAGGCGCGCGGGATGGACGCCCCCGCGGTCGGCCCGCTGCATCTGCTCTGCGGCCTCATGCTCGAAGACGAGGGGCGCGCCGCGGACCTCCTCACGAACCACGGGGTGCGTCTGGAGGCGCTGCGCGCCGCCGCCGCCGAGGGCGCGGCCGAGCCCGCCGCCCTGGGGGAGGGCGACCCGCCGCTGTCACCGGCGGTCGAGCGCGTGCTCGAGCGCGCCGAGCAGGAGGCGCGCTGGCTGGAGCGCGACCACGTCGGCACGGAGCACGTCCTGCTCGGCCTGCTGCACGAGGGCCAGGGCGAGGCGATCCGCCTGCTGCTCGACGCGGGGCTCGCCGAGAGCGAGATCCGCGACGAGCTCGTGCGCCAGGCGCGCCGCCGCCGATAGCGCGTCAGAAGGCCAGAAGTGACGTCTGGGCCGTTGGTAGACTGGCCCCTCTCATCCAGTTCGGCTGTTACGCCGAATAGGGTGGGGTAGAAGCATCTCCGGACCCCCCTCCACCGACCCGACCGGACCACCCTTCAGGAACAGCGCTAGGGCACTGACTTAGCAGGAAGGATCTCCTCCACATGTTCGAGCGATTCACAGAACGAGCCCGCCAGGTGGTCGTTCTCGCCCAGGAGGAAGCGAGGACGCTCAAGCACAACTACATCGGCACGGAGCACATCCTCCTCGGGCTGCTCCGCGAGGAAGAGGGTCTCGCCGCCCGCGTCCTCGAGTCCCTCGACATCACCGTCGAGCGCGTGCGCGCCCAGGTCGTGCGCATCGTCGGCTCCGGTGAGGAGGTCACGTCAGGGCAGATCCCGTTCACGCCACGGGCCAAGAAGGTGCTCGAGCTCGCGCTTCGCGAGGCGCTCTCGCTCGGGCACAACTACATCGGCACCGAGCACATCCTGCTCGGCCTCGTCCGCGAGAACGAGGGCGTCGCCGCGCGCATCCTGCTCGACTTCGACGCCGACTCCGAGAAGATCCGCAACGAGGTCATCCGCATGCTGTCGGGCCCGGGCGGGCGCCGGCAGGGCTCGGGCTCCCAGGCCGCGGGCGGCGCCGCCGGAGCGGCCGCGGGCGGGGCCGAGGGCAAGAAGTCCTCCAAGCTGCTCGACCAGTTCGGCCGGAATTTGACCAAGCTCGCCTCCGACGGCAAGCTCGACCCCGTCGTCGGCCGGGAGACCGAGATCGAGCGGATCATGCAGATCCTCTCGCGCCGCACGAAGAACAACCCCGTGCTCGTCGGCGAGCCGGGCGTCGGCAAGACCGCGGTGGTCGAGGGCCTCGCCCAGCGCATCACCAACGCCGACGTGCCTGAGCTGCTCAAGGGCAAGCAGATCTACACGCTGGATCTCGCGGCCCTCGTCGCCGGCTCGAAGTACCGCGGCGAGTTCGAGGAGCGCCTCAAGAAGGTGATGAAGGAGATCACCCAGCGCGGCGACATCATCCTGTTCATCGACGAGCTGCACAACCTCGTCGGGGCGGGCGCGGCCGAGGGCGCGATCGACGCGGCATCGATCCTCAAGCCGGCGCTCGCGCGCGGCGAGCTGCAGACGGTGGGCGCCACGACGCTCGACGAGTACCGCAAGTACCTCGAGCGCGACTCGGCGCTGGAGCGGCGCTTCCAGAAGATCGTCGTCGACCAGCCGTCGATCGAGGAGACCGTGCAGATCCTCAAGGGCCTGCGCGACCGCTACGAGCAGCACCACAAGATCAACATCACGGACGAGTCGCTGGAAGCGGCCGCCGAGCTGGCGGACCGCTACATCTCCGACCGCTTCCTGCCCGACAAGGCGATCGACCTCATCGACGAGGCCGCGTCGCGCATGCGCATCAAGTCGATGTCCTCCCCGCCCGTCTACCGGGAGCTCGAGGAGGAGATCGAGACGACGCGGCGCGACAAGGAGGCCGCGATCGAGGCGCAGGAGTTCGAGAAGGCGGCGAACCTCCGCGACAAGGAGCGGCGCCTCACGAACAAGAAGCGCGAGCTCGAGGACGCGTGGGAGTCCGGCGAGGGCGGCGAGCGCCCGTCGATCGGCGAGGAGGAGATCGCCGACATCGTCTCGATGTGGACCGGCATCCCCGTGTTCAAGCTGACCGAGGCCGAGACCCAGAAGCTGATGCGCATGGAGGAGGAGCTCCACAAGCGCGTCATCGGCCAGCACCAGGCGGTCGAGACCATCTCGAAGGCCATCCGGCGCTCGCGCGCCGGGCTGAAGGACCCGAAGCGCCCGACCGGCTCCTTCGTGTTCCTCGGGCCGTCGGGCGTGGGCAAGACCGAGCTGGCGCGCACGCTCGCCGAGTTCCTCTTCGGCGACGAGGAGGCCATGATCCGCATCGACATGTCGGAGTACATGGAGAAGCACGCCGTGTCCCGGCTGGTCGGCTCGCCTCCGGGCTACGTGGGCTACGACGAGGGCGGCCAGCTCACCGAGGCCGTGCGCCGCAAGCCGTACTCGGTGCTCCTGCTCGACGAGATCGAGAAGGCCCACCCGGATGTCTTCAACATCCTCCTGCAGATCCTCGAGGACGGCCGCCTGACCGACTCGCAGGGCCGCACGGTGGACTTCCGGCACGCGATCATCGTGATGACCTCGAACATCGGGGCGTCGGAGATCGCGCGCAACACGCCGCTCGGGTTCTCCGTGGGCGACGGCGACGCCGGCATGACCTACGAGGACATGAAGGGCCGGGTGATGGGCGAGCTCAAGAAGGTCTTCCGGCCCGAGTTCCTCAACCGGATCGACGACGTCATCGTGTTCCACAAGCTGCAGAAGGAGGAGATCAAGCAGATCGTCGACCTCCTGCTGCTGCGGATCCGGGCGTCGCTGGCCGAGCGCGAGCTCCAGCTCGAGCTCTCCGAGGGCGCGGAGGACTTCCTGGTCGACAAGGGCTGGGACCCGTCGATGGGCGCCCGCCCGCTGCGCCGGGCGATCCAGCGCTACATCGAGGACCCGCTGGCCGACTTCGTGCTGCGCGAGGAGCTGACCGCGGGCGGCACGGTGATGGTCGAGCCGCCGGCCGAGCCGGCCCCGGACGCGCCGAAGGACGCCCCGGTCGAGATGCGCCTGACGATCGTCAAGCCGGAGAAGCAGCCGGTCGGCGTCGGCGCCCGCGAGGAGCTTGAGGCCGGCGAGCCGGTCATCGACGAGCCGGGCGGCGCGCTGGACAAGCCGGCGGTCGACGAGCCGACCGACCAGGCGTAGGCCGCGCGCGACATCGGATGTGACACGGAGGGCGCCCCACGGGGCGCCCTTCGTCGTTCGTGAGATAGTGGCGGCGTGCACGAGCGCGACACCCCGCTGACCGTCCGCGCGGCGCCGGCCGAGCCCTACATCCACCTCGACAACCGCGGCCTGGTGCTCCACGACGGCCGCGCGGCGACGATCTTCCTCGGCCCGACGCTGCCGTGGGTGGCGCAGACGCTCGAGGTGCTCCTCGACGAGCGGCGCGCCACCCGCCACCAGCACCAGCACGTGCTCGGCGGCTTCATCGCGGAGGGCGGCGCCGCGACGCTGTTCGCCGGCGCGCCCGACCGCCTCGTGACGCTGCGGACGGACGAGCCGACGCTCGCCGAGGTCGTGCGCCGCCTGCGCGGCCGCTGACCCCTCAGCGCCGCCGCAGCTTCACGGCGGCGCTCCGGGTCACGGCGGCGCCGCCCCGCGGGGTGAAGCGGAGTCGGAGCTTCGCCTTGACCCGCCTGGCCCGCAGGGCGCGGCGGCCGCGCGCGGTCGCGCGCAGGGCGACGGTGACCTTCCCCGCGGTCGCGCGCTTCGCGCTGCCGCGGGCGAGCACGCGCCGGCCGGTGGTGATCGT
>DASVQH010000107.1:0-2728 GCA_036389195.1 Solirubrobacteraceae bacterium
GACGCGCCGCTGCCCGGGGCGCGCGCCGCGCTGGCCGCCTCGCCGGGCGCGGTCGTCCTCACCGCCCGCGCCGACGCGGAGGGCGTGCGCCGGCAGGTCGCCCGCCTGCGCCTGCTCGACCCCGCGAGCGTGATCGTCGTCAGCCCGGGCGGCGCGGCCGAGCGCAAGGCCGAGATCCTCGCGACGCGGCGCCCGGCCCTCTTCGTCGGCGACACGGAGTCCGACGGTCGCGCCGCCCAGCTCGCCGGCGTGCCGTTCCTGGCCGTCGACACCGGGCAGCGCGACGCCGCGTTCCTGGCCGCCCGCGGCTGGCCGCCGGTGCCCGGCGGGGTGCGCGCGGCGGTCGCTCAGGCGCTCGCGACGACGTAGATCTCGCCGGCCACGTCCGGGTAGCGCTCGCCGAGCGCCATGAACGCGTCGAGCATCTGCGGCGTCCAGTCGCGCTCGATCTGCCCGTTGGAGACGGGCTTGAGGAAGTAGCCGCCGAAGGCGTCGAGCGTCAGCCCGGCCCCGAGCACGTCCGCGCGCAGCGACTCCGGGTCATAGACGCGGCGGTGCCCGTGGTGGCGGTCCGCGTCGTTGAGCGCGTGCTCCTCCTCCAGCAGGCCCATCAGCACCGCGGCCTGGCGGTGCAGCGAGCGGGCGTTGGGGACGGCGGCGAGGATCCGGCCGCCGGGCGCGAGCCAGCCGCCGGCCCGCCGCAGCAGCCCGCGCGGGTCGTCGACGTGCTCGAGCACGTGGCCGAGGACGATCGAGTCGAAGCGCTCCTCGGTCTCCCACTCCTCGAACAGGGCGCAGCAGACGACGGCCCCCGGGTGGCGCTCGGCGAGCGCGGCGCAGAAGGTCTCCGATCCGTCGACGAGGACCAGGCGCTCGAAGGCGGGGGCGAGCAGCTCGGTCATCTCGCCTTCCGCGGGCCCGAGCTCCAGGCACGAGCGCCCGCGCCAGAAGCGGGAGAGGACCCGGCCGCTGTGGCGGACGCCGGCGAGGTTCGCGCCCTGGGCGTACCAGGAGTCGTGGGCGATGGCGTCGAGGCGGTCGCGCTCGCGCCGGACGTCGACGGCCATGCCGCTCTCAGCCCACCAGCACGGCGTCGACGCGGGGCAGGCCGGCGAACGGCCACGCGACCGTCGCGGCGTCGCTCAGCAGGGCGTGCGCGCGGACGGCCAGCGCGGCCCGCACGGCGGGCGTGTCGGGGAGGCCGACGAGCAGCATGTCGGGAGCGCGCTCGGGATCGACGCCGGCCTCGGCGAGCGCGCCGTCGACGAGGGCCGCGACCTCCCCGGCGTCGCCGTCGGGGGCGAAGAGGGCCAGCGTGGCGTCGTCGTCGGGGCCGACGCGCTCGGCGTAGCGGGCGAGCAGGGCGGGGGAGAGGTCCTCGAGGCGCAGCAGCGTGATCCGGGCGCGCGCGCCGTCGAGCAGCCACGCGGGGTCGACGGGGCCGAGCACGTGCCCGGCGTCAGCCGCCTCGGCCGCGCCGGCCGCGGCGGACAGCTCCCGGCCGAGCCGGATGTCCGTCGGGTCGTGGCCGACCGCGCGGGCGAGCCCGGCGAGGCGCGCGTGCGGATCGGTCAGCGAACGGGCGGCGCGGGCGGCGGCGCGAGCGCGGCGCTGGTCCCCGGCGCTCACGCCGGCGGCCGAGGCCAGCGGGCGGCTCGTGAGCTCGGCGAGGCGGGCGACGCCGTCGAGCTGCGCGAGGACGGCGGTGACGATCTCCTCCGGGCTCGCGTCGCCCGCCGAGGCGTTCTGCAGCAGCCAGCCGCGGAAGCGGAGGTCCTCGCGCAGGAAGCGCGCCTCCTTCTCGGCGGTGTCGACGTTCGAGAGCGCGGCGCCGTGGCGGCGGTAGCGCGTGACCGGGAAGGGCAGGTAGGCGATCTCCGCGAGGCGGGCCACCGTCGAGGCGAACCACCAGTCCTCCCACGCGGCCTGCGGCGGGATCGGCGCGATCGCCGGCTTCAGGGTCCCGCGCACGAGCATCGCCGGCCCGAAGACGGCGTTGCGCTCGAGCAGCCGGCCGAGCAGGTCGCCCTCGTCGACGGGGACGCCGTTGAGCTCGCGCCACGAGCGGTGCAGCAGGGCGCCGTCGCCGTCGATGACCTCCATGTCGCCGTAGACCAGCCCCACGCCCGGCCGCTCGGCGAACACCTCGAGCATCGCCGGCAGGCGGTCCGGCGTCCACACGTCGTCGCCGGAGAAGACCGTGAAGAAGTCGCCGTCGATCCGCGCGAGCCCGACGTTGAGCGCGTCGTTGAGGGAGCCGCCGTCGAGCGCGTGCACCTCGACGCGGTCGCCGTAGGCCTCCAGGATCTCCACCGTCGCGTCGGTCGAGCCGTTGTCGACCGCGACGACCTGCAGCCGGCCGGCGGGGTGCGGCTGACCCAGGATCGAGTCCAGCGCGTCGCGCACCCACCGCTCGTGGTTGAAGGTGAGCAGCACGCAGGAGACGAGGGGCGCGGTGGCGGTCACGTCGATCCCTTCGGCAGGGCGTGCGGCGACCTTGAGCGCCCGGTACGCTCCGGCCATGGCCGATCCCAAGACCGAGGAGCTCAAGGTCGACCAGATCGCCCGCGAGCGCGAGGCGCTGGCCCGCGCCGAGGAGGCCGAGGCGCCCGAGGAGACCGAGCAGCACCAGCGCCGCGCCGAGAAGGCCGCCTACCTGAAGGAGAAGCTCGCCGAGCGGGCCGCCGCGGAGGACGAAGCGGCCGAGTGACGCCCGCGGGCGCGGGGT
>DASVQH010000108.1:0-4804 GCA_036389195.1 Solirubrobacteraceae bacterium
CGGAGCGGCGGTGCAGGTCGGCGGCCCAGGCGGCGAGCGCGCCGGCGGCCGCGACGGTGACGAGCTGGACCGCCTGCTGCGTGCCGCCGGGCTGCCCGATGACGATCGCCGCCACGATCGCGGCGATCAGCGCCGTCGCCCACGTCGACCCGACCAAGCAGCGCCTCGCCGAGGAGCTCCAGCGGCGCTGGCCGACCCGCCTCGACGACCCCGACGGCGGCGGCGCGGTCGTGCGCACCGGCGAGGCGATCCTGCTGGCCGACATCCCCGACGTGTCGGCGTGGCCGCAGGGCACGCGCGACCCCGCGCACGTGCAGATCCTCGCCGGGCTGGGCCTGCGCTCCGGGATGATCGTCCCGCTCTCCGTGCGCGGCCGCACGATCGGCGCCATCACGCTGATGGCCGCCGAGAGCGGCCGGCGCTACACGCCGCGCGACCTCGCGCTGGCCCAGGAGCTCGCTCGGCGCTGCGCGGTGGCGATCGACAATGGGCGGCTGCTCGACAGCGCCCGCGCGGCGCAGGCGCGGCTCACCGAGTCGCTCGCCGTGGTCGACAGCCTGTTCGACCTCGCGCCGATCGGGCTCGCGCACTACGACCGCGAGCTGCGCTACGTGCGGATCAACGGCCGGCTGGCCGAGATCAACGGCGTCCCGGCCGAGCAGCACCTCGGCCGCCGCACCGGCGAGATCCTGCCGGCCATGGCGGAGATGATCGAGACGGCGCTGCACACGGTCCTGCGGACGGGTGAGGCGGTCGTCTTCGAGGAGATGGGCGGCGACTTCGGCCCGTCCGGCCGGCGCCGCGAGTTCCACGTCTCCTACTACCCGGTCCGCCGCGGCGGCGAGGTGATCGGCGTCGGCACCGTGGTCTTCGAGGTCACCGACCGCCGCGCGATGGAGCGCGCGCTGCGCTCCCAGACGGACCGCTACGAGACGCTGATGCTCGCGCTCTCGGAGGTCGGCGAGGGCATGGTGGTGCTCGAAGGCGACCACCTGGTCTACGCCAACCCGGCCTTCGAGCAGCTCTCGGGCTACGCGCTCGACGAGCTGCGCGCCCTGGACTCGATCTGGCAGCTGGTGCCCGACTGGCACCGCGGCGAGGCGCGGCGCCGGGCCCGCATGCGGGCCGAGGAAGGGCTCGTCGACCCCCACTACGAGCTGCTCCTCGAGCACCGCGGCGGCCGGCTCGTGGACCTCGAGGCCGCCGCCGTGCCGCTGTGGGTCGACGAGCGCGAGCAGCTCGTCGCCGTCGTCCGCGACATCACCGCGCGCAAGCGCGCCGAGGCCGAGCGCGAGCACGCCCACGCGCTCGAGCGCCAGGCACGCGAGGCCGCCGAGGCGGCCGAGCGGCGGATGGGGCTGCTCGCGGCGGCCTCCGAGCTCTTCGACGAGACGCTCGACGAGGAGTCGACGTTGGAGCGCGTTGCGCGGCTGATCGTCGCGGAGGTCGCCGACACCTGCGTCGTGGCGCTGGCCGGCCGCGACGACGACGGCGCCGACCCCGAGGCCCGGCAGGCGATCGCCGTCGCGCGCGAGCCGCGCCGCGAGGCGCTGATGGCGGCGCTCGCGCCGCGCTGGCCGGCCGAGCTGGGCGCCGAGGAGACGGTCTCTCGCGTGACGACGGCCGGGCACGCCGAGCTGGTGCGCCACTTCGGCCGCACGCTGGAGTCCTTCGCCGAGGATCCCGCCCACCTCGAGCAGGTCCGCGGGCTGGGGCTCGCGGCGGTCGCGCTCGTGCCGCTGCGGGCCCGCGGGCGCATCTTCGGCGCGCTCGCCTGCGGCTTCGAGGCCGCGCCGGCGCCCGACCACGAGCGCGAGGTGCTGTCGCTGCTGGAGGACCTCGCGCGCCGCGCCGCCTTGGCGATGGACAACGCCCGGCTCTACGCGGAGCGCACCCACGTCGCGCGGACCCTGCAGCGCTCGCTCCTGCCGCCCGCGCTGCCCGCCATCCCCGGCGTCTCGCTGGCCGCCCGCTACCGGCCGGCCGGCGAGGGGACCGAGGTGGGCGGCGACTTCTACGACTGCTTCGCGACGTCGCGCGACGAGTACGCGCTGCTGATCGGCGACGTCTGCGGCAAAGGCGCGGAGGCGGCGGCGGTCACCGCCCTCGCGCGCTACACGATGCGCGCCTCGGTGCTGCACTCCGAGAGCCCGGTGCGTGTGCTCTCAGAGCTCAACGCCGTGCTGCTGCGCGAGGACCTCGACCTGCGGTTCTGCACCGTGCTCTACGCGGCGCTCGCGCCCGCGCCCGGCCCGGGCACGGGCTGGCAGGCCCGGGTGGCCAGCGGCGGGCACCCGCTGCCGCTCCTGCTGCGCGCCGACGGGACCGTCGTGCAGCCCGGCCGCAGCGGCACGGTGCTCGGCATCGTCGACGATCCGGCCCTGGAGGAGGAGACCGTCGCGCTGCACCCGGGCGACTCGCTGATCCTCTACACCGACGGCGTCACCGAGGCCAGCCCGATCGACGGCCGCTTCGGGCTCGACGCGCTCGCCGAGCTCGTCGGCTCGTTGCACGGCCGCAGCGCCGCGGACATCGCCGAGGCGATCGAGGCGCGGGTGCTCGCCGTCCAGAGCGGCCGCCCGCGCGACGACATCGCGCTCGTGGTGCTCCAGGTAGCATCCGCCACATGAAGCTGCTCGTCCTCACGCCGGAGCCCATCGACGCCGCGCTGCTGCGCTCCGCGGTCGGCGAGGAGGCCGACGACGCCGAGGTGATGGTCGTCTCCCCCGCCACGCACAAGTCGCTGATGGCCTTCTGGGCGTCGGACGCCGACGAGGCGATCGGCGAGGCCGAGGCCGCCCAGGTCGAGACCGTCGAGCGCCTGGAGGAAGCGGGCATCGACGCGGTCGGCGACACCGGCGAGTCCGAGCCGTGGCTGGCCATCCAGGACACGCTGGCCACGTTCCCGGCCGACCGGATCGTGATCTTCTCCCACCCGGAGGGCGATCGCGACTACCGCGAGGACGAGGGCCTGGCCGACGCCGAGCAGCGCTTCGGCGTGCCGGTGACCCACGCGGTCATCTCCCGCGGCTAGCCGGTCGCCGGCAGCTCCTGCTGGAGCGTCTCGACCGGCGCGAAGAGGTCACCGTGCTCGGCGACCCGGGCGAGCACGGCGGCCGAGTCGAACACGAGATCGTCGGGGTCGCGCGAGGCCAGCACGCCCTCGACCTCGTCCCAGGTGATCGGCGTCGAGACCGTCGGGAAGTCCTTGGCGCGCAGCGAGTAGACCGCCACGGTCGTCTTGTGCTCGTCGTTCTGGCTCCAGTCGACCAGCACCTTCCCGGTGCGCAGGACCTTCTTCATGTCCGACACGACGAGCTCGGGGTGCCGGCGCTCGAGCAGCTGCGCCAGACCGAGCGCGAACGGCTTGGTGACGCCGTAGGTGGTCGGCGTGTTGAGCGGCACGTAGACCTGCATGCCCTTCGAGCCCGACGTCTTCGGGAAGCTCTGCAGCCCGAGGTGCTCGAAGATCTCGCGCAGGCGCACCGCGACCTCGGCGCACTCGACGATCGTCGCGGGCGGCCCGGGATCGAGGTCGAAGGCGAGGATCACCGGCGCCGCGACGTCGTCGACCTTGGCCAGCGACGTGTGCAGCTCGAGGTCCGCGAGGTTCGACGTCCACACGAGCGTCGGGAGGTCGTCGGCGATGCAGAAGTTGATAGTGCGCTTCGCGTGGCGGCTCCACACCGCGGCGGTGCGCACCCAGTCGGGACGGTGCGACGGGCAGTTCTTCTCGTAGAAGAACTGGCCCTCGACGCCGTTGGGATAGCGCTTGAGCGTCAGCGGGCGGTCGCGCAGGTGCGGCAGCAGCACGGGCGCGACGCGCGTGTAGTAGTCGATGACCTGGCCCTTGGTGAAGCCCGCCTTGGGGTACAGGACCTTGTCGAGGTTCGACAGCGAGAGGGTGCGGCCGTCGATCTCGACCTCGAGGCGCTTGGCCGGCGGCATGGCCGCGCAGTCTTACACGAACGCACGTTTGCGCCGCGCGTTCCCCGGCAAGCCCAAACAGCGAAGCCCAGACTTGAAAGGACGTCTTCCGGAACCATGCCGCAGACCCGACGCAGGAACACCACCACCAGCAAGCGCGACGACGCGCAGACCCAGACGCAGATCAACACCGAGGACATCGGCCAGCTCGAGGCCGGCCGCTCGCTCCTCGTCCAGATGCTGCAGGAGGCCCACGGCGCGGAGGCCTTCGCCGGCACGACGCTGCAGGCCCACATCGCCATGACCCCCGAGGGCCCGTACCGGTCGATCCTCGAGCGTCATCTCGTCGAGACGCGCGACCAGGCCCAGCGCCTGCAGGAGCGCCTCGACCAGCTCGGCGCCAGCCGCTCGCTCGTGTCGCAGGCCTTCGGCGTCGCCTCGACCGCCGTCGGCACCGGCATCGCCCTCAGCAAGGGCCCGATCGACATGATCCGCGGCAAGGCCGGCGAGGAGAAGCTCGTCAAGAACGCCAAGGACGAGATCACCACCGAGGCGCAGGAGATCGCGACCTACGACGCCGTCGAGCAGACCGCCCGCGCGATCGGCGACGTGACCACCGCCGAGCTGGCCGTCTCCATCCGCGAGGAGGAGCAGCGGACGTTCGACGCGCTGCGCGAGCAGCTGCCGACCCTCGTCACCGCGATGGTCCGCGCGATCGCCGCCGGCGACGCGAGCTACGACGCGAGCGAGACCGGCGCGGCGCAGGTCGCCAAGGGCGTCGCCAAGCAGGTGCGCGAGGAGGCCACCGAGCTGCGCGACGAGGCCCGCGAGGAGGCGTCGGAGCTGCGCGACAGCGCCGAGAAGACCGGCCGCGCCG
>DASVQH010000109.1:0-6116 GCA_036389195.1 Solirubrobacteraceae bacterium
GCGGGCGAGCACGGCGGCCAGCGCCGCGACGCCGGCGTCGCACAGCACCCGCAGCACGCGCCAGGGCACGAGCGACGGGCCGAACAGCTCCCGCAGCGCGCCGAGGACGTAGTACTGGCCCGGCGGGTAGTTGGCCCAGAAGTCGCCGTAGGGCGCCTGCCCGCGGGCGATCCGGTCGGCCGCGGCCAGCATCAGCCCCTCGTCGTTGGGCTGGATCCCCTGCAGCGCCGTGACGCCCGAGACGAGCAGGCCCAGGGCGAGGAGGGCGAGCGGGAGTCGGCGCGGGCTCGCCACATCGCATACGCTACGCGGGAGGGTGGAGGAGCGCCGGTCGGTCAGATCGCCGGCGCGCAAGGCCGTGACGGACCCCTCGGTGCGGCAAAGGCGATCCGTTTCCGGCACCGAAACGTAGGAGTATAGGAATCACGAGGGCGCCTCCTGGGCAGTGGGGGGTGGAACTCTCGGCCCTGAGCGGTGTCTATGTCCTTGGACCCCCGCCCGCGGCCGGTCAGCCGCGCTCCCCCCCGGGTGGTTGCGCTCGCAACCATTTGGGTCTATAATCCCGACTACAGAACTTGGATATGACTGTGCGAAAGGACCTCCCCACGACTTCCACCACCGACATCCCGCGCCCTCGCCGCGACGCGGAGCACGACGTCGACCCCACGATGGACTCCCTGCAGCTGCTCCTGCGCGAGGCAGGCCGCTACCCGCTGCTCCGCCCGGTCGAGGAGATCGAGCTCGCGAAGCGGATCGAGAAGGGTGACCTGGCCGCCAAGGACCGGATGATCAACTCGAACCTGCGCCTGGTCGTCTCCATCGCCCGCCGGTACCAGGGCCAGGGCCTCGCCCTCGGCGACCTGATCCAGGAGGGCATGCTCGGCCTGATCCGCGCCGTCGAGAAGTTCGACTGGCGCAAGGGCTTCCGCTTCTCGACCTACGCGACGCTGTGGATCCGCCAGGCCATCCAGCGCGGCCTGGAGAACACCTCGCGCACCATCCGCCTGCCCGTGCACGTCGCCCAGCGCGCGCGCAAGGTCGGCCGCGTGGAGCGCGAGCTCGCCACGAAGCTCGGCCACGAGCCGAGCAACGAGGAGATCGCCGCCGCCGCCGAGCTGCCGCTCGAGGAGGTCATCGAGATCCGCAAGGCCGAGCGCGCGATCGCGTCGCTCGACAAGCCCGTCGGCGAGGACGGCGACACGTCGCTCGGCGACCTGCTGGCGATCCAGACCCCCTCGGTCGACGAGGAGGTCCAGGTGGCCTTCCAGTCCGAGGCGCTCCAGACCGCGATCGCGGAGCTCCCCGAGGCCGAGCGCAACGTGATCGAGATGCGCTTCGGCGCCGGCGACACCGAGCCGCAGACGCTGTCGCAGGCCGGCAAGCGCCTCGGCGTCTCGACCGAGCGGGCCCGCCAGATCGAGGAGCGCGCCCTCAAGCGCCTCTCGCAGCGCCCCGAGCTGCTCGCGCTGCGCGAAGCCGCGTAGTACCGCGCGCCACATGCATGGCCTTTGAGCGGCCCGGGCGAGAGCCCGGGCCGCTTTTCTGTGGTCAGGGTCGTGCCGCCCGGCGACCGCGGGACTGCGTCGGGTGAGGAAGATGGGTCGATTTACGTCATTTCAGGACGTACAACCGGACAGGCGCGGCGCCAAAAGCGTCGAGTGTCCGGTCTGCCGTCCATGGGACGTACAACCGGACATCGGCCGCTCAGAGCATCACCGATGTCCGGTTCGACGTGCCGCCCCACCCCTCACTCCTTCACCCGACGCAGTTGGCCGGACCCGGCAATGCGGCCGAACGCCCTACTCGTCCGGCGCGCCCGCCGCCCGCGCCATGTCGGGCCGCTCCCGCACCACGTACACCGACGCGCACCCGAACCGCACGGTCCGCTCCAGCATCGGCCCGAGCGACCCGTCCAGGTCCGCGAGCCCGGGCCGGCAGTCGACGAAGACGAACCGGGCGTGGGAGTCGCGCACGACCTCGCGCGCCGCCGCGCCGGTGATGGTGCCGTGGGCGAGGCCGTCGACGAGCTTCTGCCGGGTCTTCCACTCCGGCGTCCAGGAGAACTGGCCGATGTAGGACTCGCGGCCGGTGGTGTACGGGACCATGTAGCCGGCGTAGGTCGGCGAGACGACGCCGCCGGGGCGGCGGTCGGCCTCGATGAAGTCGAGCGCCCGGTGCTCGTCGGGGAAGATCCAGAACGGGTCGCCCGCGGACCGGATCGAGTTGAACGCCACCTCGAGCTTGTGGGCGAGGCCCGGCAGGGTCATGAAGACCAGCAGCGGCACCACGACGGCGACCGACGGCCGCCGCCAGACCGTGCGCGCGCCCTGGACGGCGAGGATCGCCAGCGGGATGGTCAGCCCCTGGAACGCGTGGTAGGGGAAGGTGCCGACCGGCAGCAGGTCGAGCGCGAGGTAGACGGTGAGGATGGCCAGCGGCCACACGCGGACCGCCTGCTCCTGCCAGGAGTCCGCCCGCAGCCGGTAGGCCAGCGCGGCGGGGACCGCGAGCGGCGCGAGCACCGCGACGACCATCCACCACGGCCAGCGCCACTCGGGGAACGCGCCGGCCTGGTTGGCCTCGCCGGCCAGCTCCCAGGCGGGGTCGTAGTGCGAGAGCCAGAAGTAGTAGACGACGGGGATCGCGAGCCCGGCGCCCACGGCGATCACACGGCCGAGCGGCGGACGCGTGCCCGAGCGGCGCCAGCGCCAGGCCTCGACGGCCACCACGATCAGCCCGAGCGTCACGCCCTGCCACGGCTGCAGCCAGCAGAGCAAGAGCGCCCCGGCCGCCGCCCAGCCGATCCGCCCCCGCTCGTAGGCCAGCAGGACCAGCGGGAGCAGGCCGACGGCGATCGCCGTCATCAGGTAACCCCACAGGTACTGGCCGGTCCACATCTCGCCGGAGATGAAGTCCAGGCGGTACTTGTCGGGCCCGTCGGCGAGCCCGAACCACCAGCCGATCCACACGGCGGGCATCACGGCGAAGAGGGCGAGCACGAGCGCGGCGTGCCGCTGGCCGCCGGGCGGGCTGAGCCGGCGGACGTAGGCGAGGACGCCGGTGAACAGCACCCCGATCGCCACCGGCTTCCAGATCAGGTAGGACAGCGGCACGGACAGCCCGAGCGCGTGCAAGCCGCCGGAGATCGCGAACCCGGGGTGCAGGAACGCCCGCGGGCCGGGGGCGAGGTCGTAGCGGTTGCCGATCAGGACGTGGTGGGACGCCTCGCGGATCCACGAGAGGTACTGGAGCTGGTCGGCCGCGAGCATCCCGTCGGCGCCCGACAGCGGGCGGCCCTTGGACAGCAGGGCGACGAGGACCGTGAAGGCCGTCAGGACCAGGAAGGCGAGGCAGGCGAGCTCGACGCGGTCGAGCCGGAACCGGCGGCGCGCCGCCGCGGGTGCGGGCCGCGCGGCATCGGCGGGCGGGCTGGCGACGGCGGCGTGCACCGCGGTCACGGTAGCCGGTCGCGCAGCACGCGAGCCGCGTTGCGCGACAGCCGCGCGGCGAGGGCCGGGACGCCGTCGGTGTGCAGCGTCTCGCGCCCCACCGCGCGGTAGCGGGCCAGCGTGGCGGCGCGCAGGACGCGCGTCCGCTGCGCCGAAGGTGCGCGGCGGCGCGCGGGCTCCGCGACGAACGCCGCCAGCGGCGCGGCGACCCGGTCCCAGCGCAGCTCGCCCGCCAGCGCGGCGGCGGCGGCGCGCGCGGGCGCGGGGTCGGCCAGCAGCGCCGCGCAGGCCGCGGCGAAGGCGGCCGGGTCGCCGGCGGCGACGGTGCGCCCCGCCCCGCGGGCGGCGATCAGCTCGCCCAGCGCGTCGCCGCCCGTCGCGACGACGGGCAGCCGCGCCCACAGGGCGTCGAGCAGGCGGGTGCGGAACGCGAAGCGTGTCTCGAGGTGATCGCGATGGGCGGAGACGGCCACGTCGGCGCCGGCCAGCCACGCGCCGCGCTCCGCGTACGGGACCCAGTCCGCGTTGAAGTGCGCGCGCGTCCCCAGCAGCCCCAGCTCGCCGGCCAGCGCGACCGCTTCGGCGCCCGCGGCGTGCTCGTCGGCGGGGGCGAGGGCGGGGCGGCGGACCCCGAGGAAGACGAGGTGGACGTCCTCCGGCAGCCGGGCCAGCGCGCGCAGCGCGGTCGGCGCGTCGAGCCAGTCCCAGATCCCCCCGCCCCACAGCAGGACCCGGTCGCCCGGGGCGATCGCCGGGAAGGCGCGGCGCAGCGGGTCCGTATCCGCGGCCGGCGGCTCCGCGGGCACGCCGAACGGGACGACGGCGAGCAGGGCGCGCAGCGCCGGGTCCTCCGGGTGCTCCTCGGGCGCCAGCAGCCCGCGCGCCGCCATGACGCCCAGCCACAGGTCGCGCTGCGCCTCCGACGCGCAGAGGACCAGGTCGGCGGCGGCGAGGTGGGCGACCGCCCCGGCCGTCACCGCCGCGCGCAGGCGGGCGCGCGACGCCGGCGGCTTGTGGCGCGTGCCTTCGAGCACCTCGACGACGATCGGGTTGTAGAGGTCGGCCACGAGCCGGGCGGGCAGCGCGGCGATCCGCGCCAGCAGCCGCGGCGGGAGCAGCTGCGCGACGACGACGTCGGCCGCGGCCGCCGCGGCCAGCAGCGCGCCGTAGTCCGCGTAGCCGGCCTCGACCAGCGCCACGCCCTCGGGCGCCTGGCTCGGCGCCGGGGCGGCCAGCGTGACCTTGGCGGTGCCGGCCAGCGCGCGCGCGAGCTCGTACGCGCGGATCGCCGGGCCGGCCATGCGCGGCCCGACCGGCTCGGCGGACACGACGAGGACCCGGGGCAAGCGCGTCAGGATGACAGCGGGCGAAGACGCCGCGTGGCGCCTGATCACTCGTCGCTCGGGTCGTCACCGCCGTGTGGGCGGGCCCGCGGGACCTCGACGGCCCGGGTGGCCAGGGCGACGGCGCCGAAGACCAGCGCCCCCAGCGGGACGGTCAGCACGACGGGCGCGTCGCGCAGCGGCCACAGCACCGCCGCCATCGCGAGCGCGGCCACCAGCGCGCGCGGCAGCACGGCCGGGCCGGGGACGAAGCCGAGCCGGCGGCGCACGAGCCAGGCCGTCCCCGCCAGCAGGACGACCTCGCAGCCGAGCGCCGTCCACGCGGCCGCCTGGATGCCGTAGGGCGGGACGAGCGCCACGTTGAGCGCGACGTTGAGGCCGAGCGCGGCGCCGTTGAGCCACAGCGCGCCGATCTGCGCGCCGCGGGCGATGAGCGCGTTGCCGAGCAGCCCGTTCACGCACGCCAGCGCCGCCGCGCACAGCAGCACCCGCAGCGGCGCCGCCGCCCCCGCGAAGGCCTCGCCGCCGAGCGTGCGGGCGAGCTCCGCGGCCACGATCGCTCCCCCCGCGGCGATGCCCAGCGCCAGCACCACGAACACGTCGAACGCGGACTGCAGCGCGCCCCGCAGGCGGCCGTCCCCCGACGCCATGTAGCGGCTCAGCACCGGGAACACCGAGACGATCAGCACGCCCGGGAACACGGAGACCAGCTCGGACACCCGCCAGGCCAGCGCGTAGCGCCCCAGCTCCGCGTAGGGCCGCGACAGCGAGATGATCAGCGCGTCCGCCCGGAAGTAGGCCTCGTTGAGCGCGAGCGCGGCGCCCACGGGCAGGGCGGCCACGAGCAGCGCGCGCGCCGTCGCCCGGTCGCCGCGCGGCGCGGCCGGCAGCAGCGGGCGCGCGAGCCGCGCGGCCAGCGCCAGCGTCACCGCCGCGCCGGCGCCCGCCGTCGCGATCACCGCGTAGAAGCCCAGGTCGAGCGCCACGACGGCGGCCAGTGCGGCCAGGGCCGTGGCACGGCCCGCCACGTCGGCGACGGCGACCCGCGCGCCGCGCAGGTCGGCCAGCGCGACCGCCGTGAACGCGCTGGTCAGGACGCCGAGGACGAGCGGCACGCCGGCGATCAGCACGCCGAGCCGCACGGTCGGCGAGTAGGGCAGCGCCAGCGCGGCGATCGCCGCCCCCGCGAGCGCGAGCAGGCCGAGCGCCGACCGCAGCGCGAGCGCCGAGCCGACCAGCGCCGGCGCCCGCTCCGGCCGCTGGGCCAGCTCGCGCATGAGGATCGTCGTCAGGCCGGCGTCGGCCAGGACGGTGAAGAGCTGGG
>DASVQH010000110.1:0-7004 GCA_036389195.1 Solirubrobacteraceae bacterium
GAGGAGGACGGCGTCCTCGGCGGCGCGCCTGGGTCCGAGCGGCTCTACACCACCGACGCGGACCTGCTCGAGGTCGCGCGCGTGCTCGGCACGGGCGAGCGCGGGCGCTACCTGCTGGCCGCGACGTTCGGCAACGTCCACGGGGTCTACGCGCCCGGCAACGTGCACCTGCGGCCCGAGATCCTGGAATCCGGGCAGCGGGCGCTCGCCGCCGCGCACCCGGGCGCGCGCTTCCAGTACGTCTTCCACGGCTCCAGCGGGACCGAGCCGGCGCAGCTGCGCGAGACCCTCCGGTACGGGGTCGTCAAGGTCAACGTCGACACGGAGATGCAGCACGCCTTCACCGGCGGCGTCGCCGACCACGTGCGCGAGCACGCCGCGGTCATCGGCGCGCTCGGCGGCCCGGACGCCAAGCGCGCGTTCGACCCGCGCGCCTGGGGCCGGCGCGGGCAGGCGGCGATGGCCGAGCGCGTCGCGATCGAGTGCGAGACGCTCGGCTGCGCGAACCGCTCGCTGGCCGGCGTCAGCGCGTGAACTCGGCCAGCGGCTCGCCGGTCTCGACGATGTAGGTGGAGAGCATCTGGCCCGTGCCCGGGCCGAGGTCGGTCGCGTTGTGCGGCGTGCGCGGCGGCATCAGGAACGGGTCGCCGGCGTGCAGCAGCAGCGTCTCCTGGCCCTCGATCTCCATCCGCACCGTCCCCGCCACGATGTAGCCGACCTCCTCCCCGGGGTGCTGGTGCCAGCCCGACTCGACGCCCTCGGGGATCTCGGTCAGCACCTGGACGACCTCGCGCCCGGGCACGGAGATCGCGGCGTGCTGGAGGACGGTGCGCTTGAGTTTGCCGGCGAGCGCGTCGGCGTCTTGGGTCGACATGGCGACGAGCCTCGCAGCGCGGCGTCATCACCGCATCGCACGTTCGTGGGAGCGGAGCCGGAGGGGCTGGGAGGTCATGGGGTCGTCACCGCGGTGAGGAGCCGGGCGGCGGTGCGCCGGCGGCGGGCGAAGACCCAGCTGCGCAGGGCGACGTAGCGCGTGACGGTGGCGGCCGTGCTCGCGATGATGAGAACGGCCAGCTCCAGCGTGCGGGGCGGCGCCGGGTCGATGGCGTGCTGGAGCGCGAGCGCGCCGCTGGTCAGCCCGAGGGTGAGCACGAAGACGAGCGCGCCCATCGCGTGGTGGCGCAGGAGCCCCGCGCGTCCGCGGACCCGGAAGGTCAGGCGCCGGTTGGCCTGGGTGTTGGCCACCGCGGTCACGGCCAGCGCGGCCGCGTTGGCGCCCGCCGGCCCGAGGGGCCCGCGCAGGACGAGGAACAGCAGCGCGTAGGCGACCGTCGAGAGGACGCCGATGGCCAGGAAGCGCGTGAGGCGTGCACCGGCCAGCAGACGGGCGATGCCGCGCAGGTCGTCGAGCGCGGTGCGGACGATGTCCACGCGGGTGTCGGGGTCGTCCACCCAGTCGACGGGGACCTCGTGGATGCGCAGCCCTTCACGCTGGGCCAGCACGAGCAGCTCGGTGTCGAAGAACCACGCCTGGTCGCGGACCGCAGGGATGAGCCGCCGGGCGGCGTCGGCGCGGATCGCCTTGAAGCCGCACTGGGCGTCGGAGAAGCGCGCGCCGAGCGTGGCGTGGAGCAGGTGGTTGTAGGCGCGCGAGATGACCTCGCGCTTGGCGCCGCGGACCACGTGGGAGCCCGGCGCGAGCCGCGTGCCGATGGCCAGGTCGCTGTGGCCGCTGATCAGCGGCGCGACCAGCGGCAGCAGCGCGCGCAGGTCGGTCGACAGGTCGACGTCCATGTAACAGAGGACGTCTGCGTCGCTGCGCGACCAGGCCTGCCGCAGCGCCCGGCCCCGGCCCTTCTGCGGGAGGTCGAGCGCCTCGACGTGCTCGAGGTCGGCGGCGAGGAACGCGGCGATCCGGCCGGTGGCGTCGGTGCTCGCGTTGTCGGCGATCACGATCCGCCAGGCGAACGGCAGCTCTTCTGAGAGGAAGTCATGCAGGCGGCGGATGGAGGCGGCCAGCGCGGCCTCCTCGTTGTGGACGGGGACGACCACGTCGACGTGCGGCCGGCGCGGAAGGGCGCGAAGCGCGATGGCGGAGGTCATGGCCGTCACCCTCCCGGGCGTCCGCGGGAGGGCGCTGGGCGCCGGCTGAGAGGCGCCTGGGAACGGGCCTCCCAGGGATCTCCCAGGCAACGCCCGTGGCCGGCTCAGGCCGGGCCGGTGTGCTGTCGCCAGTTCGATCCCCGACGACTGGAGGCCCGATGTCCGCATCACCCCCCACCGAGGTCAGGCCGAGCAGCGCCGGCGCGAAGATCGCCAAGGGCGCCGCGGGTGCCGCCGTGTTCGCCGCGCTCGTCCTCGGGCCCTCGGGCCAGGTGTCGCCGTCATGACGACCACCGCCCTCCCCCGCCTCGCCCGTCCTGGCGGCGGCGCCAAGCTCCGCGCCCGCGGCCGCCCGCAGGACGCCGCCTGGGTGCGGCCGGTCCTCCTCGGCATCATGGCCGTCGCGGCCTTCCTGTACATGGACCGGCTCACCGCGTCGGGCTACTCGAACACCTACTACGCGGCCGCCGTCAAGTCGGCCAGCGTCGATCTGAAGGCGTGGTTCTTCGGGTCGCTCGACCCGGGCAGCTTCATCACCGTCGACAAGCCGCCGCTCTCGCTGTGGCTGATGGGCTTGTCGGCCCGCATCTTCGGCTTCTCGTCGTTCAGCCTGCTCCTCCCGCAGGCGCTGTGCACGCTCCTCACGGTCGGCGTCCTGCACGCGACGGTCCGGCGGGTGTTCGGCACGACGGCGGGACTGCTGGCCGCCGGCGCGCTGGCGCTGTCGCCGATCACGCTGGCGCTCGCGCGCGTCGACATGCCCGACGCGCTGCTCGTGCTCCTGCTGGTGCTCGCCGGGTGGCTGACCGTCCGCGCGATCGAGTCCGGGCGCACGAAGCACCTGGCGTGGGCCGGCGCCGTCGTCGGCCTGGCCTTCATGACCAAGATGCTCCAGGGCTGGATGATCGTGCCGGCCCTCGCCGCCGCCTACCTGCTGGCCGGCCCGCCCCGGCTGGCCGTCCGGCTCTGCCAGCTGGCGATCGCGGGCGCGGCGATGGTCGGCGTCAGCGCGGCCTGGCCGCTCGCCGTGACGCTGTGGCCCGGCGAGACGCCGTACATCGGCGGCAGCGAGGACGGCTCGATCTGGAACCTCATCCTCGGGTACAACGGCTTCGGCCGCATCACCGGCGACGGCGGCGGCATGGGCGCGAACTTCGGCGGCGAGCCCGGGCTCCTGCGGCTGTTCAACCAGCAGGTGGGCGGCCAGATCGCCTGGCTGCTCCCGCTCGCGCTCGTCTCGCTGGCGGCCGGGCCGTGGCTGACCCGGGCCGCGGCGCGCACCGACGCGCGGCGCGCCGGCTGGGTGCTCTTCGGAGTGTGGGCGCTCGTCCACGCCGCCGTCTTCTCGACGCAGAGGGGCGTCTTCCATCCGTACTACGTCAGCGCGCTGGCGCCGGCCGTCGCGGCGCTCGTCGGCGGTGGGGTCGTCGCCCTGATCGGGTGGGCGAAGCGCTCGTGGGCGGGCGTCGCGGCCCTCGACGTCGGCGTCCTGGCCTCGGCCTGGACGGCGGTCCTGCTCCTCGCGCGCACGCCGGACTTCGCCCCGTGGCTGACCGACGCGATCGTCGTGGCCGGCGCCGCCGTCGTGCTCGGCAGCGTCGCGCTGCGCCTGCCGCGGTCGTTCCCGCGGCGGCTGGGCGCGGTGGCCGCGGTCGCGGCCGTCCTCGCGGTCGGTGCCGGGCCGGCGTCCTACACGCTGGCCACGGCCGGCCAGGGGCTCAGCGGCGGCAACGTCACGGCGGGCCCCGCCGGCGCGCAGCCGATGCCGGGCGGGCCGGGCGGGCCGGGCGGCGACGCCGGTTCTGCCGACCCCGCGCTGATCGCCTACCTGCAGGCCCACCAGGGCGGCGCGAAGTACCTCGTCGCGGCGATCGGGTCGCAGGCGACGGCCTCGATCATCGTCGCCACGGGCGAGCCGGTGGTCACCATCGGCGGCTTCAACGGCGCCGACCCCGCGCCGACGGCCGCCGAGCTCGCGCGGATGGTGCGCGACGGCGAGCTCAAGTACGTCCTGCTGGGCGGCGGCGGCGGGATGGGCGGCCCTGGCGGCGGCGGGATGGGCGGCCCTGGCGGCGGCGACAGCAGCGCGATCAGCGAGTGGGTGCAGGCCCACGGCACGGCGGTCTCGGGTGCCGGGACGTCGGCGGGCGGGACGCTCTACGCGGTGAGCGCCTGACGGACGCGCGGCACCCACCAGGCGAGCTCCTGGCGCCCCCAGGCGGTCTCGGCGGGATCGGGGTGCACGCGCGCGCTGTGGGCCAGCAGCCAGCCGTACTGCACGAGGCCGCTGATCATCCCCAGCTCGATCTCGAGGCCGGACGCCGCGTCGCCCTGGGCGGCGCGGTGGTCGGCCTCGAGCTCGTCGTGCGTCGCGTCGATCCGCCAGGCGTCCTGGGCGAGGTACCACGCGAAGTCGACCGTCGGGGTGCCGGCGGTCGCCATGTCCCAGTCGATCAGCACGACGCGGTCGCCGTCGAAGCCGAGGTTGTCGTCGCGCAGGTCGCCGTGGATGAGCGTCGCGCCGCCGTAGGCGTCGAGCAGCGCGGCGGCGAGGCGGTCCGGCGCGGCGACGTGGGCCAACACGGCATCGGCGACGTCGGCGTCGACGACGTCGCCGAAGGCCTCCCAGCCGTGCTCGAACTGCTTGGGGAGCAGGTCGGCGCCGGCTCGCTCGGCTTCCGCGACGGCCGGCGTGGACATCGCCAGCCGCGCGCGCAGCGTCGCCGCGCCGTCGGGGACGGCGCCGCGGAAGGCGGCGTGCAGCTGCGCGGCCGCGTCGAGCACCGTGCGGCTCTGGGCGCGGGACAGGCGTGCCTCGTCGCCCAGCAGGCTCGCGTGCAGGTCGCGCATGGCGATCCAGGACGCGCCGCCGGGGCCCCCGGCGGGCGCGACCGCGACGATGCCGGACTCGATCGCCGCCGGCATGCGGTCGAAGGCGCCCGCGGCGTGCAGCCGGGCGGTGCGCCCGTCGTCCTCGGTCGCGCGGGCCAGCCAGTCGCCGCCCGGGGTGACGCGCTTGAGCACGTAGGTGGCGCCGCCGGTGCCGGTCGCCCGCAGCAGCGCCGCGCCCGAGTTGCCGCCGTGGACGAGCGGCTCGACCGTCTCGGCCGCGAGCTCGCGCAGCAGCGCGTCCGGCGGGGGCGCGCCGCCGTCGCCCGGCGCGCCGCCCGTCGGGCGCGCGGCCGCGCTCCACAGCTCGTCGACGCGGCCATCGGGCGCCCGGCGCACGTACCAGCGCCGCCGGTCCGCGCCGTCGCGGCCGCGCCACTCGAAGGTCACCGCCAGGCCTTCCGGCCACTCGCGGGCGTCCCAGTGCGCGACGGAGCCCGGGCCCGGGCCGTTGAGGTGGGTGACGATCGCGCCTGCGCCGTCGACGCGGGTCCGCCCCCGCTCGCTGCTGGTCCGCAGCACCGCGTGGGGAGCCAGCCGGTCGAGGAGCGGGCCGAAGTCGCCCCTCTCGATCGCGCGGCGCAGCACCGGGGCGAGCGCCTCCGGCAGCGCGGCGAGCACGCGCGCGTGGGCGAGCACCACCGCCGGCTCGTCCTGCAGCGCTTCCAGGTAGCGGCGCCCGAAGCCCGTCGCCTCGTCGGGCGGGGCGAACAGCGCGCGCGCCCGCTCGATCGCCTCGGCGGCGCCGTCGGACGCGTCGAGGTCGGCGATCAGCTGGGAGACCGGCCGCAGCCAGCTGAAGTTGATGTCGTCGGCCGCCGCCTGCAGCAGCTCCGCGGCGTCCATCCGGCCGTGAACGCGCTCGAACCTGCGCCGCTGCCACTCCAGCAGCTCGCGGTGCAGGTCGAGGAGAGCGCTGCGCAGCGCGGGAGGCGACGTCATGGCGCGACATTACGGCCTCCCGCGCCGTCAGAGTGGCGGTTTCCGTGACCACGCCGGCCCACAACCCGCTCAACGGCGTGACCGCCGCGATCTGGACTGAGGGCGCCGTCGTCCACAAGGTGCTGACGCGCCGGCGCGAGGCGCCGGCGCACTGGGCCGCGTCGAGCGATCCGCGGCACTGGAATTACTGGAAGCGCGAGGCGCTGGCGTACGCGACCGAGCTGCCTGCGCGCCTGGGCTTGGGGGCGCCGCGACTGCTGGGGATCGACACGACGCCGGAAGGGGACATCGAGCTGCGGCTGGAGCAGGTGACGGGCCGGCATGCCGGTGCGCTGACCGTGGACGACCTGGAGGCCGTCGCCGAGGTGCTCGGCCGCGCGCAGGGCCGGCCCGAGCTTCCGGACGACGAGTGGCTGAGCCGCGGGTTCCTGCGGACCTACGGCGGCTCGCGCGCGGTCGACGGGGCGCTGCTCGACGACGACGACGCGTGGAATCGGCCGCTCATGCGCGAGCACTTCGGGCCGGACCTGCGGCAGGACCTGATCCGCCTCCATGCCGCCCGCGACCGGCTCCTGGCGCTCAGCGAGGCCCTGCCGCGGACCGTCTGCCACCTCGACGTGTGGCCCAACAACGTGATCCGCCGGCCCGGCGGCGAGGTGGTCTTCCTCGACTGGGCGTTCGCGGGCGACGGAGCGATCGGCGAAGACGTCGGGAACCTCGTCCCCGACGCGGTCTTCGACCTCCTCCTGCCGCACGACCAGCTCGACGAGCTCGACACCCGGCTGACTCGCGCCTATGTGGACGGGCTCCGCGACGCGGGTTGGACGGGCGACGAGCGGCTCGTGCGGCTGGGCATCTGCGCCTCGGCCGTGAAGTACGACTGGCTCACCGCGTACTGCCTGGAGCACGCGAGCGCGGCCGTGCATCTCGACTACGGCCGGGGCGCGCCCGTCGGCGCCGGCGCCCGCTACGCCGCCCGCGCCGCGGGACTGGCGCTCTGCGCGCGCTGGGCGCGCGAGGCCGAAGCGCTCGCGGGCGCGCTCGGGCTGCAGTGAAGATGGCGCCGGTGA
>DASVQH010000111.1:0-10487 GCA_036389195.1 Solirubrobacteraceae bacterium
GCTGCACCGGCTCGGGCAGTGCCAGCACGCCCCGCGCGAGCGTGCCGGACAGGCCCGCCACCGCCGTCGTCGCCGACACGGCGCTAGACGCCCGACCCGGCGCCGCCGCGGCCCTCGCCGCCGGCGAAGCGCCGCGCCCCCTCGACGCCCGTCGGGTGCGACGCGCGCCCCAGCCGCGCCTCGAGCTCCAGGCCCTGCTCGAGCGGGAGCCCCGCCCCTTCGAGGGCGGCGAGGCGGTCCGAGCGCAGCGTCGGCTGCGGGAACGCGGCGATCCCGTGCGCGACGGCCAGGGCCCGATCGAGATGGGCGCCCGCGGGCACCACCTCGGTGACCAGGCCGATCGCGTGCGCCTCGCGCGCGTCGATCAGCCGCCCGGTCAGCATCAGGTCCAGCGCCCGCCCCATCCCGACGACCCGCGGCAGGCGCTGGGTCCCGCCGTCGATCAGCGGCACGCCCCAGCGGCGCTCGGGCAGGCCGAGCGTCGCGCCTTCGGCGGCGATCCGCAGGTCGCACCACAGCGCCAGCTCCAGGCCGCCGGCCAGGCACCAGCCGGAGATCGCGGCGATCGTCGGCTTGGGGGAGGTCAGCCGCGTGAAGCCGAGCGGTCCGCCCTCTGACTCCAGGCGGGGCTCCAGCGTGTCGATGGCCTTGAGGTCGGCGCCGGCGCAGAACGCCACGTCGCCCGCGCCGGTGAGCACGAGCACGGCCGCGTCGTCGTCATCCGCGAACCGGCGGAAGCCGGCCTCCAGAGCGTCGGCGGTCGGCCCGTCGACGGCGTTGCGCCGCTCGGGCCGGTCGATGGTGAGGACCGCGGCGGGGCCGCGGCGCTCGTAGGCGACCCCTACCAACCGCCGCGCAGATCGGCCCGCGCGGCCCGCGCCTTGGCGACGGCCTTGCGCCGCTCCTTGCGCTTGTCCAGACGCCACTGGAGGATGCTCATGACGAAGATGAACAGCGGGAAGAACGCGATGATCGCGAACCCGAAGTTCGTGACGATCTTGTCGTTCGTCTCGCCCCACCAGCCCTCGCCGCCGTCGTTGCCGGTCGCCGCCTGGGCGAACGCGGCCGGAGCGCTCAGGGCGAGGAACAGGACGGTGGCGGAGACGGTGGTCCAGACGCGGCGCGGCATGGCCCGCATTATAGGCTCCGCGGCCGATGTCGATCCTCGTCGAGCGGCGCCAGGATGGCGTGGCGATCCTGCGCATCGACCGGCCGGAGCGCCGCAACGCCCTCGACTCCCCGTCGCTGGCCGCGTTCCTCGCCGCCCTCGGCGAGCTGGCGGCCGACGCGGAGCTGCGTTGCCTGGTCCTCTCCACCACCAGCCCGCGGGCGTTCTGCGCCGGCGCCGACACCGGCGAGGCGCTCGACCGGGAGGGCGGCATCGCGCGGATGCGCGCGTTCGGGGACCTCTACGCCGCGCTGGAGGCGTTCCCGGTGCCGGTCGTGTGCGTCTGCGTCGGCAACACGCTCGGCGCGGGCGCGGAGCTGGCGGCGGGCTCCGACCTGCGCGTCGGGGGAGAGAACCTGCAGATCGGCTGGGTCGGCGCGCGGCTCGGCGTGCCGGTCGGGCCTGCGCGGCTCGTGCCGCTGGTCGGGCTCGCCCGCGCCAAGGAGCTGATCTTCACCGGCCGCCGGCTGGGCGCCCGGGACGCGCTGGCGCTGGGGCTGGTCCTCGACGTCGTGCCCGAGGACAGCGCGGAGGGCGTGGCGCTCGAGCTCGCCGCCAAGGTCGCCGAGCTGCCGCCCGACGGGGTCCGCCGCCTCAAGGGGCTGTTCTCGGAGCTCGGGGGCAGCGAGGCCCGTGTCGCCCGCGAGAACGCGGAGCTGGTCGACTGGCAGGCCCACGGCGCGGGGCTGCCGCAGAGCCGCGGTTAAAGTCAGGTGCGTGGCCGTATGCATCGCCTCTGATCTCTCGAAGGACATGGTCGGCAGCCCGCTGTTGCGCGGGGTGTCGTTCAAGCTCGAGCGCCGCGAGCGTCTGACGCTGTCCGGGCGCAACGGCTCGGGCAAGACGACGCTGCTGCGGATGCTCTCCGGCGAGACGTCGATCGACGGCGGCGAGCTGGTCTTCGCCAAGGGCACCAAGATCGCGCTGCACGACCAGCGGCCCCCGCGCGAGCGCGGGATGACGCTGCGCGACTACGTGCTCACCGGCTGCGCCGACCTGCTGGCCATCGAGGCCGAGCTCGCGGCGCTGGAGGAGCGGATGGCCGGCGGCGACTACGAGGAGGCCACGCTCGACGCCTACGCCCGCGCGCAGGCGACGCTCGAGCACGCCGGCGGCTACAACTGGCGCGAGGGCGTCAACGCGACGCTCCACGGCCTCGGCTTCGGGGACGGCGACCTCGACCGCGACCTCGAGACCTTCTCCGGCGGTGAGCTGACCCGCGCCTCGCTGGCGCGCGCGCTGGCCGGCGACCCAGACCTGCTGCTCCTCGACGAGCCGACCAACCACCTCGACATCGCCTCGCTGGAGTGGCTGGAGCAGCGGCTGCAGACGCTCGACGCCGCGATCGTGCTGGTCGCCCACGACCGCTGGTTCCTGGAGGCGGTGGGCACGGCGGTGCTGGAGCTCGAGGGCGGCCGCGGCCGGTTCTTCCCGGGCACCTGGCACCAGTGGCGCGTCGAGCAGGCGCAGCGCGAGCTCGCGCTCGGCCGCGCGATCGAGAAGCAGCAGGCCGAGATCGCCCGGCTGGAGCGCTTCGTGACGCGCTTCCGGGCGGGCACGCGGGCGCGCCAGGCGCAGGCGCGCCAGAAGAAGCTCGACCGGATCGAGCGCGTGGAGCGCGACCCGCGCGACGGCGCGGCGCTGGGCTTCGCCTTCAAGCCGCCGGAGCGGTCGGGGCGCGTGATCTTCGAGCTCGAGGACGCGACGCTGTCGATCGGCTCGCGCGTGCTGCTCTCGAAGGCGGACATGTGGCTCGAACGCGGGGAGCACGTGTCGCTGATCGGACCGAACGGGTCGGGGAAGACGACGCTGATCTCGGCCCTGACCGGTGCGCGGCCGCTGGACGGCGGCAAGCTGCGCTCCGGCCACAACGTGAAGCTCGGGGTGCTCTCCCAGCACGCGGAGATGCTCGACTCGACGGCCAAGGTCGTCGAGGCGTGCCAGCGGGCGACGGGGCTGACGCCCGGCAAGGCGCGAGCGCTGCTCGGGCGCTTCCTGTTCAGCGGCGAGGCGGCCGAGAAGCCGGTGGAAGGGCTGAGCGGCGGCGAGCGCCAGCGGCTCGCGCTGGCCATCCTCGTGTCCTCGGGCGCCAACGTCCTGATCCTCGACGAGCCGACGAACCATCTGGACATCGAGAGCCGCGAGGCGCTGGAAGACGCGCTGCAGGCGTTCCAGGGGACGCTGCTGCTGGTGACCCACGACCGGGCGCTGCTCGATGCGGTGGGGACCCGGACGGTCTCCGTCGAGGACGGGACGCTGCACTCCTACGAGGGCGGCTGGGCCGAGTTCGTGCGGGTGCGCGAGGAGCGGGCGGCCGACGAGAAGGCGGTGAAGGCGGCCAAGCCGAAGAAGGCGGCTTCCGGGGGTGCGGGGTCGGTCGCGGTCTCTGCGCCTCGCAACGGGGGTGGCCCGTCCAAGGACGCGCGGCGGCGGGCCGAGCGGCTGGAAGCGGAGATCGAGCGCGCGGAGGCCGAGCTCGCCGTGGTCGAGGAGGAGCTGGCGGATCC
The DNA here is from genome assembly GCA_036389195.1 of Solirubrobacteraceae bacterium. Taxonomy (GTDB): domain Bacteria; phylum Actinomycetota; class Thermoleophilia; order Solirubrobacterales; family Solirubrobacteraceae; genus JACCYI01. Next base: position 3,676 of record DASVQH010000111.1, read on the forward strand.
GTCGGCCTGGAACGACCCGCGGACGAGCGCCAAGTCGACCAAGCGCCACGCGGCGGCGAAGCGGCGCGTGGAGCAGCTCTACGCCGAGCTCGAGGCCGTCGGCGTCTAGCGCGCTAGTTGTGACCATCCCGTTACGCCCGCCGGGGCGGCCGTAACCGCGACCGCCCGCCGGTCTATCCTCGCCCAGAGATGACTCGGAACCTCGGATCGGACGCCGCGCCCGTGCGGCTCGCGGTGATCGACGCCGACAGCGGCTTCGTGCAGGTGCTCGGCAAGCGGCTGGAGGGGCTCGGGTGGCAGCACCGGATGCTCGCCTCGCCCGTGCCGCTCGACGCGCTGGTCGCGCTGCGGCTCAACGCGGTCGTCGTCGACCTCTCGGTCGCCGGGCCGCGGGGCTGGGACTACCTGGAGAAGCTCTGCACCCGGATGCCGGGCCTCGGCGTGGTCGTGTGCACGGGGCAGTCGACGGTCGCCCAGCGCGTTCGCGGCCTCCGTCTCGGCGCCGACGACTGGCTGACCAAGCCCTGCCACCCGGAGGAGCTGATCGCGCGGGTGGAGGCGGTCGTGCGCCGCCGCCGGCGCGCGGACGCGCGGGCCGACGCCGCCCCCGTCGCGGCCGGCGAGCTCGAGATCCGCGCCGACCAGTTCCAGGCCTTCGTGGAAGGCGTGTCGGTCGACCTCACCCGGCGCGAGTACGAGCTGATCTCGCTGCTGGCCGGCGCCGTCGGCCAGGTCCTGCCGCGCGAGGAGATCTACCAGCGCGTCTGGGGCTACGCGATGGCGCACGGCGACCGCTCGGTCGACGTCTTCGTCCGCAAGCTGCGCCAGAAGCTCGAGCGCGCCTCGCCGGGCTGGCGCTACATCCACACGCACTTCGGGATCGGCTACCGCTTCGACGCCGAGCCGGTCGACGGCGCGGTCGTCGCCGCCGCCGAGGCCATGGCCCGCGCCGCGGTCGCCGTGGCCGCGTTCGACGAGGGCGCCGGGGACGGTCCCGAGTCGCCGGCCGTGGCGTCGGCGGCCGTCGCCGGGCCTGAGCCCGACGCGCTCTAAGCCGCGGCAGGCGGTACCGTGGGGGCCGTGGGTCCCGACGCCGGCAAGCACGCGCGCAACATCCTGATCCTCTTCGCGCTGGCCGCGATCCTGTGGCTGGTGCCCGGCGGCGGCACCGCCGCGGCGACCATCGGCAACGTCCTCGGCGTGATCCTGTTCGCCGGCCTCGCCTTCTTCGCCTACCGGCTCTACATGGAGCACCGGATCACGCTCCTCGACCTGCCCGACCGCACCCGCCTGATCCTGTACGGGTCCTTCGCGCTGATCGTCTTCGCGCTGCTGGCGATGCGCCGTCTGTGGGACCAGGGCGGCGCGGGCGCGCTGCTCTGGCTCGCGCTCGTCGGCGGCGCCATCTACGGCGTGTACTCCGTGTGGCGCGCGTCGCGCGAGTATTGACGCTCCCGCGCGTCTTTCGTAACACCCGCGCGTAGTTCCGTTCCGCCGCGGCCGCGATCGTGGCGGCATGACGCCCTGCCCGCTCGACGCCGCCGGCCGCCTTGCGCCCGTCCCTCCGGTCCGCTCCGCTCACCGGCCCGCTGACTGCCCGTCCGTCCGCCGCGACGAGGGTCAGGCGGCGGTGGAGCTCGTCGGCGTCCTGCCGTTCGCCTGTCTCCTCTGCGCGATCGTGTGGCAGCTGGCGCTGGCGGGCCACGCGGCCTGGGCCGCCGGCGCCGCCGCCCGGGCGGCCGCTCGCGCCGAAGCGGTCGGCCTCGATCCGGCCGCGGCCGCCCGCGGCGCCCTGCCGCGCTCCCTAGAGGGCCGGCTGCGGGTGAGCTCGCGCGGCGGCGGCGCCGTCGAGGTCCGCGTCGGCATCCCGGCCGTCGCCGGCGGCGTCCTGCCGCTCGGCGCCGTGCGAGCGACGGCGCGCTTCGCGCCGCAGGGCCGATGAGGCGGGTTCACGGGCCCGAGTCGGGCCAGGCCAGCGTCGAGCTCGTCGCGCTGCTGCCCTTGATCGCCGCCCTGGGCTTCGGGCTGATGCAGGTGCTGGCGGCGGGCGCGGCCGGCGAAGCCGCCGAGGCGGCCGCCGAAGCCGGGGCCGTCGCCCTCCTGCAGGACGCCGACGCCCGCGACGCCGCCCGCGCCGCCATGCCCGAGTGGGCCCGCGACCGCGCGGCGATCCGGGTCCGCGCCCGCCGGGTCGAGATCGAGGTCCGCCCGCGCGGGCCCGTCCCGGTGCTCACCCGCGTCCTCACCGCCACGGCGACCGCCCACGCCGGCCCCGTCCCGTCCGCCTCCGCGGCCGGTCCCGTTCACACCGCCGCGCTCCTCGTCCCTCCGGCTCCGCTCCACCGGCTCGCCGCGAACGGGGGCGCGCGATGAGCGGGCTGCTCGACCTCTTCGTCGCCCCCGCCGAGTCTCACCCGGCACGTCCGCGTACACGGGAAGCCGCGTGGGTCGGTCCGTCGCCGGCCGCCGCGGTGCTCGGCGGCGCCGGCGACGCGCGCGCCGTCGCCCGGCTGCTCGTCGCCGAGCTGCGCGGCCACGGACGGGCCCAGTGCGCCCTGGTCGCGGAGTGGCACCCCGAGGGCACGGGGCTCGCCGGGGTGCGCGGCGGCGTCGCGCCCGCCGCCTCGCGCCGCCTGGCGGCCAGTCTGGCCGGCCGCGGCCTGGCGGCGGCGCCCGCGGGCCGCACCGTCAGATGCGCCCTGCCCGGCGAGCCGGGCGAGGCGGCAGCGGCCTGGTCGCGCGCCTTGGCCGCCGCCGCCTGCCCGGCGGTGCTCGCGGTGACCGGCCCGCGCCCGCCGGCGTTCGACGGCCTCCTCGACGACCTCGACCTGATCGTCATCGTCCGCCCGGAAGACGCGGATCCCGACATCACCGCGCTCGCCGTCGCGGGGCTCGCCACGCTGCGGCCGCCCGTCGCGATCACCGCGCCGCCGCCGCCCGGCGCTGCACTGCTCCCGGCGACGGGCGCACGCTTCCTGAGCGCCGACGTGACCACCCTCGTCCGGGGACTGGCATGAGCCCGCGCGCGCACGGACCGCGGTTCCGCGAACGCCCGATCGCCGGCGCCATGCGGCGCGCGGACGGACAGGTGGCCGTCCTCCTGATCGGTGCGCTCGCGGCGATCGTCGTGGGGGCGTTCGTCCTCGGCGCGGTGGCGCGCGGGGTCGGCACGCGGTCCTCTGCCCAGCAGGCCGCCGACCTCGCCGCGCTGGCCGGCGCCCGGGCGATGCACGCGGCGTACCCGCGGCTCTTCGAGCCCGCCTTCGTCCGCGGCCGGCCCAACGCCCGCCACCTCGAGAAGGCGGCGTACCTCGCGCTCGGCCGGACCGCCGCGCTGGCCACCGCCGACGCCAACGGCGCGGGAGCCGCGCGTGTCGACTTCCCCGACGGCGCGACGATCGCCCCCGTCCGGGTCAAGGTCACCGTGGGTGAACGGTTCGAGGTCCGCAGCCGCCGCGCTCGCCGCGGCCTCCGCCTCACCGCCGCGGCCGAGGCCGAGCTCGCGCCGCTGGACCAGCTCGCCGATCCTGGCGCGGGCGGCGACGAGTACGACGGCCCCCTCGCACACCGTCAGGGCAAACCGATGCGTCCCGACGTCGCCGCCGCGTTCGATCGCCTCGCGCGCGCAGCGGAGGCCGACGGGGTCCACCTGGTCATCGCGAGCGCGTTTCGCACCAACGCCGAGCAGGCGGCGCTCTTCGCGCAGCACCCAGACCCGAAGTGGGTCGCGCCGCCCGGCCAGTCACTGCACCGGCTGGCGACGGAGCTCGACCTCGGCCCCAGCGCCGCCCATCCGTGGCTCGCCGCCCATGCCGAGCGGTTCCACTTCATCCAGCGCTACGCCTGGGAGCCGTGGCACTTCGGCTACTCGTTGAACGCCCGCTCGACGCATCGCGGCGGCGGTGGCGACGGCCAGCGCCGCGGCGCGATCCCCGACTTCGTCCCGCACCAGTTCGCGACCCCGATCGCCCGGGCCGCCCAGCGCTGGAACGTCTCGGCCGCGCTGCTGTCGGCGCAGATCTACGCCGAGTCCGGCTTCAACCCGTTCGCCCGCTCCCCGGCCGGCGCGGTCGGTCTCGCGCAGTTCATGCCGGGCACGGCGCGCGCGTACGGCGTCACCGACCCGTTCGACGCGACGCAGGCGATCGACGCGCAAGCCCACTTCATGCACGACCTCCTGCGGCGGTTCGCCACCGTCCCGCTCGCGCTCGCCGCTTACAACGCCGGCCCGGCGCCGGTGCAGCGCTGCGGATGCATCCCGCCGTACCCCGAGACCCGCGGCTACGTCGCCCGCATCCTGGGCCTGATGGGCGGAGCGGGGGAGACCGTCGACGGCGGCGGCGGCCTCAAGGTCCGCCTCGTGCGGTGACGCGGATGGACGCCGTCGCGCCCGGACGCCACCCTGTCGGGGGATGACCGATCCGGAATCGGCAGAGACACAGAAGCAGCGCGATATCACCGAGGCCCGCGCCGTCGCGGCGGCCCGCCGCGCGCGCGACCGCACCCTCACGCCGGCCGAGCGCCTCCAGCGTCTCGACGTCCATTGCGCCTAGGCGGCGGAACTGCGCCGAGCCGGCTCCGTTGAGCGTCGATGATCTGCACAGGCTGCTTCGGTCGCTGACCGGGGCACGGCTCGAGGTCCGGGGTCATCGTCGGTCTGGCGGTCGCGGTTGGACCAGGCGTGCTCCGTTCGCAGGTTGCCTGTGGTGCGTGGTCGCGCGGAACGGCTGGCGGAACCCCACGACGTCACATCCGCGGAGCCAGATCCGCCGGATGTGACGTTGAACGTCTATAGGCCCCACAACGTCACAATGGCGGCCAAAGCCACCACGGACGTCACGTTGTGGGGGTCGAGAAGGAACAGGCCCACCTCACCGCGACTCTCGCAAGCCGTTCCGCCGTTCCCGCGTCCCAGGAAAGACGCGCGAGAAGAACCCTTCCCTGTCGATGCCTGAAGTCCCGCGGTCGCCGGGTGGCGCGGAGGGGCGGGCGAGCGGCGACGCGCGGACCCCAAGCGGGCGAGCTGAACTAGGCCGCGACCGCCTCGAGCTCCATCCGCGCCCGCCGGACCAACGACTTGACGGCACCGCCCGAGGCGCCCAGCGCGCCGGCGATCTCGTCCGTCGTGTCCCCGGCGATGGCGCGAGCGCTGAGCGCCACCCGCTGGCGATCGGGGAGGTCGGCGACCGCTGCCAGCACGGTCCGCAGCCGCTCGCGGGCGACGACGGCGTCGAGCGCGTCGCCGCCGGAGACCGCGTCCACCGTCGGCAGTCCCGTGACCACGCGGCGGCTCTCGCGGACGAGGTCGAAGCACCGGTGGCGCAGGATCACGCGCAGCCACGGGCCCAACGCGACCGGGCGGTCGTCGCGCCGGAGGGCGGCGTGCGCGCGCAGCAGCGTGTCCTGCACCGCGTCCTCGGGATCGCACGCGCTGCCAAGCATCAGATGGGCGGCCAGCGCGGTCAGGGGTCCGCGATAGCGGCGGTCGATCGCGTCGAAGGCGCCCAGGCGGTCAGGGCCGTGGCGCACCCGCCGGACGAGCGTCTCGTCACTGGGGGATGCGGCGGATGTCGGGGGCGGGGCGGGCGGGGCGGACGACATCGGGCGGCCTCCGAGCGGACGTGTGCGGGCGGACGCACCGACTCTGCGCGAACCCGTCCGCTCCGGCATCGTCCTTTCGGAGCTTCCGGATGCGCGGAACGGCGTGGCGCCGCCGAGCGCTCAGCCCTTCGCCACGGCGACCTCCAGCCGCGCCGGCAGCCCGACGAACCGGCCGAAGCGCGCGGCCGCCGCCTCGAGATCACGACGCAGCTTCGCCCCGGGCCGCGCGAGCAGCGTCGTCGCGACGACGACCTCCCGCGGCCGCAGCGTCCGCTCCCAGGTCCCGACCGTCTCCCCGTCGACGACGATCGGCCGCTTGAACGCGATGTCGAGCGTCGCGCCGCCGGCGATCAGCACGCGCAGATCGCGGTAGGCGACCAGCGTCTCGTCGTAGGTGGGGATCAGCAGCGGTCCGGACGAGACACCCGCGCCGCCGCCACCACCCGCTGCGTCGAACCACTCCCCGCCAACCGCCTCCGCCGGCGCGACCTCCGGAGCGGCCAGGGCGATCGCGGTCCGCGCGTCGCCGACCGACAGGCTCGCCCACCACGCCAGGTCGCGCACCGTCGCCGGGCCGTGGGAGCGGAAGTAGCGGCGGGCGAGCTCGGCCAGCGCGGCGTCGCCCTCCAGCTCGCCCGCCGCCGCGGCCGGCACCGCGCGATCGGCGAGCACGTAGGTGTGCTGCTTCCCCCGCCGCGGTCCGCTGCAGATCACCAGCGAGAGCTCGGCGTGCATGACCAGGTGGGCGAGCCGCTGGCCGTCGACGCCGATCCCCGCCGCCTCCAGCGCCGTGCCCAGCTCGCGCCGCGTCAGCGGCGGCCCGTCCGCCAGCGCGCCCGCCAGCACGTCGTGCCCGCGCGCGAGCGTCGTGCCGTCGAGCCCCAGCTCGGCGTAGCGCCGCGCGTTGCGCGCGTTCACGCGGGGCGCGGTCAGCCGCGTGAGCCAGCGGAGATCCTCGGCGGCGACGAGGTGCCAGGTCGGCCGGAGCACGTGCGTGCGGACGATCTCGCCGCGCGCCAGCGCCGCCTCGACGCCCGCGTCGTCGCAGTCGCGCGTGCGCATCGCCAGCGACCACTTGGCCTCCGCCCACTCCTGCCCCTGCACGGCGCCGAGCCACCGCACCGCGTCGGCCGGCGCGGCGAAGGCGTCGCCGCCCATCAGCCGCTGCCGGCGCAGGCGCTCGCGCACGATGGCCAGCTCGTCCATCGAGC
>DASVQH010000112.1:0-26100 GCA_036389195.1 Solirubrobacteraceae bacterium
CGGCTGGCCAAGCTCATCCCGGATCCCGAGCAGGGCCGCTCGCCCAGCTTCGACGACTGCCTGGTCGAGGGCTCGGACCTGCGCAAGGCCTACGACGAGGACCCGACGGCGAAGCAGATCATCGACGTCGCCAAGGGCCTCGAGGGCATCGTCCGCAACTCGTCGATCCACGCGGCCGCGGTCGTCATCTCCGATCGCGAGCTGACCGACATCGTCCCGCTGCAGCTGGCCGACGCCGGCACGGACGAGAACGGCAACCGGGTCAACCGCACGGTCACGCAGTACTCCATGAAGCCGATCGAGGAGATCGGCCTGCTGAAGATGGACTTCCTCGGCCTGCGCAACCTCGACGTCATCGAGGACGCGCTGGACATCATCGAGCGCTCCACGGGCGAGCGGCCGGACATGACCACGCTGCCGCTCGACGACGCCAAGACCTACGACATGATGGCCCGCGGCGACGCGATCGGCGTGTTCCAGTTCGAGTCCGAGGGCATGCGCGAGGCCCTGCGCAAGGTCCGCCCGACGGAGTTCGAGGACCTCGTCGCGCTCGTGGCGCTGTACCGCCCGGGCGCCATGGACCAGATCCCCGCCTACGCGCGCGGCAAGCACAACCCCGCGACGATCGGCTTCATCGACGAGCGCCTGCGCCCGATCACCGAGTCCACCAAGGGCGTGATCCTGTACCAGGAGCAGTCGATGCAGATCGCCAAGGCGCTGGCCGGGTTCACCGGCCCGCAGGCCGACGATCTGCGCAAGGCGATCGGCAAGAAGAACCGCGAGGCCATGGCCAAGCTCAAGCCCAAGTTCGTCGAGGGCTGTCAGGCGTCCGGGACCGCGCCCGACGTGATCGAGTCGCTGTGGGCGACGAACGAGAAGTCGGCGGACTACTCGTTCAACAAGTCGCACGCCGCCTGCTACGCGCTGATCTCCTACCGCACGGCGTGGCTGAAGGCCAACTACCCGGCCGAGTACATGGCGGCGCTGATCTCCTCGGTGATGGACACCAAGGACAAGGTCCCGTTCTTCGTCAACCAGACCGAGGCGATGGGGATCGAGATCCTCCCGCCGGACGTCAACGAGTCCGACCACGAGTTCGTGGTCGTCGACGGACGGATCCGCTTCGGGCTCGACGCGGTCAAGGGCGTCGGCTACGCGGCCGTGGAGGCGATCAAGCGGGCGCGCGAGGAAGCGGGGCCGTTCACCTCGCTGTGGGACTTCTGCGAGCGCGTGGACTGCCGCACCGTGAACAAGAAGTCGATCGAGGCGCTGATCAAGTGCGGGGCCTTCGGCTCGACCGGGGCGTCGCGCAAGGGCATGCTGGAGGTCCTCGAAGCCGCCCAGGGCGCCGGGCAGAAGACCCAGCTCGACGCCCAGATCGGCCAGGGATCGATCTTCGACCTCGGCGGCTTCGGCGACGACAGCGGCGGCGGCGGCTCGGCCGGGGCCTTCGCGCGGCCGTCGCACCCGCCGATCCCCAGCGAGGAGTTCGAGCGCTCTGAGCTGCTGGCGGTCGAGAAGGAGTCGATCGGCATCTTCATCACCGAGCACCCGCTCAAGGCGGTGCGCGAGGCCCTGCGCGTGAAGGCCGACTGCACCTGCGCCGAGGTGATCGACCGCCGCGACGGCGACTGGATCAAGATCGGCGGGATGGTCACCGAGGCCAAGAAGATCCGCACGCGGACCGGCTCGCAGATGATGTTCGCCACCATCGACGACCTCGAGGGCACCGTCGAGGTCGTGGTCTTCGAGAAGGCGCTGGCCGGCAACGAGGCGGCGATGGCGCTCGACGAGATCGTCCTGATCAAGGGCCGTGTCGATCACAAGGAAGCCGGCAAGGTCTGCGTGATCGTCAACGAGGTGTCGCCGTTCAAGCCGAGCGAGGCGGAGGTCGCCAAGGCGAAGGCGATCGTCGCCGAGAAGGCCGCGCTCGTCCCGCGGGCGCTCAACCTGCGTCTTGACGCCGGGCGGCTCCCGGCCACGGCGATCGACGACCTGCGTGAGCTGCTGCAGGAGTACCCCGGCGACTGCGAGGTCGTGCTGGAGATGCAGACCCGGACCGGCCCGCGCCGGCTGCGCCTGGGGGAGGGCTACCGCGTCAAGGGCTCCAACCACGCGCTCAAGGCGGCGCTGATGAAGCTGCTCGGGCCGGCGGTCGCGCCGGCGCTCCCGGCGCCCGTCCCGGTCGAGGCGGAGCCCGAGCCCGGGATCGCGCCCGACGGCGAGCGCGAACCCGAGCCGATCGCCGCCGTCTGACGCGAGGCGAAACGTGCGCCGCCGGACAGTCCCGATTAGTTAACCCACGTTCAGCGTTCGACGGACTATGGTCCCCTCCGGATGCCGGTTGTTCGGTTCAGCGCGCTTCGCCTCCTCACCACCGCGATCCTCCTTGGCGTTCTGGGCGGGGTCCCCGCCTCGGCGGACGCGGCGTACATCTACGGCAACCAGTACGGCGTGCACTACCTGGCCGACTCCGGCGAGGTGAACCAGGTCACCATCGTCCAGAACGCCAACCTGAAGATGACGATCACCGACGCGGGTGTCGCCACGATCCAAGACGGCGACGGGACCGGGAGCGTCGGCTGCACCACGTCCGGGAACACCGCCACGTGCAGCGTGGCCCCGTATCTCGAGGCCAAGCTCGACGACCTCGGCGACACCGCGACCGTCGGCGCGCACCGCCCGGCCCTGAACGTCAGGGTCGAAGGCAGCACGGGTGACGACGAGCTCGACGGCGGCCCCAGCAACGACCACCTCTTCGGCGACGCCGGCGTCGACGAGCTCCACGGCAACGGCGGCACCGACGAGATCGACGGCGGCCCGGGCAACGAGCTGGTGCTCGAAGGCGGGGACGGGTCGGACGTCGTGTACGGCGGCCTCGGCACCGACACCGTCCGCGGCGGCCCCGGGCCCGACACGATCCGCGGCGGCCCGAACACCGAATACTGCCCCGGCGGCTGCGACAGCCCCGCGGGCGACTCACAGGACGCCCTCTACGGGAACGCGGGCGACGACCACCTGTACGGCGGGTACGGCTTCGACACCCTGTACGGGGGAGACGGCGCCGACACGCTCGACGGCCAGGAAGGCGACGACACGCCCGACGGCCAGGCGGGCGCCGACACCGTCAGCGGCGGCGTGGGCGACGACGTCGTCCGCGGCGGGACGGGCAACGACACCGTCGTCGGCGGCACCGGGATCGACAAGCTGGAGGGCGGCGGCGACGACGACGTGCTCGACGACGGCGACCGGGACGCGCCGGGCTCGACCGCGCACACGGTCGACGGCGACGTCTACGACGGCGGCGCCGGGCGCGACCGCGCCGACTACAGCCACCGGCTCGCGGGCGTCACCCTGACGATGGGGGACGGCGTCGCCAACGACGGCGAGGGCGCCGCCGGCGAAGGCGACAACCTCCTGCTCTCGGTGGAGGACGTGACAGGCACGCCGGGCATCGACCGGATCGGCGGCTCTTCGCTCGGCAACGGCATCGACGCCGGGGACGGCGGCGACCTGGTCAGCGGCCTGGCGGGTGAAGACCGGATCAGCGGCGCCGGCGGCGACGACTCCATCGCCGGCGGCACGGAGAACGACGACGTCGACGGCGGCCCCGGCAACGACGCGGTCGGCGGCGGCGACGGGGCCGACAGGCTGGCGGGCGCGGACGGCGACGACAAGCTCAACGGCAACGCCGGCGCCGACGACGTCCAGGGCGGCCCGGGCCTCGACGCGCTGACCGGGGGCGACGACCCCGACCGCCTCGACGGCGGGGACGACGCTGACACGCTGTCGGGCAACGCCGGCAACGACGTCGTGCTCGGCGGACCTGGCGCCGACGCCGCCCACGGCAACGACGGCGCCGACGACCTGCAGGGCGGCGGCGGCACGGACGCGCTCCACGGCGACGCCCACGGCGACGTGCTGGCCGACGGCGACGGCGACGCGGCCGGCGACCACGGCGCCGACACGCTCGACGGCGGCACCGGCCGCGACCCCGTGAGCGCCGCGGCGCGGACGGCCCCGCTGCTGGTCGACCTGCGCGGCGGCGCGGTCAGCGGCGCGGCCGGCGAGAAGGACACGCTGACGGCCGTCGAGAACGCGCTCGCCGGCACGGGCGGTGACCGGCTGATCGGCGACGACGCGGCCAACCTGCTGACCGGCGGGCGTGGCGCCGATCGCCTCGAGGGCGCGGGCGGGGGCGACGGGCTCGACGGCGGCTTCGGCGCCGACACGATCGTCGGCGGCGCCGGGCAGGACGACCTCAGCGGCGGCGACGGGGCCGACTCGCTGGACGCCAAGGACGGGGAGCGCGACCAGGTCGCCTGCGGCGCCGATGTCGACGCGGTGTCCGGCGATCCGGTCGACACGGTCGAGCCGAGCTGCGAGAAGGTCACGGGTGTCGACGCGAAGGTGGTTCGGTGATGCGCGTATCCGCGCGAACGTTCCTGGCACTCACGCTCACGGTGCTCGCCGCCGCGGCCGCGCCGGCCGTCTCGCACGCAGCCAGCGTGTCCGGGTCGTTCGGCCCGCACGAGGAGACGTACTGGATCGAGTACGACGCCGACCCAGGCGAGCTCAACAACCTGACGATCGACCTCAACAGCAACAGCATCGTCTTCACGGACAGCCCGGGGATCGTCATCGAGGACCTGGACGGCGTCTGCACGGTCGAGGCGAACACGGCGGCCTGCCCCTACGGCGAGCTCCAGTCCATCTCCCTCGGGGACATGCAGGACACGGCGACGGTCACCGGACAGGAACAGGAATGGGGGTTCGCCTACTTCGGCTTCTTCCTGCACGGCGGCGACGGCGACGACACGCTCACCGACAACGGGTCCTCCAACGCGTTCCTCTCCGGCGGCGAGGGCGCCGACACGATTCGCAGCAACGGCGGCGGCGACACGATCGACGGCGGCGGGGGCAGCGACCCCACCCTCCAGGGCGGAGACGGCGACGACGCGATCGTCGGCGGCCCGGGCGCGGACGGCATCACCGGCGACGCGGGCACGGACGTCCTTTGGGGCGACTTCGATCCGGCCGACTCCGACCCGCGCGATCCGCCGCCGCCGCCCGGCGGGGCCGACAAGCTCGACGGCGGCGCCGACGGCAGCGCCGACCAGCTCTACGGCCAGGGCGGCGCGGACACGCTCAGCGCCGGCCCCGGCGACGACCTGGTCGAGGGCGGCGACGGGAACGACACCCTCGACGCCGGCAGCGGGAACGACGGGACCGCCGCCCAGCCCGTGACCGGCGGCGCCGGCGACGACTCCGTGGTCACCGGCCCGGGCACGGACCGGGTGCTGATCACCCCCGGGCACGATCGGATCTCGACGGGGGCCGACGACGACCACCTGCTCGACGCCGACACGCCGGGCGGCGCGGCGCCGGACTCAGACGTCGTCGACGGCGGCCTCGGTCGCGACGATCTCGACTACGGCGCGCGGACGCGCGGGGTCACCGTGACCGCCGGCGACACGGCCGCGAACGACGGCGAGGCCGGCGAGAACGACAGCATCCGCGGCGTCGAGGACCTGACCGGCGGCTCGGGCCCCGACCGCCTGACGGGCACCAACGGCCCCAACCGGATCGCCGGCGGCCTCGGCGACGACCAGCTGGCCGGCCTCGCCGGACCGGACGCCGTGACCGGCGGCCCGGGCGCGGACGCGGTCGCCGGCAACGGCGGTGACGACGACCTGGACGGCCAGGACGGCGACGACACCGTCTCCGGAGGCGACGGCCGCGACCACGCCGGCGGCAGCCCGGGCGACGACACGGTCAAGGGCGACGCCGGCGACGACCGCGTGCGCGGCGACGCCGGCGACGACCTGGTCGACGGGGGCGCCGACGAGGACGCCGTCGAGGGCGGCGGCGGCAACGACCAGCTGCGCGGCGCCGGGGGGGACGACACGCTCCTCGATGGCGACGCCGCCGACCCGCGCGAGCCGCGCGGCGCCGACACGCTGGACGGCGGCCTCGGGCGCGACTTCGTGCTCTACGCCCGCGACGCCGACGTCACCGTCGACCTCGCCGGCGCGGCGGTGACCGGCGAGGCCGGGGAGGGCGACTCGGTCTCCAACGTCGAGAACGCGCTGACCGGGCCCGGCCGTGACCGGCTGTTCGGCAACGGCGCGGCCAACCAGCTGGACAGCGGCAGCGGCGATGACCAGCTCGACGGCCGCGGCGGCAGCGACGCGCTCGACGGCGGCACGGGCGCGGACGCGATCACCGGCGGCCCCGGGCGCGACGACCTGGTCGGCGACGAGGGGCGCGACATGCTGACCGCCAAGGACGGCACCCCCGACAACGTGGCCTGCGGCGCCGACGTCGACGCGGTGACGGCCGACACGGTCGACACGGTCGAGGGGAGCTGCGAGAACGTGAACGGCCAGGCGGCCGGCGGCGGCGGTGGGAACACCGCCCCGCCCGCCGCCGCGCCCACCGGCGACCCCGGCCCGGCCGCTCCGGGCGAGCCGGCCGCCCCGTCCGCCCCGGGCCCGCCGGGCCTCGCGAGTGCCCCGGGTCCGACCGGTTCCGCCGGACCTGGAGGGCCCCGGCTCCGCGCACGCGACGTCCGCGTGTCCTGCTGGAAGCGCGGGAAGGCCCGGCACGGCAAGGTCAAGCTCCGCTGCCGGATCCGCGGCGCCGCGGGCGCCTCGGCCGCCCGGCTGGTGCGGGCGGGCCACACCGTCGCCCGCGGCCGCCTCCGCCACGGGGTCCTGAAGCTCACGCTGCCGGCGCGCTCGGAACGCCGCCACGGCCGCTACAAGCTGGTCCTCACCGGCGCCGTCGGCGCGCGCGCCGTGGTGAAGCACGTCAAGCTCAGGGCATCGCGCCCGGCGAGGAGGCCGGCATGAGGTTCGTCGCGGCGACGGCCGCCCTCTGCGCCCTCGCGGCGACGCTGCCCGCGGCGGCGCACGCATCCACGGTGAAGGGCCAGTACTACACCGCCGCCGCCGGTGAGGTCAACGACCTCACCGTGGTGCAGAACGACGACGGCACCGTGACGTTCACCGAGGCAGGTCCCGGCGTGGTCATCACCGACGGGGACGGCGCGAACGGCTGCAAGGTCGCCGGCACCACGGCGACGTGCCCGGCGCCCTATCCGTTCATCCACCAGACCAGCCTGTTCGTGCGGGTGCTCGACGGCGATGACACCGTGAGGGTGGGCCAGATGCTCTACCCGAACCTGATCGAGGTCTCCGGCGGCGAAGGCGCCGACACCCTCACCGGCGGCCCGAACCACGACAACCTGTTCGGCGACGCGGGCGCCGACGTCATCCACGCCGCCGGCGGCGACGACACGGTCGACGGCGGCCCGGATGACGACCCGACCGTCGACGGGGACGAAGGCGCCGACGCTGTGTTCGGCGGCCTCGGCGCCGATCACGTCAACGGCGGCGACGGCCCGGACCAGGTCGTGGGCGGCCCCTATCTGCCCTACCTCCCGTACCAGACCGACACCCGCCCGCAGGACGGCGGGGACACGGTGAGCGGGGACGCGGGCGACGACGTCGTGTCCGGCGGCTACGGCGCCGACGACGTGCGCGGCGGCGCCGACGACGACCGGGTCGATGGCGAGATCGGCGGCGACACGGCGGACGGCGGCGACGGCGCCGACGCCGTCGACGGCGGCCCGGGCGCGGACACCGCGCGCGGCGGCGCGGGGAACGACGAGGTGCTCGGCGGCACCGGAGCCGATGCGCTCGAGGGCGGCGAGGACGACGACGTCCTCGACGACGGCGACACGACGGGGAGCAGCAGCGTCCCGCGGTCGGTTGACGGCGACGTCGTCGACGGCGGCAGCGGCCGCGACCGCGTCGACTACGGCCGGCGGCGCGCGCCGATCTTCGTGACGCTCGGCGACGAGGCGCCCAACGACGGGGAGAAGAACGAGGGGGACACGCTACGCGCGGTCGAGGACCTCACGGCGACGCCGTTCGGCGACCAGATCGCCGGCTCCGGCGCGGACAACGCGCTCGACGCGGGCGACGGCGCCGACCTCGTCAGCGGCCTCGGCGGCGATGACGTCATCGGCGCCGGCGCCGGCAACGACGCGGTTGCGGGCGGCCTCGACGACGACGACGTCGACGGCGGCCTGGGGGCCGACGCGCTCGGCGGCGGCGACGGCATCGACCGGCTGTGGGGCGACGAGGGCGCCGACAAGGTCAACGGCAACGCCGGCGTCGACGAGGTCCAGGGCGGGCCCGGCATCGACTCGCTCACCGGCGGGGCCGGGAACGACCGCCTCGAGGGTGGGGCCGACGGCGACGCGCTGGCCGGCAACGCCGGCATCGACCGCCTGCTCGCG
The DNA here is from genome assembly GCA_036389195.1 of Solirubrobacteraceae bacterium. Lineage (GTDB taxonomy): Bacteria > Actinomycetota > Thermoleophilia > Solirubrobacterales > Solirubrobacteraceae > JACCYI01. Next base: position 8,309 of record DASVQH010000112.1, read on the forward strand.
GGGCCGGGCAACGACACCGTCCACGGCAACGACGGCAACGACCAGATCGACGGCGGCGGCGGAAGCGACAAGCTCTCCGGCGACGCCAACGACGACACGCTGACCGACGGCGACGGCGACGCCGAAGGCAGCTTCGGTCCCGACACGGTCGACGGCGGCCTCGGCAACGACTTCGTCCTCTACGGCAGCCGGGCTCGCGCCCTCCTCGTCGACCTGCGCGGCGGCGCGGTGAGCGGCGCGGCGGGCGAGAAGGACACCCTGACCGCCGTCGAGCATGCGGTCACCGGCTCGGGCAACGACCAGCTGATCGGCACCGACGCCGCCAACCAGCTCGCCGGCGGGCGCGGCGACGACCGCCTCGAGGGCGCGGGCGGCGGCGATTCACTCGACGGCGAGTCCGGCGCCGACACGATCGTCGGCGGAAGCGGGCAGGACGACCTGATCGGCGGCGACGGGCCGGACGCGCTGAACGCCAAGGACGGGGTGCGCGACCAGGTCGCGTGCGGGACCGACGTCGACTCCGTGGGCGGGGACCCGGTCGACACGGTCGAGGGCAGCTGCGAGAACGTCACCGCGAGCGGCGCGAGCGCTGCGGCGGCCGCGCCGGCCGCCCAGCCGGCGGCGCCGGCGGGCTCTGACGCCCGTGCCCCGGCGCTGCGCGCGACCTGCAAGCTGCGCAAGGGCAGGCGGAAGGTCCGCTGCAGCATCCGCGACCTCGCGGGGGCCGCGGCGTCCGCGCGGCTGCTCCGCCACGGCCGGGTGGTCGCGCGCGGCGTGGTCCGGCACGGGCGGCTGACCGCCACGCTGGCGGCGCACAGCCGGCGCACGGCGCGGCGCGGCCGCTACGCCCTGCGGATCATGCTCGGGCGCGGCGCGCACCAGCGCGTGGTCGAGGTCCGGGTCCGGCTGCGCTGAGCGCGCCCGGCGCCGCGCCGCCTACCGCGACACGGAGCGCTGGAACATCAGCCCGGCGACCACCGTCACGATCGCGCACAGCAGCACGATCAAGACGCTCAGCGACGTGAAGACGGCGAGGAGGAGGGTCACGACCGTGGCGAGCGCGCCGCCGGCCGCGACCAGCCCGGAGACGTACGCCCGCTGCTCGCGCTGGCGTCGGGTGAGACGAGTGTCAGCCATGCGCCCAGGATATGGGGTCAGCCGCCGAGCCCGCGCCCAGCCAGCCCCTCCTCGCGCAGCTCGCGCGCGAGCGCCAGGTCGGCGGCGCCGGGCCCCTTGCCGTCCATCCCCGCCGTCTCCATCACGCACGGCAGCCCGTCGAAGCGCGGCTCCGAGAGCCACGCCGCGCAGCCCGCGCGGCCGAGCTCGCCCTCGCCGAGGTTGGCGTGGCGGTCGCGGTTGGAGCCCAGCGGCGTCTGCGAGTCGTTGAGGTGCAGGGAGCCGAGCCGGTCCAGCCCGACGACGGCGTCGAACTCGTCGAGCACGGCGGCCAGGCCGTCCGGCGTGCGCACGTCGTAGCCCGAGGCCAGCAGGTGGCAGGAGTCCAGGCAGACGCCGAGGCGCTCGTCGCCGCCGGCGCGCGAGATCAGGCGCGCCAGCTCCTCGAAGGAGCGCCCGAGCGTCCCGCCGGCGCCCGCGGTGTCCTCCAGGTGCAGCGGGCAGGCCTCGGACTCCGCGAGCGCCTCGGCGATCGCGTCGGCCGCGCGGTCCAGCGCCGCGTCGACCGGCCCGCCGCCCTTCAGCGCCGAGCCGGGATGCAGCACGACCGCGTGGGCACCCAGCCGCGCGCCGGCCCGCAGCGACGAGGTCAGCGAGGTCAGCGACTTGGCGCGGATCTCCGCGTCCTCGGAGGCGCAGTTGAGCAGGTAGACGGCGTGGATGAGCAGCGCGTCGACGTCGGAGCCGGCCATCGCGGCGCGGAAGTCGGCGACCTCCTCCTCGGAGTACTCGCGCGGCTTCCACGCCCGCGGGTTCTGGTTGAAGATCTGGATCGACCGGCACGTCGCCTCGACGCCGCGGGCGACCGCCTTGGCCGGCCCGCCCGCCGGCGACACGTGGCCGCCGATCAACACGCGGCGCCGCCGTCTAGCATCGAGTTGGCCATGCGCCTGCGCTTCGCTCCTTCGCCGACCGGCGCCCTCCACATCGGGGGCGCGCGGACGGCACTGTACAACTGGCTCCTGGCCCGCGGGCAGCCGGACTCCTCGCTGGTCCTGCGCATCGAGGACACCGATCGCGAGCGCTCGACGCCCGAGAACGTCGGCCAGATCCTCGAGGCGCTCGAGTGGCTGGAGATCGACTGGGACGGCGACCCGGTCTTCCAGTCCGAGCGCGCCGACCGCCACGCCGAGGTGGTCGAGCAGCTCATCGCCGGCGGCCACGCGTACCGCTCCACGGCGGGGCCCGACGAGGTCAAGGCGTTCAAGGCCGAGCACGGCAACCGCGGCTTCCGAGGCAGCGACGAGGGGACCGGGGCGGTGCGCCTGCGGATCCCCGACGAGGGCGCCACGGTCGTGCGCGACGTCATCCGCGGCGAGTCGAGCTTCGAGAACGCGCTGCTCGACGACCTGGTCATCGCGCGCGCCGACGGCACGCCGGTCTACCACCTGGCGGTGGTGGTCGACGACCTCGACGCCGGCATCACCCACGTCGTCCGCGGGGCCGACCACTACTCCAACACCCCCAAGCAGCTGCGCATCCTCAAGGCGCTCGGTGCCCCCGAGCCGGTCTACGGCCACGTGCCGCTGCTGCATGGGCCGGACGGCAAGAAGCTGTCCAAGCGCCACGGGGCCGCGTCGGTCCAGGAGCTGCGCGACGCCGGCTACCTGCCGGCCGCCGTGCGCAACTACCTCGCGCTGCTGGGCTGGGGCTACGACGACACGACGACGTTCTTCTCGACCGAGGAGCTCAAGGCGAAGTTCTCGCTCGAGCGCGTCTCGCGGAACCCGGCGATCTTCGACGAGCAGAAGCTGCGCCACATCAACGGGCGCTACCTCCGCGAGCTGCCGCTCGACGAGCTGACCGCCCGCCTGGAGGCGCTGACCGGCCGGTCCGGCCTGCGCGACGCCGCGGCGATCTCGCAGGAGAAGATCTCCACCCTGGCGGAGTTCTGGCCGCTGGCCGGGTTCTTCTTCGACGGGCCGGTCGACGACCCGAAGGCCCGCGAGAAGATCCTCGGATCGAAGCGGGCGCTGGGGGCGCTGCGCGAGGCCCGCGACGCCCTCGCCGGGCTCGACGGCGCGTGGGACGAGCCGTCGATCGAGGCGGCGCTCGGGGGGGTGCTCGAGGCCGGCGGCTACAAGCCGCGCGAGGTCTTCCAGCCCGTCCGCGTGGCGCTTGCAGGGACAACGGTGTCGCCGGGGATCTTCGAGACCGTGGCGCTGATGGGACGGGACGAGACCCTTCACCGGATCGACACCGCTGTGCGCCGCAGCGACCGCCCGGGTGACTAACATGCCTGCGGGGCTGGACGTGCCGATCGTCTCAGCTTCTGCGTCCAGTGTCCGATGACCCGACCATGACCCCGCCTGCCGTCGCCAGCCTGTCGAGCGTGCCCGCGCGCCGCTCGGCCGCGCCGCACACGGCCATGGGCGGCCAGCGCCGCAACGAGGGTCACGGCAAGCGCCTGACCGCCGCCTTCGAGGCGCTCGAGGTCTTCCCGGCGCTGGCCGAGTCGCGCAACCGCGTGCTGGCGCTGGTCTCCGAGGACCGGCCGTCCACCGCGGGCGTCGTCGCGGCGATCGAGTCCGACGTCGCCCTGGTCATCGCCGTCCTGCGCCTGGCCAACAGCATGGAGGGCGCCCGCCGCGGCAAGGTGGACTCCGTCGTCGGCGCCGTCGAGGTGCTCTCGCCCGAGGCCGTCCAGGGGCTCGCCGACAAGACCGAGGTCTTCGAGTTCTTCGAGCGCGGCAAGACGTGGGACGCCGCGCCCGAGCGCTTCCGCCTGCACGCCGTGACCGTCCAGCGCGCGGCCGACCGCCTCGCCGCCCAGGCCGAGTACGCCCACCGCGACCGGCTGCTGGTCACCGCGCTGCTGCACGACGTCGGCAAGCTCGTGCTCATGCACGCCTACCCCGGCTACCCGCGCCAGGTCCACGGGCCGGCGCGCACGCCGGAGGAGCGCATCCACTATGAGCGCCGCGAGCTCGGCGTCGACCACGCCCTGGTCGGCGGCGTCCTCGCCCGCCGCTGGAACCTGCCCAACGCGGTCGCCTCGGCGATCGAGCGTCACCACGCCGACGACGCCACCGGCGACGCCGCCTTCGTCCGCCTGGCGGACATGGTCGCCTACTACTCGCAGGGCGGCGCGGTGTCCTCGAACGAGCTGCTGCGCGCCGCGCGCGCCGTCGGCTTCGCCCCGGGCGACCTGCGCACCGTGCTCTACGACCTGCCGTACCCGACCACCGAGCGTCCCCGCGCGGTCGAGCCCTCGCCGCTCTCCGGGCGCGAGATGGAGGTCCTCAAGCGGCTCGCGCAGGGCATGGTCTACAAGCAGATCGCCCACGAGCTCGAGCTCTCGACGAGCACCGTGCGCACCCACCTGCACAACATCTACGGCAAGCTGGCCGCCGTCGACCGCGCGCAGGCCGTGCTCATCGCCACGGAACGCGGCTGGCTCTAGCCGTCCGCCGGTCGTAGAGCACCACCGCCAGCCCCGCCAGCCCGACGCCCGCCGCGTCGATGCAGACGTCCACCGGCGAGCCGTGGCGGCCCGGCACGAAGTGCTGATGGAGCTCGTCGGACGCCGCGTAGAGCAGCACGACGGCGATCGCGGGCCGCGGGTCGCGGTAGCCGAGCGCCCGCCACCACAGGAACCACAGCAGGCCGAACTCGGTCATGTGGGCGAGCTTGCGCAGGATCGTGTCGAGCGTCCCCAGGCCGCTGTTGAGGTCCGGCTGCGCCGAGAGGAAGAAGATCACGGCCATCAGGGCGAGGGGTGGCCCGAAGCGGCCGAGGGCTGCCATACGATGCCGATGCTCGCATGATCTCGATCACGACCAAGTCCCCCTACGCCGTCCGCGCGCTCGCGGAGCTCAGCCGGATCGGCGGCGCCGGCCCCGTCCCGATCGGCGAGCTGGCCCGCCGCCGCGACATCCCGGTCCAGTTCCTCGAGCAGCTCTTCGCCGTCCTGCGGCGCGCGGGGATCCTGCGCTCGCAGCGCGGCGTCAAGGGCGGCTACGCCTTCGCGCGCGACCCCGGGTCCATCACGGTCCTGGAGATCGTCGAGCTGCTCGACGGGCAGCTCGGCGCCGGCGCCGAGGGGATCTTCTCCGAAGCCGCCGCCGCCACCCGCGCGGTCCTCGCCAACGCCACGATCGCCGACGTGGTGGAGCGCGAGAACCAGGCCGCGGGGGCGACGATGTACTACATCTAGCGCGCGGCGAGCGTCGCCGAGCCGTGCCGGCGTCGACGACCGCCCTGAGCCGAGCGAGGCGAACTCCTGAGCGGCCTCACGCACGTCTGATGCGCAAGAAAGCGGTGTGCCATCCCGTTGAGTGCACGACAGGCTCGCTGAGCGACGACCGGACACCGGGGGGACGTAAGACATGCAGGGCACCGACGTGAAGGCTCAGTGGTGGCACTCCGTGCCGGCGCTGTTCATCCCAGCCGCCGGGGTCATCGCCGCGATCGTGTTCTTCGCCAGGAGCGCGCCGTCTCAGGGCGTCGCTCTCGGTGCACGATGAGGGCGCTGAGGGCACTCCTGATCGCCGGTGTGATCGCTGGAAGCGCAGCGGGTTGCTCGGCTGGGGAGTTGACGGGCGAGAAGTGCATCATCCTCGCGAACGGCGGCAACAAGCTCTGCGGCGACGATGCGAAGGCCTGGTGCGAGAGCACGCGCGAGTTCCGACAGGGCGATCCGACCCTCGGGATAGAGGGCGACTCGGAGTCTCAGGCCGTCTGCGATTCGCTGTAGGCGCGACCCCGCGAGCACGGCGTCGATCTGCGCGGCGTCCCTCGACGCAGCGCTCGGCTGCTGCCGCTGTCGACCACCAGCTGCCGGGGCCCCGCCGCTTGCGGCGAGGCCCCGGGGCCTGCTCGGTGCCAGTGTGGCGTCCTAGCTGCCTGCGGGCAGGTTCTTGCCGCCGGTGGCGACGAAGCTGACGCAGTCGCCCTGGTTCTTGAACCGGCCGCTGCCGTCGTAGAACCGCTTCCAGCCGTCCTTCTTGCACATGTCCGCGTTGCGCGGCAGCACCGTCCGGTCGATCACGTCGCCGATGCCGTCGCCGTCGAGGTCCTGCTGGTCGGCGTTCGGGGTGCGCGGCGCGTTGTCGGTGGCGTCGGGGACCGTGTCGCCGTCGTCGTCGGCGTCGCAGGCGTCGCCCTGGCCGTCCTTGTCCAGATCGGCTTGGCCGGCGTTGCTCGTCGTCCGGCAGTTGTCCCCGTTGTCGCCGATGCCGTCGCCGTCGGCGTCGACGGTCTCCTTGGCGTCGTAGGGGAACTTGTCGGCGTTGTCGCCGATGAGGTCGCCGTCTGAGTCCTTGCTCTCCGCCTTGTCGCGCGGGAACCGGTCGTCGCCGTTGGCGACGCCGTCGCCGTCGATGTCCCCGTCGCAGGCGTCGCCCCGCTTGTCGCCGTCGAGGTCGGCCTGGTCCTCGTTGGCGACGGCGACGCAGTTGTCGGCGTTGTCCCCCGTGTGGTCGCGGTCGGTGTCCTGGGTCTCCTTCGGGTCGTTCGGGAAGGCGTCCGCGTTGTCGCCGACCCGGTCGCCGTCGCTGTCGGCCCACTCGCCGCCGTCATCCGGGAAGACGTCGGCGCCGTTGGCGACGTCGTCGCCGTCGCGATCGCCGTCGCAGGCGTCGCCCGTCAGGTCGCCGTCGAGGTCGGCCTGATCGTGGTTGCTCACCGTCGGGCAGTTGTCGCCGGTGTCGATGACGCCGTCGCCCTCGACGTCGTCGTCGCAGACGTCGCCCTTGCCGTCACCGTCGGTATCGCGCTGATCGGGGTTCGGCGTCGTCTTGCAGTTGTCGATCCTGTCGCCCTTGCCGTCGTCGTCGGCATCGGTCTGCTCGGTGGCGTCGTTCGGGAAGCGGTCGCTGTTGTCGCCGATGAGGTCGCCGTCGGAGTCCTTCCACTCGAGCTTGTCGCGATCGAACGCGTCGTCGCCGTTGGCGTAGCCGTCGCCGTCGATGTCGCCGTCGCAGGCGTCGCCCTTGCCGTCGCCGTCGAGGTCCTTCTGGTCGGCGTTCGCGTCGGTCGGGCAGTTGTCGGACTTGTCGCCCTTGCCGTCGCGGTCGGCGTCCTTGGACTCGGTCGCGTCGTTCGGGAACGCGTCGGCGTTGTCGCCGACCGTGTCGCCGTCGGTGTCCTTGGTCTCGGTCGGGTCGTTGTCGAACGCGTCGGCGTTGTCGCCGACGCCGTCGCCGTCGGTGTCCTTGGACTCGGTCGGGTCGTTGTCGAACGCGTCGGCGTTGTCACCCACCCTGTCGCCGTCGGAGTCCTTCGACTCGGCCGGGTCACGCGGGAACGCGTCGCCGGCGTTCGCCACGCCGTCACCGTCGATGTCGGGATCGCACGCGTCGCCCTTGCCGTCGGCGTCGAGGTCCTTCTGGTCCGCGTTCGAGTCGGAGGGGCAGTTGTCGGCGGCGTCACGGATGCCGTCGCTGTCGGCGTCCTGGCAGACCGCCACCTCCTTCTCGGCGAGGATGATGTTCATCCACCACGGTTCGGTGCGGACCTTCACGAACACGGACTGCTGGTTGGCCGGCACCCAGCCGCCGAACCTGAGCAGGAATCCCCACGTCGAGCTGCGCGCGAAGTCACCGCCGTAGACGCCGGCCACGTCATACGGGTTCTGGGGACCCGGCAGGCGCTCGGCCCACACGGTGTAGCCGAGATCCGGGACGAGCCCGGACGCCGTGACGTAGAAGCTCTCGATGGCGCCGCTCGCCAGGCGGTTCACGCACGTCGGGAGCTGGCCGATCGTGACCTGGGTGGAGTAGGGCTTGATCGTCGGGTACGCGTCGCGCGAGTCGTACACACCGTCGCCGTCGGTGTCCGGATCGAAGTCCGCCTCGACGTTCGCTCGGCCGTAGCAGCACCAGTCGACCATCTGCGTCGCGCCGACCTGGACGTCGGCCTGGTCGAGCCTGTAGCGCGCGGTGGTCCCATCCGACGCGTCCGTGGTCGCGCATCCCATGAGGGCCGTCTCGGCGTGGTACCCGAGCTTGTCGCCGGCCTGCACGACGATCGGGGAAGCAAGCGCGAAGCGCTCCTTGCCCGTCGTGCCCTGCAGCGTGACCATGCCGGTCGCGCCGTGCACGGTGTAGACGTGCGGCGTCGAGGTCGGCCGGAAGATCTTGAAGTTCAGGCGCTGGTTGCGGTTGCCCGAGACCGAGGCGTACGAGAAGCTCCGGATCACGCCGTCGCCGGGGACCGTCGATGCCGTGTCGACGAAGGTGGTGTTGCCGCCGCACTGCATCCCGCTCGTCTGAGCCACGCCGATCGTCGCCGCCTGAGCCGGTGAGGCAAGGGCGACGAGGCCCACACAAGCGGCGGCGAGCGCAAGCAGCCTCCTGGTGAAGCGCGCCGTCGGCGCGGGCCGAGAGCGAGTGGGCTTCGGCGTCGGGCGCCGAAGCAGGCCAGCAGGCTGCATGTCGATCTCCTTCGATGGGGTGGCACACGTGCCAGGGAGATCGAGCGCGGACAAAGCCGCCAAAGCTCTCTGTGCCGGAACAACGCGCCGAAGTCCGGCAAACCGTCACAAGGATTGGAAAGTGGCGCGTTGACGCTAGCGCCGGCTTCGCGCGATCCCTGCGAGGATCAGCTCGAGGCCGGCGGAGAACTCAGCGTCGTAGTCGTAGCCGGCGGCGGCGAACTCGCCCATCGCCTCGAGGAGGTAGGGGTACGCGTCCGCTCGGGGCACGGGACGGATCTGCTCCCGCATCACCTCGGCGGTGGCGCCGTCGGCCCGCGCCGGCAGGTCGCGCTCCTGCAGGGCGAAGCCGTAGACGTACGCGTCGAGCACCGAGTTCGCGCGCACGGCGGCGCGGAACGCGAACCCCGCCTCGCGCAGGATCCCCAGGGTCGTGTCGTGCACGCGCAGGCTCTCGGGGCCGGGCCGCATCCGTCCCTCCATCAGGCCGATCGCCCAGCGGTGGCGGCGCAGGGCGGTCAGCTGGGAGCGCGCGCGGTCGCGCATGGCGGCCTGCCAGTCGCGGGTGCCCGGCTCGCCGAGCTCGATCTCGCCGAAGACGAGATCGACGAGGCCGCTGAGCAGGTCGTCCTTGCTCTTCACGTGGCGATAGAGCGACATCGCCTCGACGCCGAGCTCACCGGCGATCCTGCGCATCGTGCACCCCTCGAGCCCGTCGCGGTCGGCGAGGTCGATGGCCGCGCGCAGGATGCGGTCGCGGCTGAGTGGAGTGCGGGCGCTCGGAGGCATGGCGTTGGCCTTACGCTATAAGCTTACAGCGTAAGCACCCTTCAGATGGGACTCGCCATGCCGCAGCACCCGTCCTTCGCCGCCGAGCACCGGAGCACCGCCCGGCTCATCGGCGTGTTCTTCCTCCTCACCTTCGCGACGTCGATCGGCGCGTACGCGCTGTACGGCTCCGTCCTGGACGACACCCGATGGGTGGTGGGAAGCGCTTCCGACACGGAGATCCGGGTCGGGGCGCTGCTCGAGGTGCTCCTCGTGGTCTTCGACATCGCCACCGCCGTCGTCCTCTATCCGCTGCTGCGGCGGTTCCGGCCGACGCTCGCGCTCGGCTGGGTCGCTTCGCGGATCGTCGAGTCGACGCTGATCGCGGTCGGCGCCGTGAGCCTGCTGTCCGTGGCGACGCTGCACGGCGAGGGCGTCGGAAGCGAGGGCGCGCGCATCGCGTCCGCGCAGGCGTTCGTCGCGGCGCATGACTGGACGTTCCTCCTCGGCCCCGGCTTCTGCGTCGCGATCGGCAACGGGCTCCTGCTCGGGTACGCGATGCTGCGCTCCGGACTGCTGCCGGCGCGCCTGGCGATGATCGGACTCGTCGGCGGCTCGCTGTGCCTGGTCAACGCGGTCGGCGCGCTGTTCGGCGCGTGGGGGCAGATGTCGGCCACGGGCGGCCTGCTCAGCCTCGCGATCATGGTGTGGGAGGCCGGCGTCCTCGGCGTCCACCTGATCGTCAAGGGCTTCCGCGAGCCCGCGGCGACGACCGGGAAGGGCGCTTCGCGGTGGCCCGGGACCCCGCGCGTCAGGGTTCTCCGACGGGTCCCGCCGAAGGGAGTAGTGTCGCCGTAGAAGCAGATCAGTGCGCGGCACTTCACGATCCCGAACGACCGGGATCGCTTCCGCCGCGCCTCGATCGCCGCTCGCGCTGCCGGATCGGCACGGGCGACCCTCGGGAGACCTCGAAGACGGCGCCGCCGGCGCCCACATGCTTCTTTGAGAGGAGCGCCCGCCATGACCGTGCACGCCCCATCCCGCGCCTATCCGCTGCGGATCGAAGGACAGCTCGACGGGCAGCTCAGCCGCTGGCTGTGGCTGGCCAAGTGGCTGCTGATCATCCCGCACGTCGTCGTGCTGGTCTTCCTGTGGATCGCGTTCGTGGCGGTGACCGTCGTCGGCTTCTTCGCGATCCTGTTCACCGGGCGCCACCCGCGCGGGATCTTCGACTTCAAGGTCGGCGTGCTGCGGTGGTCCTGGCGCGTGGCGTTCTACTCCTACAGCGCACTCGGAACCGACCGCTACCCGCCGTTCACGCTCGCCGACGTCGCGGACTACCCGGCGCGCCTGGAGATCGAGTACCCGAGCGAGCTCTCGCGCGGCCTGGTGCTCGTCAAGTGGTGGCTGCTCGCGCTGCCGCACTACCTCATCGTCGGCGTGTTCGCCGGCGGCACGTGGGCCGGGCTCAACGCCGCCGGCGACGACGTCGCGTGGACGTCGGGCGGCGGGCTCATCGGCCTGCTCGTCCTGATCGCGGGTGTCGTCGTGCTGTTCACCGGCGGCTACCCGCGGGCGATCTTCGACTTCGTCATGGGGATGAACCGCTGGTGCTACCGCGTCGGCGCCTACGCGGCGCTCATGACCGACGCCTACCCGCCGTTCCGCCTCGACATGGGCGGCCGCGAGCCGGCGCCCGCCTCGCCCGCGAGCGACGCCGTCGCCCCCCGGCCGACCCCGGGCATCGCATGACCGCCTCGAAGGTCTGCGTCATCGGAGCGTCCGGCAAGCTCGGCAAGCACCTGGTCCAGCACTCGCTGGACCAGGGCCACGAGGTCGTCGCGGTCTGCCGCGACAAGAGCGTGGCCAAGCTCGCCGAGTTCGACGGTCGGATCACCGTCATGGCCGGCGCGACCGACGACCGGGAGCTCATCGAGCGCGCGGTCGCCGGCTGCGGCGGCGTGCTCGTCGTTCTCGTACCGCGCGGCGTCCACGGCTACTCGACGGGAACCGCCCAGGCGGTCCTCGACTTCGCCGAGCCGGGCGCACGACTGGTGTTCTCGTGCGGCTGGCACATCACCCGCGACGGCCAGGACGTCTACTCGAGGCGGCTCAAGGCGATCGTCGCCGTCTTCGGCCCGCTCGCCCGTCTCGCCCGCTTCGCCGACCTCGACGATCAGGTGGAGGCCTGCCGGCGCATCTTCGCCAGCGACACCCGCTGGACCGTCGTACGCGGCAGCGATCTGGAGGAGGGCGACAGCCAGGGCCTGCCCGTATGGAGCCGCCACGTCGGCGACCCCGTGCTCGAGAGCAACATCACCCGCCGGACCGACTTCGGCCTCTTCATGGCCGCCGCGCTGCAGGACGACGGTCTCGTGCACGAAGCACCGGCCATCGTCAGTCGCCTGAGTCCGTCGGCGCTCGCCCACAGGACACGACCAGCCGGCGCCCTCACTGAACGGCCGTGAACGCGACGGTGCGCGGGCGCAGGGCGCTGATGTCGATCACGTCGGTCCCGCCGAGCCCGCGGACCTCGAGCGCGTCGCTCGGCTCGGCGCCGGTGACGAACGTCGTCGCCGGGAGGCCGGCCACCGAGGCGAAGCCGGCGATCCCGCTGACCGCGATGCGGTCCGCGGCGTCCGTGCCGTCGACGGTGACCCGATCGAGTCGCGCATCGCCGATGCCGCCCGCGAGAGAGAGCTGGGGGTTGACCGACGTGACGCCCGTGCCGGAGAGGTCGCCGACCGTCACGGCGTCGCCGCCGCCGAGCAGCGCGGCGTCGAGCTCCTCCGTGCCGCCCACGTCGAGTGCCACGGAGCCGACATCGCGGGTGACGCGGACGCGTGCGCCGCTCGCGGAGATGGCGAGGCGCTCGTTGGCGTTTGACCCGGTGAGCGCCAGCCGGTCGACGCCGTCCTGCCCCTCGACGACGTCCGAGTCGTCTCCCGGCTCCCAGCCGAAGCGATCCTCGCCGGCGCCGAGCAGCGCGACGTCGCTGCCCTGGTTGCCGTCGACGACGTCGTCACCCTCGCCGCCCAGGAGCACGTCGGACCCGTTGCCGCCGAGGACGGTGTCGGCGCCGGCGCCGCCGTCCACGACGAGCCGGGTCAGCATCGCGAGATCGCCGGCGGCGCTGAAGCGGTCGGCGCCGCCGTTGGCGTCGAGGACCACGTGCTCGACGCTGCCGGCGTCGATGGTGAACGGCGCGGGGGTGGTGCGGCTGAGGCGCACGGCGGTGCCGTTCGGCGCCACGGTGAACTGCTCGTCGCCGTTGCCGCCGGCGACCTCCAGGCTGTCCGTCCCGCTCGCGCCGGCGAAGGTGTCGCTGTCGTCGCCAGGGTTCCAGAGCGACCGGTCGTCGCCGCCCTGGCCGTCGACGGCGTCGTCGGCGTCGCCGCCCGTGAGCGTGTCGCGCTCCTCGCCGCCGAAGAGGCGGTCTTCGCCGCCCTTGCCCTGCAGGACGTCGGTGCCGGACTGCCCGAAGAGCATGTCCGCACCCGAGCCGCCGGTGAGCGCGTCCGAGCCGGCGCCACCGAACAGGTCGGCACGGGGCAGCGCGCCGTTGCGCTCGTCGAGCGCGAGGACGTCGTCGCCGCTCTGGGCGAACCCCTCGATGCGCGCGGTGTTGGCGACCGTCGCCGTCCCGCCCTGCGGGACGACCGCACCCCCGTTGACCAGCAGCTTCCCCGCCGCGTCACGGCCGACGACGATCGAGTTGCCCGATCCGTCGCCGAAGACGCGCAGGGTCCGCGTGCCGGGGTCGTAGCCGGCCGTCACGGCGGCCTGCGCGGCCGACGGCAGCGCCGCCAGGGCGGCCGCCACCGCGAGGGCCACCCGCGCCGCCCGCCGACGCGGGCGGGGGGCGGAGCGGGCGCGGCGGGTCGCTGCGGCGCGCTCGTGCAGGGTGCGGGCGCGCTCGTGCGCGAGCGCGAGGTGGATCCGGTCGTGCATCGTGGGGCTCCTGTCGGGTCGGGAGGGCGATGGGGTCAGGCCGCGACGCGGCCGAGCCACGCGTCGCGGATGGCGGCGACGTGGCGGATGTCGGTGCCGCAGCAGCCGCCGAGCACGGTGAGCCGCGGCAGCGCGCGGGCGAGCGCGACGTAGCGGGCGGCCAGGTCGGCGGGGTCGCCCTCGTCGAGCGCTTCGGCCTCGTCGAGCTCCGCGTGCGAGCACGTCGACGCGTTCGCCCGCAGCCCGCCGATCCGGTCGACCCAGGCGGCGCCCGGCTGCAGGACGGAGTCGAAGTGCGTCGGGTGCGCGCAGTTGAGCATGTAGTAGGCGGGGCTCCCGTCCGTCGCCGCGTCCACCTGCTCGATCGCTTCGCCGAGCGACTGCCCGCTCGGCAGCCGGCCGTCCGTCTCGACCGTGAACGAGAGGACCACGGGCATCCCCGCGTCGCGCGCCGCGCGCGCCACGCCGATCGCCTCCTCGACGTAGGTCAGGGTCATGGCGGTCACCAGGTCGGCCGCCGTGCTCGCGAACGTGCCGATCTGCACGGCGTGGTACTCGTGCGCGCGGTCGGCGTCCATCTGCGTGCTGGGGCTGTAGGCGTCGTCCTGCGGGCCCACGTTGCCGCTGATGACGATGGGCGCCCCGCCGGGGTGGCCGGCGCGCACGGACTCCAGCAACGAGACGGCGTCGCGGTTGGCCTGGTCGAGCGCGGCGTCGTCGTAGCCGACCTCACGCGCCCACCGCGGGCTGGCGCGCCAGGTCGGGGTCTCGAGCACGAGCCCCGTGCCCCGCTCGCGGGCCAGCTCGGCGAAGCCCTCGTAGTAGCGGCGCAGCCGGGCGGTGCCGCGCTCGTCGGCGAGCAGCGTGAACGCCGCGAAGGCGGGCAGGTCGAGACCGTCGTGGAAGATGAGCTCCGTCTCGAGGCCGGCGTCGGTGAGGAAGACGCCCCCGTCGAGCTGGGGCAGGTGACGGCGGTGGAGGGTGTGGCTCGTCGTGCTGTTCATGGGCCGCAGCCTGCAGGCGCTCCGTCGCCGCTCCGTCGCGGCGAGCGTCGCGGGCGCGTCGCAGGCGCGTCGGGCGGGCGGAAGGCCCGGGGCGGCGCCGGTAGTGTCCGCCGCGATGCTCGAGATCGGCGTCCTGGGCCCGTTGACGGCGCGGGCGGATGGCGCGGACCTGCCGTTGCCGGCGGACGCCAGGGCGCGCGAGCTGCTCGCCTACCTCGCGCTGCACCCGGGTCGCCACCCGCGGTCGGCGCTGGCGGGGCGGCTGCGGCCCGAGGTGCCGGAGGAGAGCGCCCGCAAGTCGCTGCGCGACGCGGTGTACCGCCTGCGCGCCGCGCTCGGCCCGGCGGCGCACGCGCTCGTGGCCACCCGCGACGAGGTGGCGCTCGACGGCGCGACGGTCGACGCCGCGGCCTTCGAGCGCCTGCGCCGGGAAGGGGACCTGGCGGCCGCGGCGGAGCTGGCCCGCGGGGAGCTGCTGGCCGGCCTGGACGCCGATTGGGTGCTCCGGGCCCGTGACGCTCACGCGGCGCAGGTCGTCGAGCTGCTCGCGGCGCTCGCCGACCGGGCGGAGGCGGCCGGCGATCTGGACGGCGCGATCGCCTGGGCGCGCCGCCGGATCGATCACGACCCGCTGGGGGAGGCGGGCCACCGGGAGCTCGTGCGGCTGCTCGCCCGCGCCGACGACCGGCCGGCCGCTCTCGCCGTCGCCTCGGCGTTCGCCGAGCGCCTGCGGCGCGAGCTCGGGGTCCCGCCGTCGCCCGCCACGCGGACGCTGGTCGAGGACGTGCGGCTGGGCCGGCTCGGCCCGGACGCGCAGGCGACGCCGGCCGTGACGCCCGGCCCGCCGGGCGGCGCGCACCGGGCCCTCCCTCCACCGCTCGCGCGCACCGGCCGGCCGCGCGGCCGCGAACGCGCCCTCGCCCGGCTCGCGGCCGCCTGGGCGGAGGCGGCCGGCGGCGCTCCCCGCGTGGCCCTGCTCGCCGGCGAGCCGGGGATCGGGAAGACCACGGTCGCCGGCGAGCTCGCGCGGCGCGTCCACGCCCGGGGCGCCCCCGTCTTCTACGGGCGCTCCGACGAGCATGCCCTCGTCCCGTTCCAGCCCTGGATCGCGCTGCTCGAGGCGCAGCTCGCCCAGCTCGGGCCGGACGAGGCCGCACGCCGGCTGACGCGGCACGACGGCGCGCTGGCGCGCCTGCTGCCCACCCGTGACCTGACCGCCGAGCGGCCGGCCGGTCCACGCGAGCGCTATCTGGCCTTCGAGGCGGCGCGGGCGCTGGTCGAGCAGGCGGCGGGCGAGGCTCCCGCGCTGCTCGTGCTCGACGACCTCCACTGGGCCGACGGCGACTCGCTGGCGCTGCTGCGCCACGTCGTCCTGCACGCGGCGCACATGCCGGTGCTCGTCCTGCTGATCGCGCGCACGGCCGAGCTGAGCCCGGAGGCGGCTGAGACCCTCGCGGACCTGCGGCGCCACGCCGGGTTGGCGGAGGTCCGCCTGATCGGCCTCGACGAGCCCACCATCGCCGAGCTGCTCGGCGAGCGAACCGGCGAGAGCGGCCTCGAGGTCGCGCGGACCTACCGCCGCCGCACCGGCGGCAACCCGTTCTTCCTCGACGCCCTCCTGCGAGAGGAACGCGACGGCGACGGCGCTTCCGGACCCCCGCCCGGCGTGCGGGACGTCGTGACGCGCCGGCTCGACCGGCTCGCGCCGTCCTGCCGCGAGATCCTGGCCACGTGCGCGGTGCTCGGGCTCGAGTGGGAGCTCGGTCTCGCGGCGGAGGTCGCCGGACGCCCGATCGCCGAGGCGCTCGAGGCGTTCGACGAGGCCCACGAGGCCGGGCTCGTCGACCCCGCGGGTGCACCCGGGCGCTTCGCCTTCGCCCATGCGCTCGTCCGCGAGACGCTGCTGACCGCGATGCCGAGCGCCCGTCGTGCGCAGCGCCACCTCGAGGTCAGCGCCGCCCTCGCGGTCCGCGGGTCGGCGGCGGGGGAGGTCGTCCGCCACCTGCGGTCGGCCGCGCCGCTCGCCCCCGGCGACGAGAGGCTGCGCTGGGAGCTCGCGGCCGCCCGCGAGGCGACCGAGGCGCTCGCCCACTCCGAGGCGGCGGGCCACCTCCGGGCGGCGCTCCAGCACGCCTCACCCGGGGAGCGCGTGGAGGTCCTCCTGGCGCTCGGCACGTCGGAGCACCGCGCCGGGCGCCGGCAGGAGGCGCGCGAGGCGTTCCGGGCGGCCGCGGAGCTGGCGCGCGGTGACGGGGATCCGGTCCGCCTCGCGCGGGCGGCGCTCGGATTCGGCGGTCTGGGCGTGGTCATCGCGGCGCCCGACGAACCGACGCAGGAGCTGCTCGAGGAGGCGCTCGCCGCCCAGCCGGACGGGGACCGGAGGACCGCGGCCCTGGTGCGCGCGCGACTCGCGGTCGAGGTCTACTACGCCGACCCGGCGCGGACGCTCGCGCTGGCCGAGCAGGCGGTGGCCGACGCCCGTGAGAGCGGCGACGGCGAGGCGCTGACCGCGGCCCTGAACGCCATGCGGGTGGGGCTCTGGGAGCCCGGGGCGGTGCACCGCCGTCTGGCGGTGGTGACCGAGATGCTCGAGACCGCGCTCGCCGGACACGATCGCGAGGCGGCGCTGCAGGCGCGCAACTGGCGCGTCGTCGACCTCTGGGAGCTCGGGCGGTTGCCGGAGGTGCGCGCGGAGATCGACGCCTACGCCGCACTGGCCGACGAGGTCGGCCTTCCGCACTTCCGCTGGTACGTGCCCTTCTGGCGGGCCGGGCTGGCGCTCATGGCCGGGCGCTGGCAGGACGCGGCGGACCTCGGCGACGCGGCCCTCGCGCTGGGCGAGCAGGGCCAGGACGCCAACGCCCCGCTGTTCGTCGGCATCCAGCGCCGGCTGCGCTACGCCGTCCAGTACCGCCACCGCGAGCTCGACCGCGACGCACTCGAGCGCACCGCCGCGGCGTCCCCGGTCCCCGCCGCCTGGCTCGGCTGGCTCGCGAACCTGGACGGCCTCCTGGGAGAGCACGAGCGCGCTCGGCGGATCGTCGCCGAGCTGACGGCCGACGACGGCGCCGCGCTCCCGCTCGACGCCAACTGGCACGTGACGTGCGAGGTGGCCGAGGCCGCGGCCGACGTCCGCGATCTCACGGCGTGCGCGGTGCTGCGCCGCCGCCTGGCTCCGCTGGCCGGCCTGTACCCGGTGATCGCTCGAGCGGTCTGCACCGAGAACGTGGTCGACTACTACCTCGGCCGCATGGCGCACGCGCTCGGCGAGCACGCGGAGGCGGAGGTGCACCTCCGCCGCGCGGTGGCGCTCAACGACGCCGCCGGCGCCCGGCCCTATGCCGCCGTCGCCCAGCTCCGCCTCGGCGAGGTGCTCGCCGCGGCGGACCGTCGCGAGGAGGCCCGGGCGGCGCTCGAGGACGCCGCGGCTCGCGCGGAGCCGCTGGGGATGCCGGCGGTCGGTGAGATGGCGGCGGCTTCGATCGACCGGCTCACCAGCGCGAAGGGCGCGCGCGCCG
>DASVQH010000113.1:0-8480 GCA_036389195.1 Solirubrobacteraceae bacterium
CTGAGCCCGAGCCGGCCGGCCGTGATCTGGACCAGCTCCTCGCGCAGCACGCTCGGCGGCAGCGCCTCGATCACCGGCGCGACCTCGTCGAGCGTCCGGTCTCGCCCCTCGGCGGTGGCGACCTGGGCGCGGTCGAGCGCCCGCTCGACCTGGAAGCGCGCGAACGGCATCGCCCGGTCGATCAGCCCGCGCATCGCTTCGGCGCCGTCCTCGCCGGCGACGATGTCAGCGGGATCGGCGCCCGCGGGAAGCGGGACGACGCGCAGCTCGCACCCCACGCCGGTGATCAGGCCGGCCGCCTTGACCATCGCCTGCTGGCCGGCGGCGTCGGCGTCGAGGCACAGCACGACCGTCCGCGCCAGGCCCTTGAGCTCCTGGGCCTGGGCCTCGGTGAGCGCCGTCCCCATCAGCCCGACGGCGTTCTCGACCCCCGCCTGACGCAGCGAGATGACGTCGGTGTAGCCCTCGGCGAGGACGACCGACCCGGCCCGCGACGCGGCCGCCCGCGCCAGGTCGTACGCGTAGACCTGCTTGCCCTTGGAGAACACCTCGCTCTCGCGGGAGTTGACGTACTTGGGGCCCTGGTTGTCGCGCATCGCGCGGGCGCCGAAGCCGAGCACGTTGCCGCGCCGGTCGCAGAGCGGGAACGTGATCCGCCCGCGGAACGCGTCGTAGTGCGAGCCCTTCTCCGAGCGCTGGATGAGCCCGGCCGCCCGCAGCTCCTCCTCGGAGTAGCCGGCGCGGCGCGACCCGAGCAGGACCTTGTCCCACCCGCTGGGCGCGTAGCCGACCCGGAACTCGCGCAGCGACGCCTCCAGCAGCCCGCGCCCGAGGAGGTACTCGCGGGCGCCGGCCGCCTCCGGCGCCTCCCACAGCACGCGGACGTAGTAGCCGGCGGTCCGCTCGAGCAGCGCGAGCAGCCGCTGGCGCCGCGCCCGCCGCTCGGTGGCGCGCGGGTCCTCCTCCTGGACCACGAGCTCGATCCCGGCGCGCTCGGCGAGCAGCTCGAGCGACGTCGGGAAGTCGACGCCCTCCGTCTCCATCACGAACTTGAAGACGTCGCCGCCCGCGCCGCAGCCGAAGCAGTGGTACAGCTTCTCCACCGGGTCGATGCCGAACGACGGCGAGCGCTCCTCGTGGAACGGGCACAGGCCGGTCAGGCGCTGCACGCCGGCGCGCTTGAGCTCCGTGCGCGCGCCGACGAGCTCCACGAAGTCGATGGCCGCGCGGATCCGCTCCTTGGAGTCTTCGGCGTAGCGGGCCACTACGCCCCCGCGAAGCCCCGGGGCACCGCGCGCTCGGTGTAGGCGCGGATGGCGAAGCGATCGGTCATGCCCGCGAGGTAGTCGATCACACGCTCGTCCTCGCCGGTGCCCGGCGCCGCGAGCGGCAGCTCCTCGGGGTGCTCGCAGAACCAGTCGAACAGCGTGGAGAGGACCCGCTCGATGCGCGCGTGCTCCTCGCGGGCCGCCGCGCCGAGGTAGACGCGCTCGAACATGAAGGTCCGCAGGCGCAGCATCGCCCCGCCCACCACGTCGCCCTGGACGATCTCGCCGGCGGCGGCCGAGTGCTCGACGAGGTCGTGGACCAGCGTGTCGATGCGGGCCGACCCGGTGGGCCCGAGGACGGCGATCTCCTCCGTGGGCAGGTCGGCCGGCGCGAGGACGCCGGCGCGCACCGCGTCGTCGATGTCGTGGTTGATGTAGGCGATGCGGTCCACCAGCCGGACGATCCGCCCCTCCAGCGTCGCGGGCGGCGCCGCGCGGCCGGAGTGGCCGAGGATGCCGTCGCGGACGGCCTCGCAGAGGTTCAGCGACTCGAGGACGTCGACGATCCGCAGCGAGTGCTCGTTGTGGCGGAACGGCCGGCCGAAGCGCTCGCGCGAGCGGCGGTCCAGCACGTCCTCGCCCAGGTGGCCGAAGGGCGGGTGCCCGAGGTCGTGCCCCAGGCCGATCGCTTCGACGAGATCCTCGTTGAGGCGCAGCGCGCGGGCGACGGTGCGCGAGATCTGCGTGGTCTCCAGCGTGTGGGTCAGCCGGGTGCGGTAGTGGTCGCCCTCCGGGGCCACGAACACCTGCGTCTTGTGCTTCAGGCGGCGGAACGCCTTGGAGTGGACGATGCGGTCGCGGTCGCGCTGGAACGGCGTGCGCAGGCCGCAGTCGGGCTCCTCGACCGGCCGCCGGGCCGGATAGGAGGGCGTCGCGAGCGCCCACAACGACGCCGCCTCGGCGGCGCGCACGCGTTCGGCGAAGGCCGAGGCGACGGTGGTGGGCGACGTTATGGACACCCCCCCATTGTCACACGGGGGGAGGATGGCGGCCCGCTACAACGCGGCCTGCGCAGCGGCCACCCGAGCGATCGGCACCCGGAAGGGCGAGCAGCTCACGTAGTCGAGGCCGGCCATGTGGAAGAAGGCGATCGAGTCGGGATCGCCGCCGTGCTCCCCGCAGATCCCCAGCTTGAGGTCCGGGCGCGCCTCGCGGCCGACCCACGCGGCGAGCCGGACGAGCCACCCCACCCCGGGCTTGTCGATGGTCTCGAACGGCGAACGGTCGATCAGCTTGCGCTCGAGGTACTTGGCCAGGAACTTCGACTCGACGTCGTCGCGCGAGAAGCCCAGCGCCGTCTGCGTGAGGTCGTTGGTGCCGAACGAGAAGAAGTCGGCGTGCTCGGCGATGCGGTTGGCCACGAAGCAGGCCCGCGGCAGCTCGATCATCGTGCCGACGGTGTAGTCCTCGACGGCCGTCAGGCCCTCCTCGTCGCCGACCCCGACGACGAGCGCGCGCATCACCTGGATCTCCGTCTCGTAGTCGACGAGCGGGATCATGATCTCGGGGTGCGGGGGCTCGGCGCCGCGCGACTCGACGGCGCGCGCCGCGCGCATGATCGCCTTGACCTGCATCTCGTAGATCTCCGGGTAGAGGATCCCCAGCCGGCAGCCGCGGGTGCCGAGCATCGGGTTCTCCTCGTGGATGTCCTCCGTGCGCGCGAGCAGCTTCTCCAGCGCCGGCAGGTCGTCGGCGCACTCGATCCGCGCGCGCTCCACGTCCGCGCTCAGCTCGGCCAGGTTGGGCAGGAACTCGTGCAGCGGCGGGTCGAGCAGGCGGATCGTCACCGGCAGCCCGGCCATCGCCTCGAAGAGCCCCTCGAAGTCCTCCTGCTGCAGCGGCAGCAGCTCGGCCAGGGCGTCGCGGCGCTCGTCGGCGGTGTCGGCCATGATCATCGCCCGCATCTTCGGCTGGCGATCGGCGGCCATGAACATGTGCTCGGTACGGCAGAGCCCGATGCCCTCGGCGCCGAACTCGCGCGCCTTGCGGGCGTCCTCGGGCGCGTCGGCGTTCGCGCGCACGCCCAGCCGGCGGATCCCGTCGGCCCACTCCAGGACGCGATCGAAGTACTCCGAGACGTCGGGATCGACGAGCGGGACGTCGTCGAGCGTGATGGTGCCGGTGGTCCCGTCCAGCGCGATCAGGTCGCCTTCGCCGATCGTCGTGCCGTTGACCGAGATCGTCTTGGCGCCGAGGTCGATGCGCAGCGCGTCGGCGCCCACCACCGCCGGGCGGCCCATCCCGCGGGCGACGAGCGCCGCGTGCGACGCCTTGCCGCCCTCGGAGGTGAGGATCCCGCGCGCGGCGAAGAAGCCGCCGACGTCGTCGGCTTCGGTGAACGGCCGCACGAGCACGACCGCGCGCCCCTCCTCGGCCGCCGCGATCGCGTCGTCGGCGGTGAACACCACCTCGCCCTTGGCCGCGCCCGGCGACGCGCTGACGCCGCGCGCGAGGACCTCGTACCGCGCCTTGGGATCGAACGTCGGGTGCAGCAGCTGCTCCAGCGAGGCGGGGTCGATCGTGGCGATGGCCTCCTCGCGCGAGAGCAGCCCCCCGTCGACCGCGTCGCAGGCGAAGCGGACGGCCGCCTGGGCCGGCCGCTTGGCGTTGCGCGTCTGGAGCATGTACAGCTGCCCCTCCTCGACGGTGAACTCCGTGTCCTGCATGTCGCGGTAGTGCGACTCCAGCGTGCGGAGGATCTCCATCAGCTGCGCATGGGCCTCGGGCATCAGGTCGGCCAGCTCGGCGATGTCGCGGGTGTTGCGCACGCCCGACACGACGTCCTCGCCCTGGGCGTTGACGAGGAAGTCGCCCGACGGCTCGGGCGCGCCGGTGACCTCGTCGCGGCTGAACGCGACTCCGGAGCCCGACGTCTCCCCCTTGTTGCCGAACACCATCTGCTGGACGTTGACCGCGGTGCCCCACTCGTCGGGGATCCGGTTGATGCGCCGGTACTCGACCGCGCGCTTGCCCGTCCAGGAGTCGAACACCGCGCGGACCGCCTGGCGCAGCTGCTCCTGCGGGTCCTGCGGGAACGCGTACATCGCCTTGAAGGTCTCCGTCAGCTCGCGCAGGGCGGCGGCGTCGAGCTCGACGTCGGTCTCGACCCCGCGGGCCGCCTTGGCCTGCTTGATGGCGTCCTCGAAGCACTCGCCCTCGATGCCGTGGACGACGTTGCCGAACATCTGCACGAAGCGGCGGTAGGAGTCCCAGGCGAAGCGCTCGTTCTCCGTCGCCCGGGCCAGGCCCTCGACCGACGTGTCGTTGAGCCCCAGGTTGAGGACGGTGTCGAGCATGCCGGGCATCGACTCGCGCGCGCCCGAGCGGACCGAGACCAGCAGCGGGTCGTCGTCGTCGCCGAGGGTCTTGCCGGTGTGCTCCTCCAGGCGGCCGAGCGCCTCGGCGACCTGCCCGGCCAGCGCCTCGGGCTCCTGCTGGCCCGCCTTCATGTAGGCGACGCAGGCCTCGGTGGTGATCGTGAAGCCGGCCGGGACGCGGTGGGCGCCGAGGATCCGTGTCATCTCGGCGACGTTGGCGCCCTTACCGCCGAGCAGGTCCCGCATGTCGCGCGACCCCTCGGCGAAGTCGTAGACCCACTTCACGGCGCTAGAAGGTCCCCTGGTGCTCGCGGCTGAGGAAGATCCCGTGGCCCGACTTGCGGCTCTTGCAGCGCAGGCCGCCCCGGCGCGACGAGGAGCAGCGGAACTTCCCCCAGCGCTTCTTCTTGCCGTAGCGAAGGACGGGTGCCTGGGGGTCCGCGATGGTGTCGGTGACCCGCTTGAAGCGCGCGCGCCCGCGGACCTTGACGATCCCGGCGACGTCGTTGATGAACGTCGCCTCGCAGCGGACCTGGGCCGGCGTGCCCCGCGCCTTCAGGTAGGCGCAGAAGATGTTGCCCGAGGGCGACTGGATGCGGCGGATCTTCGCGTCGGCCGCGGCCGGGACCGCGACGAGCAGGAGGACGGCGGCCAGGACCGGGAGGCTGAAGCGCTTCATGACAGGCGCGAGCCTACCGCTCGCAGGCGCAGGTGCGCGTGGTGCTCCAGGGTCTCGAGGATCGCCCGCTCGGCCTGCGCGAGCGCCCGCGGCGGGGCCTCCGGCGCCCCGGCGAGCGGGCGCCCGAGGGCGCCCACCAGGAAGTCGTGGGCGTCCTGGGAGAGCGCGAAGCTGCCCGCCTCGCAGGCGCTGCAGACCACCCCGCCGGCCGCGCCGGAGAAGCCGCTGAGGTGGTCGCGCTCCCCGCACGACGCGCACGCGGCCAGCTGGGGCGAGAAGCCCGCCGCCAGCAGGAGCTTGAGCCGGAAGGCCAGCGCGTTGGCCAGCGTCGCGTGGCGGGCGGGGTCGGCGTCGAGCAGCGCGAGCTCTTTGGCGAGCAGGTGGTAGACGCCGGGGTGCGGATCGCCGGGGTCGAACATCCGGTCGACCGCGTCGCAGCAGCGGGCGGCGACGTCGAGCGCCGCGCCGTGCTCGCGCAGCCGCCGGAAGCCTTCCAGCGTCGCGGCGCTCGTCACGGTGAGGAGGTCGGAACGGCCCTCGTAGAGGACGAGGTCGAGCCGGAAGAACGGCTCCAGCCGGCCCCCGAACCGCGAGCGCGCCTTGCGGACGCCCTTGGCGATCGCGCTCAATCTCCCGCTGTTCGGGGTAAAGAGGTGGAGGATGCGGTCGGCTTCGCCGTAGCGCATCGACCGCAGCACGATCCCCTCCGTTTTCAGCGAACCTGCCACGCTATACTTTCTGAAGTGAGAGTCACCGTCTACACCACCGAACCCTGCGGCTACTGCCGCACCGCGAAGGCGCTGCTCGACAAGCGCGGCGTCGCGTACGAGGAGATCAACCTCTCGCGCGACCCCGAAGGCCGGGCGCAGCTCGTCGAGCGCACCGGGATGATGACGTTCCCGCAGGTCATCATCGACGGCGAGAGCATCGGCGGCTACACCGAGCTCGCGCGCGCCGACCGCGACGGCAAGCTCGCCGGGCTCGCGGCGTAGGGACCGCCCGCGCCGCTTCGCGCCAGCGTGGCGTTGCCGCCGCGCGGCCGCGGCTGGCAGCGCTCGCACACGTACGTCCCGCGCCCGCCGACCACGAGCTTGCGGATCGCCGACCCGCACGCCGGGCACGGCGCGCCGGCGCGCGTGTGGACGAGGAACTGGTCCTGGAAGGAGCCGCGGACGCCGTCCGGGTGGCGGAAGTCGTCGATCGTCGCGCCCTTGGCCGCGACGCCGGCCTCGAGCGCCGCGACCACCGCGTCGCGCAGCGCGGCGATCTGCGCCGGCCTGAGGCGGTCGGTCCGCCGCTCCGGGTGGATGCCGGCGCGGTGCAGGGCCTCGTCGGCGTAGATGTTCCCCACGCCGGCGATGCGCTTCTGGTCGAGCAGGAAGGCCTTGACCGGCGCGCGGCAGCGGCGGGCCAGCGCGCGCAGGTGCGCGACGGTGAACGCCGGGTCGAACGGCTCGACGCCGAGCCGGGCGGCCAGGAACGCCTCCAGCGCGTCGGCGCCGAGCGCGAGCTCGCCCGTCCCGAACCGGCGGGGGTCGACGAAGATCAGGCGCTGCTCGCCGCCGTCGAGCTCGAAGCGCACGCGGGTGTGCGGGACGGCTTCGCCGCTCAGCAGCAGCGTCCCCGTCATGCGCAGGTGGACGAGCAGGAAGACCTCGTCCTCCAGCTCCCACACGAGGTACTTGCCGCGCCGGCCCAGGCGCTCGACGCGGCGGCCCTCGACGGCCGCGATCAGCTCGCCGGGCGCGAGCGGCCGGCTCCACCGCGCGTCGTCGATGCGCAGCGCGCTGAGCGTCCGGCCCTCGACGTGCGGGGCCAGGTGGCGGCGGATCGTCTCGACCTCGGGAAGCTCGGGCACCGCACCCCAGGTTAGGGCGCGGCCCGGTCGGCGATCCAGCGCCGCAGGCCGCGCTCGAAGCGCGCCAGCGAGATGCCCAGCGCCGCGCGCATGGCGCGGTCCGTGGTGCGGGCGCCGGCGCCGCCGCGGATCGCCGGGTCGTTGAACGCGGCGTAGAGGCGCAGGGCCGCGCGGGGGCCGAACCGCTCGGCCAAGTAGAACGCCGCCGCCGACGCGTAGGCGTAGCTCCCGGTCTGGCGGGTGGCGCTCGTGCGGGCGATGCCGTCGGGCCGCGCGAGGGCGCGCAGGGTCGGCGGATCGGGCTCGCGCAGCTCCTCCGCCGCCTGCTCGACCCGGCGGTCGCCCGACGTGTAGAGCGCGAAGCCCTCGATCAGCCAGGCGGGCGTGCGGCCCGACGTCGTCCCGGCCAGCGCCGCGTGGGTCAGCTCGTGGGTGACGATGCGGTCACGCTCCTGTGCGTCGAGCGCCCCGAACACCGGCCACACCACCAGCAGCCGCTGGGACACCACCTCGGCGGCGCGGCGCTCGGCGCCCGCCTCGCGCACGCGCGAGTCGGTGATGGCGGCGAGGCGCGCGACGCCGCGGATGCCGCGCGTCAGACGGCCGGCGTCGCGGGCGGTCGGGGCGACGAGGACGAGGAGCCGGCGCGGCAGGCGGCGGCCGGGCAGCGCGGCGCGCAGCGCGAAGCGGCCCTGCTCGAGGGCGCCGGTCAAGGCCGGGTCGCCGGCGAGCGCGGGCGGCCCGAAGATCAGGAAGTGGGCGCTGCGCCGGCGGGCCACCGCGCCGAGCTCCCACGGGTGGCGCTCCCGGCGGACGGTCTCGCGGGCGATCCGCCAGCCCGCCGGCGTGCGGACCGCGGTCAGGCCGCGCTCGCTCGTGAACCGCCCGGGCACCCCGCGGACGGCGTACATGGCGCGGACGTCCATGGTGGCCCGGCCCGGCCTCTGGTCGATGCCGGTGACGCTGTAGGCGACGTCGGAGAGCCCGAGCCCGCGGGCGTGGCGGGCGGCGGCGCGGTCGCGGGCGCGCTGGGCCGGGCGGGTCGCGGCGGCGGTGGCGGCGTAGGCGCGGGCGTCGCCGCGCTGCAGCGCCGCGGCGCGGGCGTGGAGCAGGCGGTCGAGCTGCTCGACGTCGCTGGGCGGCCGGGGCGCCGGCGCCGCGCGGGCGGTGGGCTGCGGCGACGGCGTGTGGGCGGCGTCCTTGCCGCCTCCCCCGCAGCTGGTCAGCGCGAGCGCGAGCGCGAGTCCGGTCCCGGCCTCAGTCCACGAACGGCGCACCGGGCAGCCCCTCCGCGTCGC
>DASVQH010000114.1:0-5370 GCA_036389195.1 Solirubrobacteraceae bacterium
GACGCGCCCCCGGCGTCGGCCAGCGCGGCCGTCAGTCCCGTCGCGCGCGCCTCCTTGCTCGCCATCGGACTACCGTACCCCCATGGTGGAGCGGCGGCGGGTCCTGGTGTCCGGACGGGTGCAGGGCGTCTTCTTCCGGGACTCCGTCTCGCGGCGAGCCCGCGAGGCCGGCCTGAGCGGCTGGGTGCGCAACCTCGAAGACGGCCGGGTGGAAGCGGTGCTGGAGGGCCCGGCCGCGGCGGTCGAGCGGGTGGTCGCGTTCTGCCGGACCGGTCCCCCGCGCGCGCGTGTGGACGAGGTCGAGGAGCGCGCCGAGGAGCCGGAGGGGCTCGCGGGCTTCTCGATCCGTCGCTGAGGCGCGGCGCGCGCGCCGGGCTTTCCGTCGGGGGGGCGTGCGACGCTGCATGGCCGATCGTCATGGAAGCCGCCACGCCACTTCGCCCGCCCCACGTCACCGTTCTCGCCAACCGGGTGATCGTCGACGGCCTCGTGCTCGAGGACGCGACGGTGGTCGAGCTCGTGCGCGCGCGGGCCGAGGCGGGGGACGACCCGTCGCGCGTGGTGGCCGACGCGGTGGAGATCGGCGCGCGGGTGCTCGACCGCGAGCAAGCGGGCGCGAACGCTGAGTTCGTCAAGACGGAGTTCGAGAAGGTCTCGCGCGAGGTCGAGTCGGCGTTCACCGACAAGGCGCGCGTCGTGGCCGAGTTCTTCGGCAAGAAGGTCGACGAGGTCTTCCACGAGGAGAGCGGCCATCTCTCGCGGTCCCTGGAGCGCCACTTCTCCGACGGCTCGTCGGCTGCCGTGCAGCACCGGGTCAAGGAGGTCGTCGCCGAGGTGATGACCAAGTCGCGCGAGGACCTGATGCGCCAGTTCTCCTCTGCCGACGCCTCGAACCCGCTGGCGCAGTTCCAGCGGATGGTGCTCGCCAGCATGTCCGAGGGCGCCAAGCGCCAGGACGAGAACCTGCGGGCGCTGCTGGACAAGCTCGCCGGGCTCGAAGGCCAGGTCATCCGGCTCCAGGACGAGAAGCAGAAGCAGCTCGAGGTCGCCGCCGAGGCCGACCGCGGCACCGCCAAGGGCCGGACGTTCGAGGAGGCGGTGGCCGAGGCGCTCGACCGGATCGCCGTCGTCCAGGGCGACGACTGCGACGCCGTGGGCGACACCAAGGGCGCGACCCGCCGCACCGGCGACATCGTGGTGGCGCTGGAGGGCTGCCGCGGGCCGGCGCGCGGCCGGATCGTCTTCGAGGCCAAGACCGCCCGGCTGGGCAAGCGCGCCGCGCTCGACGAGCTCGACCGGGCGCGCGAGGAGCGCGGCGCCGACTACGCCGTGCTCGTCGTGCCCAACGAGGAGAAGGTCCCGGCGAAGCTGCAGATGCTGCGCGAGTACAACGGCGACAAGCTCGTGGTCTGCTACGAGCCCGAGGACGGGTCGACGCTGGCGCTCGAGGTCGCGTACTCGCTGGCCCGGGCGCGTGTGCTGATGGCCAAGGGCGAGAGCGACGGCGTGGACGTCGCCGCGGTCCGCGAGGCGGTCGAGCGCGCGACGGGCGCGATGGGCGAGGTCCAGCGCATCAAGCAGCAGCTGACCGGGGCGACGACGTCGATCGAGAAGGCGCGCGAGATCGTCGACGCGATGGCGGCCCAGGTCCGCGGCCAGCTCGCGCAGATCGAGGCGCTGCTCGAAGCCGGCTCGGACGACGACGAGTCTCCGGCGCCCGCGGTGGCGGACGCCGTGCCGGCGCCGCCCCCGCGCGCCGCGGCCGCCGAGGAGGGCGCGGCACCCGCCCCGCGCGTGCGCCGCGCGCCCGAGCCGCCGCCGCCCGGCACGCTCCGGCTGGCGCTGTAGCGGGTCCGACCCGCCAGCCGGCACAGGCGGCGGTGCTCGTGCTCCGTGTCGGATCGGCGGGTAAGAGCTCGCACGCGTCAGCGGCGTGTCGGATGGAGGGGTCTGGCGTCTGACCCGCCGGCGGCCGGACGTACCGAGATCGGCGATCACAACGGGACGTGCCTGCGAGCTACCGGTTCGAGAAGTCGCTCGTGTGGGGTGCTCGGCTGCGCTGGCGAACTGCGTCGGGTCAGGGAGTCAGGGTCGGTTGGCGCGTCGGAGCCCGCACGACGTCACATCCGTGCGGCGAAAGCACGCGGTTGTGACGTTGTGCGGCCCATGGACGTCCAACGTCACATCGGCCGATTCAGCACCCACCGAAGTGACGTTTGGCGCCTACAAAGGCGCAAATCGGACCGTCGACACACGGCACCCTTCCCTCACCCGCCAGACGACGGCGCCCCGAGACCAAGAGCCCGGGCGCACCGCCGACACAAGGCACTGCCGGCACGAAGAGACAACCCTCCCAAGACGCGCCTGCCGCTCCGGTGGCCGTCGCGCCAGGCCGCGCGTCGGGGACGGCCGGGTGGGGTACCGGCTCCGCATGGCTCCCCCCGTCCGGACCAAGAACCCCGTCCGCGCCCAGGGCGACCGCCTCGTGTCGCTGCGCCCCGGCAGCGAGGACTTCGTCGTCGAGGTCGAGACCGACCAGCACGGCACGCTGGCCGTCGGGGTGGCCGACGGCGAGCCGTTCGCGGTCTCCAACGTCTGCCGCCACCAGTTCGCCAAGCTCGGCCAGGGCCAGATCCGCGAAGGCTGCCTGGAGTGCCCGTGGCACCGGGCGCGCTACGACGTCCAGAGCGGCGTCATGGTCTCGGGCCCCAAGGGCCGCATCTTCGGCTTCCCGCCCTACAGCCGGATGATCCAGCTCTACAACAACGCCGCGTTCCGCCTGCGCCGGTTCCCCGTCGAGGTGCGCGACGACGCGATCTACCTCGCGCCGGACGTCCAGCGGTAGATCTGCCCGTCGCGCAGCTCGTGCGTGGCCGGCGGCGCCGCCGGTGGATCGGCGGCGATCCATTCCAGCACCTTGCGGCGGCCGCGCACGGTGACGCCGTCGGGCGTCGTCCAGTGCAGGTAGGGGTGCAGCAGGACTCGCAGCCGCTCGGCGTCGCCGCCGGCGACCGCCGCGAGGACCGCGGTGACCGCGTCGTCGGAGGCCACTCGGCGCTCCGGCGGCGCTAGCCGACTTCGGCCGGCTCGTCCTTGCCCTGCAGCCGGTCGCGGCCGCGCTGGACGGCGGCGATGAACTTCGAGAGGTTGACCTCGAGCGTGTTGAGGATCTCGTCGGCGTAGTCCTCCGCGCCGAGCCGGATCTCGCGCTCGCGGGCGCGGGCGTCCTCGATGATGTCCTCGGCCGCCCGCTCGGCCTGCTTGGTGACCTCCTGCTCGGAGACCAGCACGTCCTGGCGGTCGCGCGCCTCCTTGACGATGCGCTCGGCCTCGCGCTTGGCCTCGGCGAGCATCTCCTGGCGCTCCTTGACGATCCAGCGCGCCTGCTTGATCTCCTCGGGGATCGTGGCGCGCATCTGGTCGAGGATGTCGTAGATCTCCTCTTTGTCCACGCGCACGCTGTCCGAGAACGGGATCGGACGGGCATTGTGGACCAGATCGTCCAGCTTGTCGATGAGAACGAGGACGTCCATTGCGGGGGCTCTTTCGTCAGCGTCCGAGCTCTTCCTGCAAGCGCTTGGCGACCTCCTCAGGCACGAGGTCGCCGATGTCGCCGCCGAAGGTGGCCATCTCCTTGATGCCGCTCGAAGACAGGAAACTGTACTGCGGGCTCGCCATCACGAACACCGACTCGATGTCGGGGGCCAGCCGCCGGTTGAGCTGGTTCATCTCGAACTCGTACTCGAAGTCCGAGATCGCGCGCAGTCCCTTGACCACCGCCTTGGCGCCGCGGCGGCGTGCGAAGTCGACCACGAGGGTGTCGAACGTGTCGACGCTGACGTTGGGCAGCTCGGCCGTCGCGTGCTCGATGAAGCGGACGCGCTCCTCAGCCGAGAACAGCGACTTGTTCTTGCGCACCGACGCGTTGACCACGGCCACGACGACCTCGTCGTAGAGCTGCGCCGAGCGCGCGATCACGTCGAGGTGCCCGTTCGTGACGGGGTCGTAGGAGCCGGGGAGGACGGCGATGCGGGGGTCAGGCGCCATGGATGCGGATGAGGGTGTCGCCGTAGCGGCGTTCGTCGTGGAGCGGCAGCTCGAGGGCCAGAGGCGCCCGCCGGTCGCTCTCGGAGACGACGCTCCCGCCGGGGGCCAGAAGGCCCGCGATCGCCTCCGTCAGCCCGGGCGCCAGGCGCTCGGAATGCCGGTAGGGCGGATCGAGGAAGATCAGATCGTATTGGCGCGCGGCGGCGCGTGCGCTGCGGAGGGCGGCGAAGGCGTCGGCGCGCGTCACCTCGGCCTCGATCCCGAGCGCCGCCAGGTTCGCGCGGATGGCCCGGATGGCCGCCGGGGCGGCGTCGACGAAGGTGGCCGCGGCGGCGCCCCGCGAGAGCGCCTCGATGCCCAGCGCGCCCGAGCCGGCGAACAGGTCGAGCACGCGCGCCCCCGCCACCCGCGCCCCCAGGATCGAGAACAGCGCCTCCCGGACCCGGTCGGACGTGGGGCGCGTCGCCGCGCCGGGCGGGGCG
Organism: Solirubrobacteraceae bacterium; assembly: GCA_036389195.1. Classification (GTDB taxonomy): domain Bacteria; phylum Actinomycetota; class Thermoleophilia; order Solirubrobacterales; family Solirubrobacteraceae; genus JACCYI01. The sequence goes on from DASVQH010000114.1 coordinate 4,530, forward strand.
GTCAGCCGGCGGCCGCCGTAGCGGCCGGCGATCACCCGCAAGCGGAGAGGGAAGGGTTGCGGTGGACCGCGCTCACGCCGGGATCGGCTCGAGCGCCTCGGCGCCGTACGCGGCGACGATCGCCTCCGCCAGCAGCGCGTGCTCGGGCTCGGCCAGCTCGGGATCGGCGTCGAGGAGCGTCTGCCCGCGCATGCGGGCGCGCTCGAGCAGCTCGGCGTCCTCGGGCAGGCGCGCGACCCGGAACTGGGCGAGGCCCGACTGGCGCACGCCGAGCATCTCCCCCTCCCCGCGCAGGTCGAGGTCGATCTCGGCCAGCGAGAAGCCGTCGGCGTGCTCCTCCAGCGCACGGAGCCGCGCCGACTCCTTGGGCCCGAACAGCAGGCACAGCGACTCGTGCCGCCCGCGGCCGATCCGCCCGCGCAGCTGGTGCAGCTGCGAGATCCCGTAGCGCTCGGCGTCCTCGACGAGCATCACCGTCGCGTTGGGGACGTCGATGCCGACCTCGATCACCGTGGTCGCCACCAGCACGTCCGCGCCGCCCGCCGCGAAGGCCGCCATCGCCTCCTGCTTCTCGCGCGGGCGCATCTGGCCGTGCAGCAGCACGACCCGGAAGTCGCGGAACTCGCGAAGCTCGCCGGCGCGCAGCCGCTCGTACTCCGCGGTGGCCGCGCGCGCCTGCACCGCCTCCGAGTCGCTCACGAGCGGGCAGACGACGAACGCCTGCCGTCCCGCGGCCAGCTCCTCGTGGATGCGGTCGTACGCGCGCGTGCGCTCGTGCGCCGTGTTGGCGACGTAGGTCCTGATCGGGCGCCGGCCGGCGGGCAGGTGGCGCAGGACGGTC
>DASVQH010000115.1:0-17844 GCA_036389195.1 Solirubrobacteraceae bacterium
CGCGCTCCTCCTCGCGGCGCTTGCGCTGCCGCTGCTCGGCGGGCTGGCCGCTGCCGCCCTCGGCCGGCGGGACGCCGACGGCGCCGGCCGGGCCGGGACCGCCGCGGGCGGGCTGGGCTTCCTGCTCGCCGCCGCGCTCGCCGTCGCGGTGCTGGCCGGCGGCCCGGTCTCGGCGACCGTCGACACCGCCGCCGGCGAGGCCCTCGCCGGCTTCGCCCTCGACCGCGTCGGCGCGGTGCTCCTGCTCCTCGTCCTCGGGGTCGGCGCGGTGGTCCAGGCGTTCGCCCGCCGCTACCTGCGCGGCGACGTCCGCGCTCCCCGGTTCTTCGCGCTGGCCGGCGCCCTGACCGGGACGACCGCCGCCATGGTCACGGCCGCCACCCTTCCGGGCCTCGCCCTGGCCTGGACGCTCGCGGGCGTCGCGCTCTGCGCCCTGCTCGGCCTGTACCGGGGCCACCCCGCGGCCGAGGAGGGCCGCCGGCGCGCCGCGCGCGCCTTCGCGCTCGGCGACGGGGCGCTGTGGCTCGCCACCGGCATCGCGCTCGCGACCTGGGGCAACCTCGACCTGCGGGCGCTCGATGCGGAGCGGCTGGCCGCGAGCGACCCGGCGGCGCTGACCGCCGTCGCGTGCCTGCTCGTCGTCGCCGCGCTGGCCCGCTCCGCGCAGCTGCCGCTGCCGTCCTGGCTGCCGGCGACGCTCGCCGCGCCCACGCCGGTGTCGGCGCTCCTGCACGCCGGCGTGATCAACGCCGGCGGCGTCCTGCTCGTCAAGCTGAGCCCGATCTTCGGCGCGTCCACGACCGCCACGCATCTCGCCTTCGCGGCCGGCGCCGCGACGGCGGTCCACGGCACCGCGCTGATGCTGGCCAAGCCCGACGTCAAGGGCGCCCTCGCCCATTCGACGGCGGCCCAGATGGGCTTCATGGTGATGACCTGCGGGCTCGGCGCCTACGCCGCCGCCGTGTTCCATCTCGTCGCCCACGGGATGTACAAGGCGACCCTCTTCCTCGGCTCGGGCGCCGCGGTCGGGCGGCACGTCCGCCACGTGAAGGCGCCGCCGCGCGCACCGATGACGACCCGGACGCGGGCGGCCGCGGCCGTCGCCGCGGTCGCGCTGCCGGCGCTGGCGCTCGCGGGCGCCGCCTGGGCGCTCGGCCCCAAGGCGGGCGCCGGAGCGCTGCTGATCTTCGGCTGGGCGAGCGGCGCGCGGCTCGCCTGGGGCTGGCTGACCCGCCGCCCGTCGGCCGCCGCGGTCCTGGTCGTCGCTGGAGCGGCCGCGCCCGCCGCGTTCGCCTACGTCGCCGCCCTGCGCGCGACCGGCGAGCTGCTCGCGCCGGCGCTGACGGCCGCCGGGGACGCGAGCGTCGCGGTGTGGGGCCTCGCCCCGGTGCTGGCCCTGCTCGGGCTGGTCGCCCTGCGCGAGCGGCTGGGCGGCCTGAACGCGACGCTCTACGCGTGGGCGTTGGCCGCCGGGCACGCGACGCGGCCGCGGGCCCGGGCGGCGGCCCGCGCGCCGCGCCGCGCGCCGCTGCGGCTGTCCGGCGCGCTCGTCGCCCGCACGGCGGGGAGCCGGCCGTGAGCGCCGCGGAGCGCGCCCGCCTGCGGGCCGACGTCGCTGTCGCGGGGCGGATCCTCGCGCCGGCCTGGCCGCTGGAGACGTTCATCGCCGTCAACCCGCTGGACGGGCTCGAGGACCGGCCGTTCGAGCAGGCGGTGGCCCTCGCGGGCGGCGCCTTCGGCGCCCGCGGGACCCTCGACGAGGGCGCGTTCCGGCGCGCCCACGCGGAGGGTCGCGTGACCGACGCGGACCTGCTCGCCGCGCTGGAGCGCCGGCACCCCGAGGCGCTCGCCGAGCCGGGTGCCGCGGAGATCCTGCTCGCCGACCTGCTCCACGCCCCGCCCGCGCCGTCCCCGGTGCGGTCGCTGCTGACCCGCGCCGAGCGCGAGGCGCCCGGCTTCGCCGCGGCGATCGACGCGCAAGCCGGCAAGTGGTGCGCCGCGTTCGTCGAGGCGGGGGAGGCCGCGTGGGCGATGCCCGGCCGCGACGCCGGCTTCTACGCGGCATGGCGCGCGCTCGCGCCCCGCGACCCGTCGCTGCCGCGGCCCGCCCGGCGCGCGCTCGCGGCGCTCCCGGACGCGCCCGAGGACGCGATCCTCGCCGCGCTGGAGACGCTCGCGATCCCGGCCGGCGAACGCCGCGCCTACCTGCAGGCGCACCTGGTCGCGCTGCCGGGGTGGGCGTCGCACGTCCGCTGGCGCGGCGAGCGCGACGGGGATGTCGATCTCGTCGACTACCTGGCGCTGCGCCTCGCCTACGAGGCGGCGCTGCTCGATCCGACGGCGCCCGCGCCGGAGGCGCGACCCGCCGCCGCGGCGCCGACCCCCGCCGAGCGCGCCGCCCGCGTGGCCGCCGTGCTCGGCGCCGAGCCGGCCGCGGTCGCCCCGGTGCTCGAGCGCCTGCCCGCCGACTGCCGGCCGTTCGTGTGGCTCGACGCCTACGAGGAGCACTACCGCGGCCCGCTGCTGGAGGCGCTGGCCCAGCCGCCCGCGGAGCCGCCGTCCGCCGCGCGGCCCGCCGCGCAGGTGGTCTGCTGCATCGACGCCCGCTCGGAGGGGCTGCGACGGCACCTCGAGGCGAAGGGCGACTACGAGACGCTCGGGTTCGCCGGGTTCTTCGCGGTCGCCATCCGCTTTCAGGACCTGGCCGGCGGGGCGCCGAGCGCGCTGTGCCCGGTCCTGCTGTCGCCGGGCCACGCGGTCCGCGAGCGGCCGGCCCCGGGCGCCGAGGCGCTGGCCGAGCGCCGCCTCGCCGGGCTGCAGGCGCTCAGCGGGGCCGAGGACGGCTTCCACGCCGCCAAGGACGGCGCGGTCGCGCCGTTCGCGCTGGCCGAGAGCGCCGGCTGGGCGGCCGGGCCGCTCGCGGCGGCCAAGACGCTCCTGCCCGGCGCGTCGGGCCGGCTGCGCGAGCGGCTCCGCCGCCACGCGGTCCCCGACGCGCCAACCGTCCTCGGCGTTCAGGAGGCGTTCTCGTTCGACGAGCGGGCGCTGTTCGCCGAGGTGGCGCTGACGATGATGGGCCTGACCGGCGGGTTCGGCCGGCTGGTGGTGCTGTGCGGCCACGGCAGCCGGACGGAGAACAACCCGTACGCGGCGGCGCTCGACTGCGGCGCCTGCGGCGGCAACCGCGGCGGGCCGAACGCGCGCACCGCGGCAGCGATCCTCAACGGCGCCGACGTGCGCGCGCACCTGGCGACCCGCGGGATCGAGATCGGAGAAGACACCTGGTTCGCCGCCGCCGAGCACGACACCGCCTCCGACCGCGTGACGCTGCTGGACCGCCACCTCGTCCCCGCCACCCACGTCGAGGACCTCGACCGGCTGGCGGAGGACCTGGACGCGGCGGGCGCGCGGCTGAGCGCCGAGCGGGCCGCGAGCCTGCCCGGCGCGCCGCGCGCCGCGAGCGCCCGGGCCGCCGCCCGCCACGTGCGCGCCCGCGGGACCGACTGGGCCCAGGTCTTCCCCGAGTGGGGGCTGGCCGGCAACGCGGCGTTCGTCGTCGGCCCCCGCTCGCTGACCCGGGGGATCGACCTCGGGCGGCGCGCGTTCCTGCACTCCTACGACCCAGCCGCCGACCGCGACGGCGGCGCGCTGGAGACGATCCTCACCGCGCCGCTGGTGGTCGCGCAGTGGATCAACTGCCAGTACTACTTCTCGACGGTCGAGCCGGCCGTGTTCGGGGCGGGGACGAAGACCATCCACAACGTGATCGGCGGCGTCGGCGTGCTGGCCGGCCACGACGGCGACCTCCAGCTCGGGCTGCCGTGGCAGTCGGTCGCCGACGGCGAGCGCCTGGTCCACGAGCCGATGCGGCTGCTGGCGATCGTGCAGGCGCCGCTCGCGCGGATCGACGCCATCGTCGCCCGCAACACCGTCCTGCAGCACCTGTTCGGCAACGGCTGGGTCGCGCTCGCCGCGCGCGAGCAGCCCGGCGACCCATGGCAGCGCCACACCGCGAACGGGTGGCGGAGCGAGATCCGAGAGGAGGTCGGCGCGCGATGAGCCGCGACGGGCTGACGAAGATGACGAAGATCGAGGTCGTGGTCGGCGGCGCTGACGTGCCGGCGGTCCGCGAGGTGTTCACGAGCGCGGGGGCGACCGGCTTCACCGGCGTCTCGGGCGTCTCCGGGCTCGGGCACCACGGCTACCACCAGGGACGCCTGCTGTTCAACGAGCAGGACGCGCTGGCGCTGCTGATCACCGTGGTGCCCGAGGAACGCGCCGGCGCGCTGCTGGCGGGGCTGCGGCCGCTCCTCGACGCCTCGCCGGGCGTTATGTTCGTCTCCGACACGTACGTGAGCCGGCCGGACTACTTCCAATGAGCGCGACGTCCTCCGGGTCCGAGGTCGCGCCGGCCCCTGCCGTCGTTCCGGCGGCGCGTGCACCCGTCGTCGCGATGGTCGGCGCCGGCCAGCTGGCCCGGATGACCCAGCAGGCCGCGATCCCGCTCGGCGTCGAGCTGCGCGTCCTGGCCGACGGGCCGGGTGACCCGGCGGTGCTCGCCGGCGCCCGGTACGAGACGGGCTCGCCCGACCGGCTGGAGGATCTGCGGACGCTCGCCGACGGCGCCGACGCCGTCACCTTCGACCACGAGAACGTCCCGCCGGCCCACCTGCAGGCGCTCGAAGCCGAGGGCGTCCGGCTCGCCCCGGGGGCGGCGGCGAAGCGCTTCGCGCAGGACAAGCTCCACGCGCGCACGGGGCTGGCGGCGCTCGGGTTCCCGATCCCGCCGTTCGCGCAGGCGCGCACGGCCGCCGACGCGGAGCGGTTCGCCGCCGACCACGGCTGGCCGCTGATCGCCAAGACGCCGCGCGGCGGCTACGACGGCCGCGGCGTCTTCGCGCTGGCGGGGCCGGACGACGCCGCCCGCGCCCTGGCGGACCACGACGGCGACGACGGGCTGCTGCTCGAGCCGCGGCTGACCCTCGAGCAGGAGCTGGCGGTGATCGTCGCCCGCTCGGCCGGCGGCGAGGCGGTCGTCTACCCGGTGGTCGAGACGGTGCAGCAGGACGCCATGTGCCGGGAGATCGTCGCGCCGGCCGACGTCGCGCCGGAGGTCGCCGAACAGGCGACCGAGCTGGCGCGGGCGATCGCCGAGGCCATCGGGGCGACCGGGATCATGGCGGTCGAGCTCTTCCTCACCCCGGACGGGCTGCTGGTCAACGAGCTCGCGCTGCGGCCGCACAACTCCGGCCACTACACGATCGAGGGCTCCGTCACGTCGCAGTTCGAGCAGCACGTGCGCGCCGTGCTCGGCTGGCCGCTCGGCTCGCCGGCGCCGACCGCGCCGGCGGTGGTCACCGTCAACGTCGTCGGCCCCGCCGACGGCAGCGATCCCGCGGAGCGCATCGCCGCGGGGCTGGCGGTGCCGGGGGCGCACGTCCACCTCTACGGCAAGGCGGCGCGGCCGGGGCGCAAGCTCGGCCACGTGACCGTCTGCGGCGCCGATCCGGCGGCGACCCGGCAGGCGGCGCGCACGGCCGCCGCGCGGCTGGAGGGGACCGCATCGGCGTGAGCGGCGTCCTGGTCGGCATCGTCATGGGCAGCGACTCCGACCTGGAGACCATGCGCCCGGCGGCCGACGCGCTCGCCGAGCTGGGCGTGGCCCACGAGGTGCGCGTCGTCTCCGCGCACCGCACGCCTCAGGACATGCTCGCCTACGCCGAGGCGGCCGCGGGCCGCGGGCTGCAGGTCGTCATCGCCGGCGCCGGCGGGGCGGCCCACCTTCCCGGCATGATCGCCGCCGCGACGCCGTTGCCGGTCATCGGGGTGCCGGTGCCGCTGCGCCACCTCGACGGCCTGGACTCGCTGCTGTCGATCGTCCAGATGCCGGCGGGCGTCCCCGTCGCCACGGTGGCCATCGGCGCCGCGCGCAACGCCGGGCTGCTGGCGGCGCGCATGCTCGCCATCGCCGACCCCGCGCTGCGGCGCGCGGTCGAGCGCGGCCAGGCCGAGCTCACCGAGATCGCGCGCGGCAAGGACGAGCGCGTCCGCGGGGGCTACGGGCGCGACGGCGTGTGGCGGCCCGAGTCCGCCTAGTCAAGGGAGGTCGCCGTGGCCGCCCGGATGGTCGGGCGCGACGAGCCGCGCGACGTCGATGTCCTCGCAGTGGACGCCGCCGAGCCCGTCGAGGTCGGAGCTCGTCGCGCACCAGATCGCCGTGGCGGCGCCCTGCTCGACGGTCTTGAGGCGGGTCTGGATCGGCCGCCCGGCGTCAGCGGGTGCGCAGGACGCGGCCGAGCGCGGCCATCCCGGCGCACACGAGCACCGTCACCGCGCCCACGAGGGCGACCAGGTTCGCCTGGCCGTCGCCAGTCGCCGGATGCAGCTCGCCGAGGTACCACACCACGACGAAGACGGCGAGCGCGAGCGGCACCGTGGGCAGCACCCACCACGGCGCACGGCTCAGCCCGAGACCCAGCGCCAGGAACCAGGCGAGGAACGCCCACGCGAGGGTCATTCAGCGCCTGGTCTCGTACCGGGTCAGGAGCACGCCGTCGGGAAAGGTCCGCGTCTCGGCCAGATCGAGGTTCACCCAGCTGTCCAGGGGCGTGAAGAACGGCGTCCCGCCGCCCACCAGGACCGGGTGCGTGACGGTCACGTACTCGTCGATCAGCCCGGCGCGCATGGCGGCCCCGGCGAGGGTGGCGCCAACGATGTCCATGGGGCCGCCTTCCTCGGCCTTGAGCCTGGCGATCTCGGTGACCGCGTCGCCGGCGACCAGGCGGGCGTTCCAGGCGACCGCGCCGATCGTCGAGGAGAACACCACCTTCGGCATGTCCCGCCAGCGGTGGGCGAATTCGACCTCCGCCGGCGTGACGCCCGGCTGCTGGTCGGCGGTCGGCCAGTGGGAGCTCATTCCCTCCCACAGTCTGCGCCCGTAGAGCGCCAGGCCGGTCGCCCCGACCCGGTCGGACCACCACTGGAACAGCTCGTCGCTCGGCGCGCTCCAGCCGAGGTCGTCGCCGGGCGCGGCGACGTAGCCGTCCAGGCTCACGTTCATGGCGAAGGTCAGTTTTCGCATGGGTCAACTTTCATCGATCGGCCAGGTAGCCTCGCGGCGGGATGGAAGAGGTCAGCGAGCTGATCGTCGTCGGCGCCGGAATCGCCGGGCTCAACGCGCTGGCGGTCGCGAGCGGTCATCTCTCGCCGCACGACCGGGTCGTCCTGGTCGACAGCCGGCCCCGCGCCGGCGGGATGTGGGTGGACACCTACGACTTCGTCCGGCTGCACCAGCCGTACGCGATCTTCACCGCCGGCACCATCGCCTGGGAGCTGGGCGAGGTTCCGAGCCACCTCGCGAGCCGCGCCGAGGTGCTCGACCACCTCGGCCACTGCGTCGACGTGGCCCGGACGAAGGTGGAGCTCGAAGAGCGCTTCGGCTGGGAGTGCGTCGGCCACGCCGAGGCGGGCGGCATCGTGACGGTGACCCTCCGCGGGCCGGACGGGCGCACCGAGACGCTGGCGACGAAGCGGCTGATCAAGGCGTTCGGGAACCGCGTCGTGCCGAGCGCGCCGCTCCCGATCGCGAGCGCGGCCGTGTTCTCGACGACGCCCGAGGAGCTGCCGGGCGCCCTCGCGCAGCGCCGCGAGGACCAGGGGCCGATCTGGATCATCGGCAGCGGCAAGACCGCCATGGACGTGGCGCTGATGCTGCGGCGCGAGAGCCCGGGCCGCGAGATCGACATGGTCGCGGGCTCGGGCACGCTCTTCAGCCGTCGCGAGACGTTCTTCCCGACCGGTGCCCGGCGTTGGTACGGCGGCACGCGGATCAACGCGATGCTGCGCGAGGCGTCGCTCCGTTTCGACGGCACGAACGAGCAGGCGGTCGCCGCGTGGTTCGCCGACGCCTACGGCATCAGCCCGTCGGCCGCGCCGGCCAGCTTCTTCAGCGCCTATCTCTCCGACCAGGAGTGCGCCGACGTGCGCGCGACCGTGCGTCGCAGCGAACCCGGTTACCTCCAGGACGTCGTCGACACGTCCGACGGCGCTGCGCTCGTCTTCCGCGACGGTCGATCGCTGCCCATACCGGCCGGCAGCTGGGTGGTGAACTGCACCGGCTATCTGGCGCGGCCGGGACACCCCTACGAGCCGTTCGCCTCGGACACGGGGAACGTCCTGTCGATCCAGCTGCGGTCCAGCGTGATGGGGCCGTTCACGTCCTTCGCCGGCTACTACCTCGCGCACCTGATGTTCCGGCGCAAGCTCCACGCCGCGCGGCTCTACGAGCTCGACGTCGAGGGCCTCGCCGCGAGATCGCGGTCGGCGGTCGTCTGGGCCTCGTTCACGCTGGCGATGTACAACCTCGGCCGCGTCGCCCGGAACGTGCCGCCCAAGGTGATGTTCGACTGCGGCTTGGACTTCGACCGCTGGTATCCGCAGGCCCGGCGGCTCGCGGGGGCCACGGCGTTCCTGGCCACCCAGCGCCGCGACGCCAGGCACTACCGCAGCACCCTCGACGCGCTGGGCAAGCGATTCGACGTCCGCGCCGGTCCTCTGCACGACGCCGGAACGGTGACCGCGGCGGGCTGAGGCCGGAAGCGGACGAACGAAGCCCCCGGCCCGGGGCACGAAGGGCGTCGACGCTCCGCGACGAAGAAGCGCCCGATGTCCGCGGACCACGAGTTCTCCGCCGGCGAGGTGCGCGCGCTCGCCGGCCTGCGCGGGACGCTGCCCCAGGTCGCGGAGTGGCCGCCTGACAGTCCTCTCGCGTTCGTCCTCATGCTCGCGCCGAGGACGCGCGGCAAGCTGGGCGAGATGCTGCTCGCGCAGATCGCGCGCGAGGCCGGCATCGCGATCGGGAAAGCCGAGTCGGTCGCGTACGACGTGCGGCTCGGCGATGCTCGCTGCGAGGTGAAGTTCTCGACCGAGGATCCGCCGCGGTTCCAGCAGGTCCGCGACCCGCGAGAGGGCGGGTCGAACCGGTACGACCATCTCGTGTGCATCTCGGGTCGCCCGCACGGGCTCGTCTACTGGCTCGTCCCGGCGGACGCGTTGGGTCGGCTGATGGACGACGGGCACCTCACCGTCCAGCACGCGATGAGCGATACCAAGTGGTTCCTGCCGAGCCGCACCGGAAGCGACGCGTTCTCGTCGTTCCGCGTCGTGTTCGAGGACCTGGTGCCGGCGCTGCAAGCGATCGCCTAGAACAGCGCCCCAGCCGGCTCGTCGGCGTTCGCGGCTGCCGGACCCGCGGGGGCGAAGGAGGCGAGGCGCTTCGTGGCGACCTCGACCGCCTCGGGGTTGCTGTCGATGAGGACGTATCCGCGACCGAGTCGTGCCGCCACGGCGCCGAGGGTTCCGCTTCCCGCGAAGAAGTCGAGGCAGAGGTCGCCGCGGCGCGACGAGGCGGTGACCATGCGCCGCACGATCCCTTCGGGCTTCTGCGTCGGATAGCCGGTCTTCTCCCGGCCGTTGGTGGGCACGATGGTGTGCCACCACACGTCCGTCGGGAGCTTGCCGAGGGCCGCTTTCTCGGGCGTGACCAGGCCGGGCGCCATGTACGGCTCGCGATCGACCTCGCTCGAGTCGAAGTAGTACTTCGTCGCGTCCTTGGCGTAGACGAAGATGGTGTCGTGCTTCGCAGGCCAGCGCTTCTTGGAGCGCGCGCCGTAGTCGTACGCCCAGATGATCTCGTTCAGGAAGTTCTCGCGGCCGAAGACCTCGTCCAGGAGCAGCTTGCAGTAGTGCGCCTCCCGGTAGTCGATGTGGAAGTACATCGTTCCGGTCTCCGACAGGACGCGCCGACCCTCGATGAGCCTCGGCTCGAGGAACGCCAGGTAGTCCGCGAACTCGTCGAAGTACGACGAGCTGGCGAGCAAGCGCGACGCGTAGCGGCGGCCGGCGAACCCGACGCGCGCGCCGTCGGCGGCTGCGTCCATCTTGAACGTGCGCCGTGTCTGCGTCTTGCCCGTGTTGAACGGCGGGTCGATGTAGATCATCTGGAACGCGCCGTCGGCGAGCGTCGGCAGAACCTCCAGGTTGTCGCCGAGGATGATCCGGTTCTCCACCTGCTGCATCGTCGGAAACGGTACGCGGCAACGCGGACATCGGCCGACCGGCCTCAACCGGCGGCGCGCCCTCGTTCGTAGAACCACATCGCGAGCTCGACGCGGTTGCGGGCACGCAGCTTGCTCATCAGGCTCGCGAGGTGCGTCTTCGTGGTGCTCAGGCTGATGAAGAGCTCGTCGGCGATCTCGGCGTTGGTGCGGCCGGCGGCCACTCGCGCCAGCACCTCCTCCTCCCGCGCGGTCAGCGGCTCGCTCGGCTGGGCCGGCGGCGCGTCGCCGGGCGAGCCGCAGAACACGGACAGGAGCCGCGCGGTGACACTCGGCGCGATGAGCGCATCGCCGTCGGCGGCCGAACGGATCGCCTGCGCCAGCAGCTGCGGACCGGCGTCCTTGAGGAGGAACCCGCGAGCCCCGGCCTTCAGAGCGCCGTGCACGTACTCGTCGAGGTCGAAGGTGGTGATGATCACGATCGCCATCGGGTCGTCCACGTCGGAGCCGGCCAGCAGCCGGGTGGCCTCGATGCCGTTCAGCTCGGGCATGCGCACGTCGAACAGGCACACGTCCGGACGGAGCTCGCGGGCCAGCGCCACCGCTTCGCGCCCGTCCGACGCTTCGCCGACGACGTCGATGTCGGGCTGCGCGTCGAGGATCATCCGCAGCCCGGTGCGGATGATCTCCTGATCGTCGGCCACGAGCACCCGGATGCTCATCTCGTGCTCGCGCTCCGCGGGAGGACGGCCGTGACGGTCCAGCCGCCGTCGTCGCCGGCGCCCGTCTGAAGGGTCCCGCCGAGGAGCGCGGCGCGCTCCGTCATCCCGATCAGGCCGTAGCCCGACCCTCGGTCGGTGCCGCTGGGTGACGCATCCCCGTCGTCGCGCACCGACAGCCGGACGCAGTCGCGGTCGCCGGTGACGCGCACGTCGACCAGCGTCGCCTGGCGCGCGTGCCGGACGGCGTTGGTGATCGACTCCTGGGCGATGCGGTAGACCGCGGCATCGACCAGCGGCGGCAGGTGGTCGAGGTCGCCCGCCAGCCGCACGTCGACCCGCGGGCCGCCGTCGTGACCGCGCGCCAGCCGTTGCAGGTCGCGAACCCCGCCCTGCGGAGCGAGCGCGGCCTCCTCGCCGTCGCGCAGCGTCCCGACCAAGGACCGCATGTCGGCGAGCGTCCGCGAGGCCGCCTCCTCGATCACCGCGAGCGCCTCGACGGCGGCTTCGGGTCGAGACGCGGCGGTGGCCCGACCCGCCTGAGCCCGGATGGCGATGGCCGACACGTGATGGGCGACCGTGTCGTGCAGCTCCCGGGCCAGCTGCTCGCGCTCGCGGAGCCTGATCTGACCGTGCTCGCTCACCCGGGATCTCGCTCGGTAGCGCATCGAGGCACCGAGGGCCACCGGGAGCAGCAGGACCGGGATCCCGAGCGCCACCTCGCCGACGGGGGTTCCGCCGGCCACCGCGATCGCCGAGTTCCAGACGAGGACGAGCGCGACCCCGGTCGCCGCCTCCACGCCGCTGCCCCACCGGAACACCGCGTACGCGACCAGCAGGACATAGAGCGAGGTGAAGAGCTCGTGGGGCTCGCCGGTGCCCACGAGCAGCGCCGCATCGCCGAGGGCGATCGAGCCGAACACCGCCGCGGTCACGCGGACGGGGTGGCTGCGCCGCCAGGGCAGGCAGACCGCCGGAGCGACGGCCGTGAGCGCGACGACGCCCGGCCAGGCCACGTCGTCGCGCAGGAGCACCTCGAGCAGGCCGGCGGTCAGGACCGCCGCGACCAGCACCCAGTCGCGCCGCAGCGGCCCAGGGGGGTGCGGCGCTCGCGGCTCGGCGAGGAACGACCGGAGGGCGCTGGTGCGCACGGCGTCACGGTAAAGCGCCCGCGAGGGCGGCGCCACCGGCCGGAAGTGCGGACTTCGGCTCGGCCGAAAGAACGAGGCAACTGTGGCCGCGTGGCCGATGGTCGTCGCCGCGGGCTCCCAGGACGATGGATCGCATGGAACCCACGAGCCCCCTCATCAAGCCCACCCGCACCGCGATGACCGCGCTCACCCGCTGGGTGCTGGGACACAGACGGTAACCTGCTCTCCGTCGGTGCCGCGTGGGGCCTCATGGTCCTCGTGTGGCAGCACGGCTTCGGGTCGGACGCCATCTGGGGCATCGGCGCCACGGGCTCCATCAACGTCGAGATGCCGATCGTGGTGTTCGCCTTCCTGTTCGGGATCTCGATGGACTACCAGGTCTTCATCGTCAGCCGGATGCGCGAGGCCTTCGACCGCACCGGTTCGACGGAGGCCGCGATCGTCGAGGGCGTCGGCCGCACCGGGCGGCTCGTCACGAGCGCCGCGCTCATCCTCGGCCTGGCCTTCGTCGCCATGAGCACCGGGCCGGGCACCGAGGTGAAGATGTTCGCGACCGCGCTGGGCGGCGGGATCCTGCTCGACGCCACGCTCATCCGCGGCGTCCTCGCGCCGGCCGCGGTCGCCCTCCTCGGCCGGTGGAACTGGTGGCTGCCGCGCCGGCCGGCCCGGCTCCTGCGCGTCGAGCCCTCGGGGAGCGGGCGCGAGGTCGGGGCCGGGGCGCAGCCCGCGTAGCTGCCGGTCCTCCGCGCGCCCGAGATCGTCCCGATCGGGGGCGATCTCGGGCGCTGTGCCGCGTGGCAGACCGCGACGGCCACGTGACGCTCGACGTCTCCGGCGTGCAGCGCAGCGTCGAGGGCGACACGCTCGTGGTCGGCGACGAGAGGGTCTGACGCTCGGCACCGCGACCGTGCGGGGCGAGCTCAGGTGGCGAGCGCACGGCGCTCGAGCTCTGCGCGCTCGCGCTCGTTCGCGCTCAGCGCGATCGCGCGGTCGTACGCCGCGCGGGCGGCCTGCAGGTCGCCCGCGCGGCGCAGGAGCTCGGCCCGCGCGGCGTGCAGCGGCTGGTAGCCCTCCAGCCGCCCGTCGCGCTCGGCGCGGGCGAGCATCCTGAGCCCGGCCTGCGGTCCCCAGGCCAGCGCGACGGCCACCGCGCCGTTGACGGTCACGACCGCCGACGGCTCGTAGGCGTGCAGCGCGCGGTACAGCGCGGCGATCTGCGGCCAGTCGGTCGCCTCGACCGACGGCGCCCCAGCGTGCAGCGCGGCGATCGCCGCCTGCAGCTGGTACGGGCCGGGGCGGCGCAGGCGCAGCGCGCGGTCCAGCGCCGCCACCCCGTCCTCGATGCGCCGCGCGTCCCAGCGCGTGCGGTCCTGCTCGCCCAAGGCGACCATCGCGCCGGCCGGGTCGGTGCGCGCGGCGCGGCGCGCGTCGGTCAGGAGCAGGAGCGCCAGCAGGCCGAGCGTCTCGGCGTCGTCGGGCATGAGCTCGGCGAGCAGGCGGGCGAGGCGCACGGCCTCGTCGCACAGCTCGGTCCGCAACAGGCGCTCGCCCGCCGTCGCGGTGTGGCCCTCGTTGAAGATGAGGTAGACGACGCGCAGCACGCCGGCCAGGCGCTCGGGCAGCTGGTCGTCGGGCGGGATGCGGTACGGGATGCCGGCCGCGGCGATCTTGCGCTTGGCGCGGACGATGCGCTGCTGCATCGCCGGCTCGCTCGTCAGGAACGCGCGGGCGAGCTCGGGCACCTGCAGGCCGCCGAGCGTGCGCAGCGTGAGCGCGGTGCGGCCCTCGACGGACAGCGCCGGGTGACAGCACGTGAAGATCAGGCGCAGGCGGTCGTCGTGCAGCGCCGTCTCGTCCGCGTCCTCGTCGTGGTCGTCCTCGAACCGCACGAGCGCCTCCAGCCGGTCGGTCAGGCCACGCTCGCGCCGGATGCGGTCGATCGCCCGGCGGCGCGCGGCGACGGTGAGCCACGCCCCGGGACGCTCGGGCACACCGCGGCGCGGCCAGTCGCGCGCGGCCTCGGCGAACGCGTCCTGCACGGCGTCCTCGGCGAGGTCCAGGTTCCCGCCGAGGTGCCGTGCAAGCGTGGCCAGCACGGCCGCGCGCTCGTCGCGGTGGGCCCGCTCGAGCGCCGCGGCCGCCCCCGTCACGACTGCGGGAACTCCACGACGGGGCGGATCTCCGTGGCGCCGGCGGCGGCGTTCGGCAGCTTCGCCGCCCACTCGGCCGCCGCGTCGAAGTCCGGCACGTCGAGGACGTAGTAGCCGCCGAGGAACTCCTTCGTCTCGGCGTACGGGCCGTCGCTGAGAACGGCCGAGCCGTTCGGCGCGCGCAGCACGGTGGCGGTCTGCGGCGGCTGCAGGGCCTCGCCACCGGCCAGGACCCCGGCCTGCGCCATCTCCTCGGTGAGCTGGAACCAGCGCGCGTTCGCGGCGTCGCCCTCGGGCGTGCCCGGCGCCGGGAAGGTCTCAGGATCGTTGTAAAGCAGCAGCATGTACTTCATGGCCGTCACCCTCCTGGGGCTCGGTGGACTTGTCAACCGCTCGTCGGGCGGGGAACGCCACGATCGACACCCCTCGAGGACTTGGCGCATGAACGCTCTGGCGAACGAGACGAACCCGGACCTGCTCCAGCACAAGGACGACCCGGTCGACTTGAATCGTGCTCGCACCCGTGAGGCGGACGCTGTCCGTGAGCCGGCCCGAGTCGCGGCCGAGGCCGGGCACGCGCAACGTCCCTTCGTCCACGAGAGACGCGGGCGCTCCAGGCGGTCGCTCAGCGCGACCGGTTCATCGAACGACGCCTCAGCAACGACCGTTCCCGAGGTGGACCGCAGGCCCGAGGAAGAGGGCCTTCTGACTGCGATCGACGTCGCCGAGCGCTTCACCGTGGATCGCAGCCGGGTCCAACCCATGCCGACCAGCTGGGGGTCATCCGGAGCGGCTCCGGGTCGCGGCCGCTCCTGCGGTTCGATGCGTCGGTCGTCGCGCAGCGGTGGCTGCTTCACCCTCCAGGCGAACGCCCGCACGATGCGACGCGAGAGGGAACGACGAAACCCCCGACATAGCGGGGGCTTCGTCACATGGGCGCGGCGGGTTTCGAACCTGCGACCTCTCGCGTGTGAAGCGAGCGCTCTCCCACTGAGCTACGCGCCCTCAGGGGCTCGCCATTCTAATGACTCGCGCCGCGCGCTAGAGTTCAGCCCGGACCGTGCTAGGCGGGGAGGTAGCGGTGCCCTGCACCCGCAATCCGCTCTAGCGGGGCTGAATTCCCTCTTGAGGGGTTCGGCCCTCGGATCAGCGCGTCGTTGAAGGGCGTTGAGGGTCGGGTCCCGCGCGATGCAGGCCCGTGAACCAGGTCAGGTCCGGAA
Source organism: Solirubrobacteraceae bacterium (assembly GCA_036389195.1). Classification (GTDB taxonomy): domain Bacteria; phylum Actinomycetota; class Thermoleophilia; order Solirubrobacterales; family Solirubrobacteraceae; genus JACCYI01. The sequence goes on from DASVQH010000115.1 coordinate 15,296, forward strand.
GGAAGCAGCCTTAAGCGGTCCCCTGTAGGCGCCGCGGGGTAGCTCGGCCGGAGCTCGGAGACGACGAGGCCCCCGAGGACCGGCTTCGACGGTTGGGTGCACGGTCCAACTACTTCCCCAGACGCAAGAGCCCGTACGCGGCGACGCTCGGGCCGTCGCGGAGCTCGCCGCCGAGGATCGCGCGGTGCAGCTCCTCGCGCGTCAGCGCCACGACCTCCAGGCCCTGCTCGCTCGGCTCCAGGCGCTGCTCGCCGGCCCCGAGGTCCTCCGCGACGAAGGCGTGGAAGGACTGCGAGCAGAAGCCGGCGGCGTGGTGCAGGCGCCCGAGGCGGCGCAGGCGGCCGGCGCGCAGGCCGGTCTCCTCCTCGAGCTCGCGGCGGGCCACCTCGGCCGGGTCGGCCTCGCCCTCCGAGCCGCCCTGCGGGAACTCCAGGCACCGCTCCCCGACGGGATACCGGTACTGCGTGACGAGGTGGAAGCGCTCGCCGTCCCAGGGGATGACGATCGCGAAGTCGGCCTTGTCGACGACGCCGTAGCGCCCGGCGGTGCCGTCGGGGAACTCGATCTCGTCCTCGCGCACGCGCATCCAGCGGTTGGCGTAGACCTCGCGCGACGCGAGGGTGCGGATGGGCTGCGGGGCGTCGGGCATGAGCGGTCGCCGAGGCTAACCGACGGCCCGACATGCCAAGGTGGAGGGGATGGCCCAGTCGATCGAGCTGCCGGCGGACGCCGCCGCGCCCGACCCCGCCGATCCCGAGCAGGCCGGCCCGCGCGCCCCCTCGCGGGCGGCGCAGCTGCTCGACCAGGCGGGCGCGCTGGTCCCCGCCGCGCTGCTCCTCTACTTCGCCTTCAACGCCGGTGGCTTCTTCCCGGGCGCGACCGGCCTGGCGGCGGGCGCCCTCGCCGTCCTCCTGGCCCTTCGGACGACCCTGGCGCTGCGCCCGTTCGCGTCGCTCAGCGGGCCCATCGCCGTCGCCGCCGCGGCGCTGGCCGCCCTCGCGGTGTGGACCCTGGTCTCCGTCGCCTGGTCGGACGCGCCCGGTCGCGCGCTGCTGGAGTTCAACCGGACGCTGCTCTACCTCTTCGCGTTCGTCTTCTGCGCGACGCTGCCGTTCACCCGCCGCCGGCTGGTGCTGGCGGTCCGCGGGCTGGTGCTGGCCATCTTCGTCGCCTGCGCCGCCGGCTGGGCGAGCCGGGTGCTGCCCGACCTCATCGCGCCGCGACCCGGCGCGTCGGCGAGCCGGCTCGGCTACCCGGTCACCTACTGGAACGGCCAGGGCCTGCTGGCCACGCTCGGCGCGCTGTTCGCGCTGCACCTGGCCTGCTCGCTGCGCGAGCCGCGCGTCATCCGCGCCCTGGGCGCGGCGGCGGTGCCGCTGATCGCCTCGACGCTCTTCTTCACCTTCTCGCGCGGGGCGATCCTGGCGCTCGCAGTCGGGCTCGTCGCCTACCTGCTGCTCTACCGCGAGCGCGGGCTGCTCTCGGGCGCGCTGGCCGTCGTGCCCACCACCGCGGCCGCCCTGCTGATCTCCTACGACGCCGACGTGCTGGCCCGCAGCGGCCGGCGGCTCGCGCCGGAAGCGATCGCCCAGGGGCACGACGTCGCCGTCGGCGTCGCCTTCTGCACGGCGATCGCGTTCTTCCTCCGGCTCGGCCTGGCGCTGTGGGCCGACGCCCCGCTCAGGCGCATCGCCCTGCCCGAGCGCGCGCGCCGGCCCGTGAAGGGGGCGGCGCTGGCCGCGGCGCTCGTGGCCGTCGTGGCGGTCCCGCTTGCGCTCGGCGCCCCGGGCTACGCGCAGCGGCAGTGGGACCGGTTCACGACGAAGGAGTTCATCGTCGAGAAGGACCAGCGCGACCGCCTGCTCGATCCGGCCAACAACGGCCGCCTCTCCAACTGGGAGGTCGCCCGCGACGCCTTCGAGCGCAAGCCGTGGACCGGGACGGGCGCGGGGACCTACGTCCACGAGTGGTACGAGCACCGCGACATCGACCTCAAGCTCTCCGACGGCCACTCGCTCTACCTCGAGACGCTGTCGGACCTGGGGCTCGTCGGGTTCGCCGCGCTGCTCGTCGCGCTCGGGGTGATCGTCGGGACCGCGGTCGCCCGCCGCGACGTCAAGCGGCGCTCGCGCGGGCGCGACCGCTCGCTGGACGCGGTGATCGGCGCGGCGATGCTCGCCTGGGCGGTGCACGCGGGGATCGACTGGATGTGGGAGCTGCCGGCGGTCACCGCGTGGGTGTTCGCGCTCGGCGGGTTGGCGCTCGCCCGTCGCGTCGCGCCGGGCGGGCCGCCCGCCCCGGGGCGCAGCGTGCGCGTGGCGATCGGCCTGGGGTGCCTGGTGCTGGCGGTCGCGCCGCTGCAGGTGGCCCGCTCCCAGAGCGCGCTGGACCGCGCCGCGCGCGCGTTCACGGCCCGCCCGCAGAACTGCCCGGCGGTGATCGACGCGTCGCTGGGCTCGCTGGCGGCGGTCGGCGCCCGCGCCGAGCCGTGGGAGCTGATCGCCTTCTGCGACGTCGGCCAGAACGAGCCGGTGCTCGCCCGCCGCGCC
>DASVQH010000116.1:0-8079 GCA_036389195.1 Solirubrobacteraceae bacterium
GCCAACCGCTCGCGCTGTCTCAACGACAACGCCGCGTTAGCGTGCAGCTTCATCCGGTGCCCTCCTTGGGACTGACGGCCTCGACAACCGCCAGCCTCCAAGGAGGCCCGGATGAACAACGTCCTCAGGAACTACAGCTAGTCGGCCGCGATGCCGGTGACGAACAGCCCGTCGGGGTCGGCGATCGCCCGCGCCGCCTCCAGGCGCCGCAGGTCCTCTGCCGTGTAGACGGTGTCCGCGGCCACCGGCCGGCACGCGAAGTTCAGGTACTCGCGGCCGCGGCCGTAGGGCGCGACGGCCGCGGCGACCCGCGCGTTGGCCGTGACGATCGCCTGGCCGAGCTCCGGCGTCACCGGCATCCCGACGGTGTGCATGAGGTAGGCGCCGTCGAGGCGGCCGAGCGACCCGCAGTCCGCCGCCGCCTCCGCCAGCGCCCCGCCGAGGTGGCGCAGCTCCAGGGCCACGAGCGGCGAGCCCGAGCCCGGGCCGCCGGCGGCGAGGAGCGCGTCGAGCGCCGCGTCGGGCAGCGCGTCCAGCATGGCCGTCTCGCAGAACCCGGGCGTCGGGCCCTCGGGGTCGCCGTGGATCCGCATCAGGCCGGCCGGCGGCATCGGGGCGAACATGTCGATCTCCGGGCCGAGCTCGCGCAGTCCGGCCAGCAGCCGCTCGCCTTCCTCCACCGGGCCCAGGTACGCGCCCTGGACGTTGACCCACGCGCGGCCGCGCAGCGGCTCGGGGACCTCGGGGATCGGCGGCAGCTGGAGGATCCGCGCCATCGTCGTCAGCTCGTCCGGCGCCTCGGCGGTCAGCTCGCGCCAGCGCCGCAGGACCTCGGCCGAGCGCTCCCACGGCCAGAACAGCGCGCCGGCGTAGAGCTCGGGGACCGCGACGAGGCCGAACTCCAGCGCGGTGATGACGCCGAAGCGCCCGCTGCCGCCGCGCAGGGCCCAGAACAGCTCGGGCTCCGTCTCAGGGTCGCAGCGGAGGTGGTCGCCCGCGGCGGTGACCAGCTCGATCGCGGTGACGTGGTTGCAGGCCAGCCCGTGCTTGCGCGACAGGTAGCCGATGCCGCCGCCCAGCGTGTAGCCCACCACGCCGACGTCGGGGGCCGAGCCGGCGATCCCCGACAGGCCGTGCTCGGAGGCGGCCGGGGTGACGTCCTGCCACAGGACGCCCGCGCCGACGCGCGCCCGCCGGGCCACCGGGTCGATCTCCACGCCGGTCATCGCGGTCGTCCGGATCAGCACCGCGTTCGAAAGATCGCGGAGCTGGTACGCGGCATGCCCGGTGCCCTGCACCGCCACCTGGGCGCCGGCCGCGCGAGCGGCGGCGATGATCGCGGCGACGTCCTCGGCGTCGGCGGGGAAGGCGACGGCGGCCGGGCGCTGGTCGTAGGCGACGTTCCAGGGCTGGCGGGCCTGGTCGTAGCCGTCCTCGCGGGGGCCGACCACCGCGCCGGCGCAGCGGGCGCGCAGGGCGTCGAGATCGAGAGAGGGATGGGCGATGGTGGCCATGCGGGTCCTTTCGGGGCGTCGGGATGCGAGGAGAAAGCTCGCGACCCCGCCTTGCCACCGCCTTGCCGCGAGGTTGCCCGCCGTCGGCGGCGTCACAAGTTCCGCCTCCTCGCGGCCGTTAGTGGGACATGCGCCTCCTGTCTCGCCTCGCCGTCGCCGTCGCCGGCCTGCTGCTGCTCCTCGCCGCCCCCGCCGGCGCCGTCCCGGCCAAGCCGGACGCCGTCAAGACGCTCGAGCAGCCCGACGGCTCGGCCATCCGCGGGCATCTCTACGGCGACGAGTGGGAGAACGGCTACCAGACCAAGGGCGGCTACACGGTGGTCAAGGACCGCGACTCGGGCTACTGGGAGTACGCCCGCAAGGACGCGCGCGGCCGGCTCGTGGCGAGCGGCCGGCGGCCCGGGCGCGATGCGCCGAGCGGCGCGCCCGGCCTGCGCGACGACACGCGCGAGCCGCTCCCGGACCCGGCGGCGGCCGCGACGCAGCCCGGACCCGCCGGCTCGCCCAACCCGATCAACCTCGGGACCCAGCGCTCGCTGGTCATCCTCGTGCGGTTCACCGACCAGCCGTCGCTCGGCACGACGGCGGCGAACTGGAACGCGCGCTTCTTCGGCGCGACCGACAGCGTGGCGAGCTACTACAAGCAGGTCTCGTTCAACAAGCTGACGATCGCCCCGGCCGCCGAGACCTCCGGGACGGCCAACGACGGCGTGGTGGGCTGGCTCTCGCTGAACCGCACCCACCCGAACGTCAACCAGCTCACCAACGACACGATCTACCGCGCGCAGGAGACCGTCCGCGACGCGGTCGTCGCGGCGAACCCGTTCGTGAACTTCGCGTCCTACGACACCAACGGCAACGGCCAGATCGACTCCAACGAGCTCCACATCACGGTCATCCCGGCCGGCTGGGAGGCGTCGTCGAACTGCGCGCAGCCGTCCGTGTGGGGCCACAAGTACGGCGCCTACGACTACACGCCGACGGTCGACGGCGTGCTGGCCGGCGTGTCGTACACGATGTTCGGCGAGAAGCACTGCGACGAGGGGACCACCAACCCCCGCATGGCGCAGCTCGGCATCATGGCCCACGAGATGGGCCACGACCTCGGCTGGCCCGACCTCTACGACGTCGACTACTCGACCTACCCGGACGGGGCCAAGGCCTACGGCAACGTCGGCTACTGGAGCGTCATGGCGTCGGGCAGCTGGCTGTACCGGCCGGGGACGGGCGAATGGCCGGGCGCCTCGCCGCCGCACCCGGACGCCTGGTCGAAGGCCTACCAGGGCTGGATCACGCCGACCGAGCAGACCGGCACCGCCACCGCCTCGATCGCCCAGGCGGCCACCAACCCGGTGGCCCGCCAGCTGCGCGCCAACCCGAACGGCATCGACTGGAGCATGAACTTCTCCACCGGCACCGGCGAGTACTTCCTGGTCGAGAACCGCCAGCCCGTGTCGACGACCTACGATCGCGCGCTGCCCGGCTGCGGCCTGGCCATCTGGCACATCGACGAGGCGAGCGACATGTACACGCCCAACAAGATCGAGGGCCATCGGATGATCGCGCTCGCGGAGGCCGACGGCGACCGCGACTTCCCGTTCGAGGCCGGCGACGTGTGGGCCGGCGCCGGGAAGTCCTTCAACTCGAGCTCGACGCCCAGCTCGAACCTCTACGGCGGGGCGGCTTCCGGCGTGTCGGCCGGCAGCTTCTCGTCGTGCGGCGCGACCATGACGGCCAGCCTGACCGCGGGCGGCGCGACGCCGCCGCTCGCCGGCAACGCCTTCGCCTCGCCCACCGCGGTGACCTCGGGCGCGTTCACCAAGTCGCTCGACACGACCAACGCGACGACCGAGACCGGCGAGCCGACCACCTGCACCGTGACCGGCACGCAGACCAGCGTGAAGTACGGCAAGACGGTCTGGTTCAAGTACACGCCCGCGACGAGCGGCACCGCGACGGCGGAGACGACCGGCAGCGGCTTCGACACCGTGCTGGCGGCCTGGCAGGGCGGCTCGCTCGGGACGCTCGCCAACAAGGCGTGCAACGACGACGACGGAACCGCCCGCCAGTCCAAGCTCTCGCTCGCCGTGACCGGCGGCCAGACGTACTACTTCCAGGTCGCCGGCTACCAGGGCACCGCCCCCGACGCGGCGGCCGGCGCGCTGACCTTCAAGCTGGCCGGGCCGGCCTCCGGCACCGGCGGGGGCACCGTCCCGGCGAACGACGCGTTCGGCACGCCGGCGGTCGCCGCCGCGCTGCCGTTCTCGCGCACCGGCGTCAGCACCGCGGCGGCGACCACGCAGACCGGCGAGAAGACGGCGTGCACGCCGGCCGGGACGACGACCGCCGTCAACTACGGCAAGACCGTGTGGCTGAAGTACGTGCCGAACGTCGACATGGCGTTCGACGCGACCACCGCCGGCTCGACGTTCAACACGGTCATGGCCATCTACAGGGGGACGACCCTCGGCGGTCTGACCCTGGTCGGCTGCAACAACAACGCGACGACCAGCGTGGTCACCTCGCGCCTGCAGGTCCCGCTCGTCGCGGGCCAGACCTACTACGTGCAGGTCGGCGGCTTCAAGACGGGCACGACCGGCACGCCGGCGAGCGGCACGCTCAACGTCGCGCTGAGCGGCGTCCCCCGGGGCGACGCGTTCGGGACCGCGCAGTCGTTCGTCGCGCCGTACACGCGGACCGGCATCGACACCGCCCGGCTGACCACGCAGACGGGTGAGAGCCTGAACCCGTGCTCGCCGCTGGGCAAGACGATGTGGTTCACCTTCACGCCCGGCGCGTCGGGCCGCCGGATCGTCAGCACGGTCGGCAGCACGTACGACACCGTCGTCGCCGTCTACTCGGGGACGAGCCTCGGAGCGCTGACCAAGGTCGGCTGCAACGACGACATCGACAACGCCGCCGGCAACATCCAGTCGAGCGTCGGCTTCGACGCCGTCGCGGGCCGCAGGTACTACCTCCAGGTCGGCGGCTACCGCGACGCCGAGGCCGCGACGACGGCGTCGGGCAAGCTCGCCATCAAGGTGGCGGCGGGCTGACCCGCCGGCTCGTCAGCTTCATGGGCGCCGCGCTCGCCGCGTGCGCCCTGCTGCCGGGCGCCGCGCCGGCCGCCGTCCCGCTGCCGGGCGGCTGGCCCGACCGCTTCGAGATCGGGCTGGCCTCCCAGCCCGGGACCGCGGCGGCGATCCGCCGCCAGGCGCCGCTGGGCTTCCGCTACCAGTACCTGACCGGCGGCGTCGACGGCGCCAACGGCTGGCGCCACTGGAACCCGGGCGGGTCGTTCGCGACGCGCTACCTCCAGGAGTCCGAGCGCGCCGGGCTGCGCAGCGTCTTCACCTACTACCAGCTGCTGCCGTCGCGGGCGGCGCGCGGCGGCTCGGAGCCCGACCGCGACCTGGCCAACCTGCGCGACCGGCGGACGATGCGCGCGTACTTCCGCGACCTGCGGCTCGTGCTGCGCAAGGCGCGCCGGCACGAGGGCGTCGTGCTGCACGTCGAGCCGGACCTGTGGGGCTACGTCGAGCAGAAGGCCCGGCGCGGGCGGGCGTCCAGCGTCCGCGCCGCCGTCGCGCGCTCGGGCGATCCGGCGCTGCGCGGCCTCCCGAACCACGCCGGCGGCTTCGCGCGCGCCGTGGTGCGCCTGCGCGACCGGATCGCCCCGCGGGTGACGCTCGCCTACCACCTGAGCACCTGGGGGACCGGCGAGGACCCGACCTACTCCGATCCCTCGCCCGCGCGCGTCGATGCGCTGGCGCGCAAGGCGGCGCGCTTCTACCGCTCGCTGCACGCGCGCTTCGACCTGGTCTTCAACGACGTCGACGACCGCGACGCCGGCTTCGAGGAGCACGTCAACGGCAACCCGGGCGCTCTGTGGGACGCGGGCGACTTCCACCGCCACGCCGCGTTCATCGCCGGCTTCACGCGGCGCGCCAAGCGCCCGGTCGTGCTCTGGCAGGTGCCGCTCGGCAACTCGACGCTGCCCGACACCTGGGAGCGCTACCGCGACAGCCGCGTGGAGTGGTGGCTCGGCGAGCGGCGCGACGAGCACCTCGCCGAGGCGCGCGACGCCGGCATCGTCGCGCTGCTGTTCGGCGGCGGAGCGGAGGGCACCACGTCGGCGGAGACGGACGGCGGCCTCTTCTGGCGCAGCGCGGCGGCGTACTACCGCGCGCCGCTGCCACTACACGAACTGAAGTAAGGGGTCAGACCCCTTCCTTCACCAAATGAAGCGAGGGGTCAGACCCCTTGCTTCAGCGCGTGAAGCGAGGGGTCTGACCCCTCTGGCGCGCTGACGAGGCCCCGTTGCGGGAAGGTGAGGGACGTGGACGCCGTGCTCCCCACCGCCCTGCGCCGCCTCAGCGACGAGCTGCGGGCGGTCGAGCTGCGCCTCGAGGTGGCCGGTGCCGACCGGGCGCGCGGCCTGCGCGACGAGCTGGCCGCGCAGATCGACGACTACGTGGTCCCGCGCCTGGAGCAGATGGAGGCGCCGCTGCTGATGGTGGTCGGCGGCTCGACCGGCGCGGGGAAGTCGACGCTGGTCAACTCGCTGGTCGGCGCGCCGGTGAGCCGCTCCGGCGTCCTGCGCCCCACCACGCGGGCGCCCGTGCTCGTCTGCTCGCCCGGCGACGTGCCGTGGTTCGAGGACGACCGCGTGCTGCCCGGGATGCCGCGCACCGTCGGCGGGGAGGCCGCGCCCGGCGGGCTGCAGCTCGTGCCGACCGACGCGCTCCTGCCGGGCTTGGCCCTGCTCGACGCGCCCGACATCGACTCGGTGGTCGAAGCCAACCGCTCGCTGGCCCGCCAGCTGCTGGCCGCCGCGGACGCCTGGCTGTTCGTCACCACGGCGGCGCGCTACGCCGACGCCGTCCCGTGGGACCTGCTGCACGCGGCGCGCGAGCGCGGCACCGCGCTGTGCCTCGTGCTCGACCGCGTGCCGCCCGGGAACGAGGACGAGGTCGCCGCTCATCTGCGCGAGATGCTGGCCGAGCAGCGGCTGGCCGACGCGGAGCTGCTGGTGGTCCGCGAGGCGGCGCTGCAGGACGAGCGCCTGCCGCCCGCGGAGCTGGCGCCGGTGCGCGGCTGGCTCGACGGCCTCGGCGCCGACGCCCAGGCCCGCGCCGGGCTCGTCCAGCGGACCCTCAGCGGGGCGCTGGACTCGCTGCCGGGGCGCGTCGAGGCGGTGGCGCGCGCGGTCGACGAGCAGGCCGCGGCCGCCGACCAGCTGGCCGACGACGTCGAGCGCGCCTACGAGCGCGGGCGCGACGAGGTCGACACCGCTGTCCAGAGCGGCGCGCTGCTGCGCGGCGAGGTGCTGGCGCGCTGGCACGACGTCGTCGGCACGGGCGACGTCATGCGCGCGCTGGAGAGCCGGATCGGCTGGCTGCGCGACCGCGTGCGCTCGCTGGTGACGGGCACGGCGGCGCCCGAAGCCGAGCTGCGCACCGCGGTGCAGTCGAGCATCGACGCGCTCGTGCACGCGGCCGCCGACCGCGCGGCCGAGCAGGCGGCGGCGGCGTGGCGGGCGCAGCCGCCGGGCCGCGCGCTGCTGGCCGACGCGCCGCGGCTCGACGCCGCCTCGGCGGACCTGCTGCCGGCGACCCGCGAGGAGGTGCGCGCCTGGCAGGGCGCCGTCTTCGAGCTGGTGCGCGCCGAGGGCGCGGACAAGCGCAGCTCGGCCCGGCTGGCTTCCCTGGGGATCAACGGCGCGGGGCTGACCGTGATGCTCGCCGTCTTCATCCAGACCGGCGGGCTCACGGGCGCGGAGGTGGCCGTGGCGGGCGGGACCTCGGCGGTCGGCCAGAAGGTCCTGGAGGCGATCTTCGGCGACCAGGCGGTCCGCTCGCTCGCCGCCCGCGCGCGCAGCGACCTGCTCGAGCGGGTCGAGCGGCTGCTGGGTGAGGAGGCGGCGCGCTTCGGCGCGCTGCTCAAGCCGGCCGCGCCCGCCGCCGGGCGGGCGGACGCCGTGCGCGCCGCGCTGGCAGAGGTCCGGCGCGCGCGGTGAGCCGCGACCTCGACGCACGGCTCGAAGCGCTCGCGCGCGCCGCCGACCTCGCCGAGGGCCGGCTCGACGACGAGGCCGTCGGCGCGGCGCGCGCCGTCGTCGCGCGCGCGGGGGCGCGCCTCGGCCTGGGCGTCGAGACCACGGTGGTCGCGCTGGCCGGGCCGACCGGCGCGGGCAAGTCCTCGCTCTTCAACGCGCTCACCGGCGCGGAGCTCGCGCGGGTGGCCGTCCGCCGGCCGACGACCTCGAGCGTCGCCGCCGCGGTGCGCGGCGACGTCGACCCGGCCCTGCTGGAGTGGCTCGGCGTGGGGACGCGCCACGTCCTCGACGGCGCCGGCGGCGGACCTGCGACCGTCCTGCTCGACCTCCCGGACTACGACTCCGTCCGCGAGGCCCACCGGCTGGAGGCCGAGCGGGTGATCGAGCTCGTCGACCTGCTCGTCTGGGTCGTCGACCCGCAGAAGTACGCCGACGCGGCGCTGCACGACGGCTACCTGCGGCGGCTGAGCGGCCACCGCAACAGCATGGTCGTCGTCCTCAACCAGG
>DASVQH010000117.1:0-16767 GCA_036389195.1 Solirubrobacteraceae bacterium
TGCGTGACGATGCTGTGGATGGACAGTGTCCGCTCCTGGGCGTACCAGACGGCGAACACCACCGCGAGCAGCACGGCGAACACCGGCGTGGTGAGCGTCAGCGCGACGCCGGCCTTGTCGGTGAGGTTGTCCGTGATGAGCGTGCCGAAGACGCTGATCACGACCACCACGGCCCAGTAGGCGACAGGGACGTACCGGCGCAGGCGCAGCTGGACGAGCAGCAGCACCGCGAGCAGCGCGCCGGCCGCATAGGAGGTGTTGGTGAGGCCGAAGCCCAGCGTGTCGTTGACGTAGTCGGCAGCGGTCTCGCCGACCGTCGTGCACATGATCTTGATCAACCAGAAGAAGACCGTGACTTCCGGGACCTTGTTGAGCAGCTCCCGGCCGAACGATCTGGGCGGTGGAGGCGCGACGGTGGTGGGCATCGGCGCACCTTGCCTCGAGCAACCTTGCAGCCGCCTGACTGCCGCTCAGCTCAGCGGACCGCGGGAAGCTCCAGGACGAAGCACCCGCCCGGCCCGTCGCCGATGCGGACGTCCCCGCCGCACGAACGCGCCAGGCGACGGGCGAGCGGGAGGCCGAGCCCGACGCCGTCGCCCGTCTCCCCCGCACCGCGGACCCCGGGCTCGAATACGCGTTCGCCGACGGCGGGATCGACGCCCGGGCCGTCGTCGCGGACGGCAATCCACACGCAGCCGGGGCCGGTGTCGAGCTCGAGCCGCACGGCCGTACGGGCATGGCGGCGGGCGTTGTCGACAAGGGGCGCGAGGGCGCGGCGGATGACGTCGGGCTCGCCCTCGGCGAGGGGCAGCCCCGCCGGCACCGCCACCTCGGCGCCCTCGACCTCGCCGGCGATGGACGCGAGGTCGACCGCGTAGGCGGCGGGGTCGAGCTCGCGGCGACCGACCTCCAGGAGCGTGTCGACCGTCGCCGACAGCCGTTCGGTCTCGGCCAGGACGCGTTCCAAGCTGCGGCGGCGCTCGGGCTCCTGCTCCGAGCGCAGGCCGAGCTCGGCCTGCGCGCGCAGCGTCGCCAGCGGCGTCCGCAGCTCGTGTGCGACGTCGCCGGCGAACCGCTGCTCGTGACGGCGCGAGGCCGCGATCCGGGTCAGCAGGCCGTCCAGCGTGGCGGCGAGCCGGGTGAGCTCGTCGCGCGGCTCGCCGAGGTCGAAGCGCCGTTCGAGATCGTGCGCGCCCCAGTCCTCCGCCGCCGCCGTCATCTGCATCACCGGGCGAAGGGCGCCGGAGATCGCGCTGCGCAGAGCGAGCGCTCCGGCCGCCAGGATCAGTACGCCGAGGATCGCCGACCCGAGCACCACCTCCTCGCGGAGCCGTTCGACGGACTCCTCCGACACGCCGACGACGACCGCGCCCACCGCCGCCCCGTCCGCGCCGCGCACCGGCTGGGCGCGCAGGCGGACGTCGTGGCCGGCGTCGGCTTCGCGGCTCACCCCGCGCCGGCCCAGCGCGACCGCCCGCCGGTCGACGTCCGGGCCGACGCCCGGCGGCCGCTCGATGACGCGGTCGCCGTCGAGCACCCAGGCGTCGCGGTCGAGCGCGGCGTCGTTCGGATTGTCGCGCACCTCGACCCGCCCGGCGCGGAAGACGAGCGTCGCGGCCAGGCTGTCGGCGCGGGTGCGCAGCAGGTCGGAGGTCTCTGCGCGCACGCGGACGGCCAGCAGGACGTTGCCGATGACCGCCAGCGCGCCCACCCCGACCGCCAGCGTCACCATTGCCGCCACCAGCAGGCGCGCGCGGAACGTCACCGGACTCGATAGCCGACGCCGCGCACGGTCTCGATCGGATCCGCGCGTCCGCCTCGGCGGAGCTTGCGCCGGATGCGGGCCAGGTACGCGTCCAGCGTGTTGTCGTGGACGATGGCGCCGTCGGGCCACGCCGCGGCGATCAGGTCCCGGCGGCGCAGCACCTCCCCCGGGCGGGCTACCAGCGCGGCGAACAGGCGGAACTCCGTCGGCGTCAGCGGCACGCGCTCGCCCTCGACGACCACCGCGTGGGTGGCCGGGTCGAGCACGACGCCGTTTGGAACGGGTGCACCGGTCGCCGCGGGCACGCGCCGGAGGAGGCTGCGCAGGCGCACCAGGAGCTCCTGTGCGGCGAACGGCTTGGTCAGGTAGTCGTCGCCGCCGGCGTGAAAGCCGCTGAGGCGATCCGGCAGGGCGTCCCGGGCGGTGAGGAACAGGACGGGGCAGGCCACACCCTGCGCGCGCAGCGCCTGGCAGACGTCACGGCCGTCGGCGTCCGGGAGGCCGATGTCGAGGACCAGGACATCGGGCGGGGACGCGGCGAAGCGGCGGACGGCATCGCTGCCCGTCGCCGTCACCGTGACCGCGAAGCCGTCGGCCTCGAGGATCCGGCGCAGCGCTCCGCGCAGCTCGTCGTCGTCCTCGCAGAGCCCGGCTCTGGCCGTCAGCGTCAAGCGGATGGCCTCAGGCGCCGTGCCAGTCCGACCACGGCTCGCGCCCGAGCGCGGCCACGAACGCCTCGCGGTCATGGACCGGCTCGCCGTGGGACACGAGAACGTGCTCGAAGTCGAGCGCCAGGAGCGCCCGCAGCGCCGGCAGCGTCCGCTCCTCGTGCCACGGGGTCGCCCACGCGCGCAGCGTGCCGCCCGGCGCGGTCAGGCCGTCCGCGAAGACCAGGGCGCGCTGCTCCGGCAGGTAGAGGGGCGTCTCCAGGGTGAGGCGGCCGTCGTCGTGTGCCTGCAACCCGCCGGGCAGCTCATCACCGGGACGCACGAGTCGCAGCTCGGTCCTGGGCACGCCGTCGCGCCAGTACAGCTGCGGCCCGTACGCCTCGGCGCCGTACCAGCGGACGAAGAGGTCGACGTCGCGGATGTGATCGGGCTTGAGGACCACGATCGCCTCGGGCGGACGGGCCTCGATCCGCTCCCAGACCTCGCGGGCGCCGGGCGGCGGGGCGAGCGGGTCGAGCACGATCGAGACGCCGCGCGAGACGACGGCGAACGAGGCGACCTCGGGCTCCCAGTCGTCGCCCTCCGTCCACGCGGGATGCGGCTGGCGCCACAGCCAGAGCCCCGGCGCGACGTCGTGCACGGTGACGGTCACGGTCCGCGGAGGCTACGGACTGGTCGAGACGGCGTGATCCGCGACTGGACGATCAGCGCGACCGCGCCGACGAGCGCGCTTCCCAGGGATGCGGTCCTGCCCGTCTTCGCCGGCCGGTCCCGGGCTCGGGCGCCCTGGCTCAGCGCAGCGACCCGCGGGCGATCAGCTGCAGGCGATCCACGCGCGCCGCCCCCGCGGCGTCGAGGATCCGCACCCGGACGACCATCCGCCGCCGTGACGCCCGCCGCAGCCGCCGCAGCGCTCCCCGGTCGAGCGAGACGCGCACCTTGGCGCTCTCGCCGGCCGGGATCCGGAAGCCGGCGTGGCCGAAGGTCGCGCGGTGCCCGCTGCGGCGCCGGCGCGCCTGCAGCTTCAGCTCTCCGGCGCAGTCGCTCGCGCCACGCGCCGTGCAGGTCAGCCGCAGCCGCGCGACCCGCCGCCGCACCGGCGCGGACCCTTCCAGCGACAGCTGACCGAGCGCCGTCCCGCCAAGCACCCGCCCGAGCGCGAACTCGTTGATCGGATCCAGATACCCGCACCCGTCCGGCGTACACGGCGGCGGGTCCTGCTCCGGGGTGCCCACGGTGACGATGCGCCCGTCGTCCTGGAGCAGCGGGTCGGCGTCGCCGAGCAGCCGGACGCCGGCGCTCCCGACACCGCCGTAGCCGAAGGACTCGTCGCGGGTGCCGTCAGGCAGCAGGCGCACCAGGCGGCCTCGTATGCCCAGGAGGCCGACGAGCAGCCGGCCGTCGGGTTGGAACGTAAGTCCGCCGACCCCGCTGTCCTCGAAGCCGGGCGGCGGCGCGAAGACCTTCAGCCCGAAGGCGGCGTCGAGCTGACCGCCCGGCGTGTACCGCACGATGCCGACGCGAGTCCCGTACGGGTTGCCGCGGCCCTGAGGCGTTGCGCCGTAGGCGTAGATCGAGCCGTCCGGCGCCTCGGCGACCTCGTCGATCAGGTCCAGCCCGACATCGCCGGCGCCGAAGCCTGGGACCTGCCGGCCGTCGGGCGTCCATGCCTGTAGCAGCGGCTCGTAGCAGCGGTTGTGGCCGCAGGGCCTGCCGACGGCGCCCGCCACGACGATCGTGCCCGACCGCGTCAGCACCATGTCGCCGACCTCGGCGTCCCGGCCGTCGGTGTGGTCACGCTGCTCGTGCACGTAGCCCGTTCCGCCGAACGCGCGGTCGAGCGAGCCGTCCTCCGGGTTGATCCTCAGGAGGCCGACGTTGTAGTTCAGGGTCTCGACCGACGCCTGCAGGACGACGACGATCTTGCCGTCGGGCTGCGCGGCCGCGCCGGTCGCGAACGCGCCGTTGGCTTTCGGCCGCGCCACTTGATGGAAGGCCTGCCAGAGGGTCCTCCCGGTGCGGTCGAGGCGCACCGCGGCGACCGCGGACTCGGGCGCGCCGTCGCGCAGCCGTGTGGCACTGCCGACCGCGATCACGCCGCCGTCGGGCTGGGCGATCACCGACACCGCGTCCGACCGCGTGAAGGAGCTCTCGCCGAGCTGCAACAGCACCGTGCCGTGATCGCCGAAGGCCTGGTCTGGCGCGCCGTTTGCGTCGAAGCGGGCGATGCCGAACGCGTAGCGCCACTCCTGGTCCTTGACGGCGCCGCCGGCGAAGTAGTGCCCGTCGGGCGTCCGCGCGACGCTCCCGGAGTACCCCCCGTTGGCGATCGGCGTCCCCGCCCGGCCGCCGGTGCCGAAGGCCGGGTCGAGCGACCCGGGATGCTGGGCGGCGGCCGTGGCGGGGACGGCCAGGCAGGCCGCAGCGAAGACGCCGGCGATTCGCGTTCTCATGTGGCTCAAACGGAGCGTGGCGCCGACTGTTGCGAGGATGCCCGCGTTAGGCTCCGCAGGTGCGCGTCGCCACCCATCCGGGCAACTTCCACGCCGACGAGGTCTTCGCGATCGCGGCGCTGCGGCTCGCGCACGGCCCGTTCGAGGTCGTGCGCACCCGGGACGAGGCCACACTCGTGCAGGCCGACCTCCGCGTCGACGTCGGCGGGCGCTCGGATCCGGGCACCGGCGACTTCGACCATCACCAGAAGGGCGGCGCGGGGGAGCGCCCCAACGGGATCCGGTACGCGAGCTTCGGCCTCGTGTGGCGCCACCACGGCGAGGCGCTCGCGGGCGACCCGGGGGCGGCCGCGGCGATCGACGAGCGCCTCGTGCAGGGGATCGACGCCAACGACACCGGCCAGACGATCGTGCAGTCGCTCGTCGGCGACGTGCGGCCGATGAGCATCAGCGGCGTCATCGCCGCGATGAACGCCGCCTGGGACGAGGAGGACGCGCCGGACGCGGAGGACCGGCGCTTCGAGGCGGCCGTCGCGCTCGCCCGGCAGATCCTCGAGCGCGAGATCGCCGGCGCGGCCGCCTTCCGTCGTGCCCTCGGGCTCGTCAAGGCGGCGATCGACCGGGCGACGGACCCGCGGATCGTCGAGCTCGACCGCAACATGCCGTGGCGCGAGCCGGTCGTGACCCTCGCTCCGGAGGCGCTGTACGTCATGTACCCGAAGTCCGACGGCTGGGGGCTGCAGGCCGTGCCGTCGGCGCTCGGCAGCTTCGCCAACCGCCGCGACCTCCCCGCCGAATGGGCGGGGCGCAGCGGTGCGGAGCTCGCCGAGGTCACCGGCGTGCCGGACGCGATCTTCTGTCACGGCGCGCGCTTCTACGCCTCGGCCGGCAGCCGCGAGGGGATCCTCGCGCTCGCCGAGCGCGCCCTCGCGGCCTGAGCGATGGACCGGATCGAGCCCGACCGCCTCGCCGTCGCGCTCGGCGTCCTCGCCGAGATCGAGCGTCTGGCGCCGGAGCACCCCGACGCCGTCGCCGTGCGGCGGGCCGTCGGCGGGCTCTTCAAGGCGGTCAAGCAGCAGCGGCGTGCCGAGCGGCGCGCCGCGACGCGCGCGAACGACCTGGCGGTCACGGGCGCGACGGCAACGGGCGCACCGGGGCGGATCGACGACGAGACCAACGGGCTGGCGCTCACCTCCGGGGTCTCCGGCGGCGCGGGCGCAGGCACCCTGCGGCGTGCGCGCAGCTGCTACGTCTGCAAGCAGCGCTACCGGGAGGTCGACGCCTTCTACCACCAGCTCTGCCCGCCCTGCGCGGGGCGCAACCACGCGCGCCGGCGCGCCCGGACCGACCTCAGCGGGCGGCGCGCGCTGCTCACGGGCGGCCGCGCGAAGATCGGGATGCACATCGCCCTGCGGCTCTTGCGCGACGGTGCGGACACCACGATCACTACGCGCTTCCCGCACGACGCGGCGCGGCGCTTCGCCGCGATGGACGACAGCGCCGACTGGCTGCACCGCCTGCGGGTGGTCGGCATCGACCTCCGCGATCCGGGGCAGGTCGTCGCCCTCGCCGACGACGTGGCCGCGTGCGGGCCGCTCGACATCCTCATCAACAACGCCGCCCAGACCGTCCGCCGCTCGCCCGCGGCCTACGCGCATCTCGCGGCGGGTGAGCGCGCGCCGCTGCCGGCCGGCCCGCTTCCCGAGGTCGCGGTCCTCGGGTCGCCGCCGCCGCCGGCGGCTTCCGCGGCCGTCGCGCTGACCGCCGGCACGGCGGAGATCGACGCGGGCGGCCTGGTCCCCGACCTCCAGCCCCACAACTCGTGGAGCCAGGTGGTGGACGAGGTGGACCCCGTCGAGCTGCTCGAGGTGCAGCTCTGCAACCAGACCGCGCCGTTCATCCTCGTCTCCCGCCTGCGCGCGGCGCTCGCGGCATCGCCGGCCCGCCGCACCTACGTCGTCAACGTCTCGGCCATGGAGGGGCAGTTCGGTCGCGGGTACAAGGGGCCGGGCCACCCGCACACGAACATGGCGAAGGCCGCGCTGAACATGCTGACCCGCACGAGCGCGAGCGAGCTGCTGGCCGCGGACGGGATCCTGATGACGAGCGTCGACACCGGGTGGATCACCGACGAGCGGCCTCACCCGACGAAGCTCCGGCTCGCCGGCGAGGGCTTCCACGCTCCGCTCGACCTCGAAGACGGCGCCGCGCGCGTCTACGACCCGATCGTCCGCGGCGAGGCCGGCGAGGACGTCCACGGCGTCTTCCTCAAGGACTACGCCGTCGCGGCGTGGTGACCATGGCCGGGACCCTGATCGCCCACGAGCTCCACAAGGCCCACGGCGCCCAGACGATCCTGGCCGGCGTCTCGGTCACCGTCGCGCCCGGGGACGTGCTGGGCGTCGTCGGGCCCAACGGCGCGGGGAAGTCGACGCTGCTGCGGCTCCTGGCCCGGGTCGATCCGCCCGACCGCGGGACGGTGACGCTGACGGCGGGCACGGCCGGCTACCTGCCGCAGGAGCCCGACCGGGCGCCGGGGGAGCGGGTCCAGGAGTACCTCGCCCGCCGCACCGGCGTCGCCGCCGCCGAGGCCGCGCTGCACGCCGCGACGAACGACCTCGCCGCGGAGCCGGCGCCGCCCACCGCGGCCGACGACTACGCCGAGGCCTTCGAGACGTGGCTCGCCCTGGGCGGCGCCGACTTCGAGCAGCGGGCGCAGACGGTCCTGCGCGACCTGGGCCTGGACACCGGCGTGCTCGACCTCGACACCACGGCGCTGTCGGGCGGGCAGGCGGCGCGGGCCTCGCTGGCGGCGATCCTGCTCTCGCGCTTCGACGTCCTGCTCCTCGACGAGCCGACCAACGACCTCGACTTCGACGGCCTCGCGCGGCTGGAGCGCTTCGTCGCCGAGCGGCCCGGCGGCGCGGTGATCGTCTCCCACGACCGGGCGTTCCTGGAGCGGACCGTCACCCGCGTCCTGGAGATCGACGAGATCGAGCACACGGCGACGGAGTACGGCGGCGGCTGGGCGGGCTACCTGGAGCTGCGCGCCACCGCGGCGCGCCACGCCGAGGAGCGCTACGAGACCTACTCCTCGCAGCGCGACCGACTGACCACGCGCGCGAACCGTCAGCGCCAGTGGTCGGAGACCGGCGTGCGCAAGGCCAAGGCGTCGGCCGCCAACGACCCGGACAAGATCGGCCGCTCCAAGCGGTCGGAGCGCTCGGAGAAGCAGGCCTCGAAGGTCCGCGCGACCGAGAAGGCGATCGACCGGCTGGAGACCGTCGACAAGCCGTGGCGGCGCTGGGAGCTGCAGCTGCGCTTCGGCGGCGGCGAGCGATCGGGGGACGTGACGGTGCGGCTCGAGCACGCCACGCTCAAGCGCGGGACGTTCGTCCTCGGCCCGCTCGACGTCGAGCTGGCGTGGGGGGAGCGGGTCGCGCTCGTGGGCCCCAACGGCAGCGGGAAGACGACGCTGGTCGACGCGCTCATCGGCCGCCTGGAGCCCGCCTCGGGCGAGCGCTGGATCGGGCCGGGCGTCCGGCTCGGCATGCTCGACCAGGCGCGCCTGGGCTTCGAGGGCTCCGACCGCCTGCTCGACGCGTTCGTCGCCCAGAGCGGCCTTCCCCAGCAGGACGCCCGCTCGCTGCTGGCCAAGTTCGGCCTCGAGCAGGACGCGGTGGGGCGGCCGGCGCACAGCCTCTCGCCGGGCGAGCGCACGCGGGCGAGCCTGGCGCTGCTGATGGCCTCGGGCGCCAACTGGCTCGTGCTCGACGAGCCGACGAACCACCTCGACCTCCCGGCCATCGAGCAGCTGGAGACCGCGCTGAACGCCTACGACGGCACACTGCTGCTGGTCACGCACGACCGCCAGCTGCTCGACGCCGTCGCGCTGGACCGTACGATCCAGCTCGCACCATGAGCCTGATCGCCGTCATCACCGGAGCGTCGAGCGGCATCGGCGAGGCCACCGCGCGCCGCCTCGCCCGCGAGCCGGACGCCCGTCTGGTCCTGGTCGCGCGGCGCGAGGACCGGCTCAGGTCCCTGGCCGCCGAGCTCGGCCCCGGCCGCGCGACCTTCCTCGCCGCCGATCTCACCGCCGAGGACGCGCCGGCTCGGATCCGCGCGCACGTCGAAGAGCACCACGGCCGCCTGACGCTGCTGGTCAACAACGCGGGCGCGTCGCAGCGCGCGACCTTCGCGGAGGGCGGCTACGCCAACGTGCGGCGGACGATGGAGCTGAACTTCGACGCCGTCGTCCGGCTCACCGAGGCGCTGCTGCCCCTGCTGCGCGCCTCGCGCCCCAGCGCGATCGTCAACGTGGCGAGCACCGCCAGCCGCGTCGCCCGCGCCGGCGCCGGCGCGTACTCGGCGAGCAAGTTCGCGCTGGCCGGCTGGACCGACGCCCTGTATCTCGAGGAGCGGCCGCACGGCGTCCACGTCGGGATGGTGCTCCCCGGCTTCATCGCCACCGAGGGCTTCCCCGCCGAGGAGCTGCGGGCCAAGCCCTGGACGCGCTGGATCGTCTCGACGCCCGAGAAGGCCGCCGAGGCGATCGTCGACGCCGGCCCCGGCGGCCGCCCCGAGCGCTACGTCCCGCGGCCGTACGCGCTCGCGGCCGGCTCGCGCCTCGTTCTCCCGCGGCTCACCCGCCGGGTGCTGTCCAGCGGCGCGGGCGCCGTGATGACGACCCGCACGCCGGCCCGGTAGTCCGCGGTCCGCCGCCCGAGGAGCCGACGAAGGACGCGACCTCCGGCTCTGAGTCGCCGAGGCCCGAATTCGGACCGAGCCGCGGCGGTTCGGGTGCCCGCGGCCCGTTGTGAGTTCACAGGACGCGGGCCGGTCCACCTACGCGCGTCTGCACGAAGGGAACGCTCATGCTGCGACGTACCCTGCTGGCGACCACCATGGCGTTGCTCGTCGCTGCGCCCGCCGCCGAAGCGACCGTCCAGGCGCGCGTGTCCAACGGCGCGGTCGTCGTCGTCGGGACGGAATTCAGCGAGGTGGTCTCCGTCAACCCCTCGGCGTCCAGCAGCCCGTTCCCCGGGCGCGTGCGCGTGTTCTCCGGCGCCGGCGTGACGCCCGGCACCAACTGCGCGGCGGAGTCCGCCACGATCGTGCACTGCACCCGTCAGTCCGTCCTGCGGACCGACCTCCTGGGCGGCGCCGACCGGCTGTCGGTCACCGACAGCCTCCGCTGCGACGTCTGCTTCCTGGGCCGCGGGGCGGACGAATTCGATTCCACGCAGAGCCAGAACGACGTGGTCGACGGCGAGCTCGACAACGACGACCTCGACGCCGGCCCCGGGACCGACACGGTGCTCTACACCGGCCGGCTCAACGACGTGCTGATCGACCTCAACGGCGCCGACAACAGCGGTGACCGCGAGACGAACGCCGACGGCGTCTCCGGCAACAGGGATCGGCTGCGCAACATCGAGGCGGGATACGGCGGCGGCGGCAACGACACGCTGGTCGGCACCGTGTTCAACAACCGGTTCGTGGGCGGCGCAGGGTCGGACACCTTCATCGGCGGCAGTGGCACCGACACCGTGAGCTACCTGCCGGACGTCTACGACGGAACCCACCTCAACCGCGGCGTCCTCGCACACATCGGCGGCGGCCCGGTCAGCGGGCAGGCGATCGACCGGCTCACAGGGCCGGGCGACGACATCGCCGCCGACATCGAGAACCTCCAGGGCGGCAACAACGCCGACCATCTGATCGGCGATGCCGACCGCAACTCGCTCGTCGGCAACGCCGGCGACGACCTCATCGAGCCGCGCGAGGGGTCCGACACCGTCGAGGGGAACGACGGCACCGACACGGTGAGCTACGCGGGCCGCGCCGAGGCGGTCACCCTCGCCCACGGCGCCGGGACCTCGGGCGGGCCGAGCGACGGCGGACTCGGAATGCGCGACACCTTCCTGGCCGACGTCGAGAACTTCGTCGGCGGCAACGGCGACGACACGCTGACGGGCAACAGCGGGCCGAACGCCCTCGACGGCGGGCCAGGCCACGACATCATGGACGGCAACGGCGGCCTCGATACGGCCAGCTACGCGACCCGGAACGAGGCCGTCGTCGTCAACCTCGCCGCCACGGGCGCCGTGCACGGCGGCCCGCTCGACGGCGCGCCCGGCAACCGCGACACCCTCGCCGACATGGAGAACGCCACGGGCGGCGGGGGTCCCGACACGCTCGGCGGCACCTCGGCGGTCGCGAAGGGCACGACCGGCGTCAACGTCCTGCGCGGCGGCCCGGGCGACGACGTTCTCGATGGCGCGGGCGGCAGCGACGACCTCTTCGGCGACCTCGGCGCGGACACCGCGAGCTACGCGACGCGCGGCACCGCGGTGGTCGCGGGCGCCAGCGGCTCGACCAGCGCGTTCACCAACGGCAACGGAAGCGACGGCGCCGCGGGCGCCCGCGACCGGTTCACCTCGATCGAGAACCTGCGCGGCGGATCGGCGGCTGACACGCTGACGGGGGACAACGCGGAGAACCGGCTCGAAGGCGGCGCCGGCGGGGACGCGCTGAACGGCTCCTCCGCCGACGACACGCTCGTCGGCGGCCCCGGCGCCGACGCCATGAACGGCGGCACCGGCATCCACGACGCCGCGAGCTACGACGACCGCACCACGGCGGTCACCGCGCGCCTCGCCACCAACGACGTCAGCGGCAACGCCGACGACGGCTCCGCGGGCGCTCGCGACGACATCGCGGCGGACGTCGAAGACCTCGTCGGCGGCGGCGGGGACGACACCCTGACAGGGACGGACGGGCCGAACCTGCTGCGCGGCGGCAACGGCAACGACACCCTTGCCGCGCTCGGTGGCGCCGACCGGCTCGAGGGCGGCTCCCAGGACGACGTGCTCACCAGCGGCCCCGGCAGCGACGTCCTCGTCGGTGAGGGGGGCAGCGACACCGCCTCCTACTCGGACCGCGGCGTCCCGATCACCGCGACGCTCTCCACGCCCAGCGGCAACGGCGAAGCGGGCGAGAGCGACAACTTCGCCACCGACATCGAGAAGCTCGCCGGCGGCAGCGCGGGCGACCGCCTGACCGGCTCGTCCGGGCCCAACACGCTGACCGGCAACGGCGGCGACGACACGCTCGACGGCGCGTTCGGCGCCGACACGCTGCAGGGCGGCCCGGACCGCGATGTCGCGACCTACGAGAACCGCGCGACGGGGGTCACCGCGACCGCCGGCGCCGCCGCCGCGTCGGGCAACGCGAACGACGGCCCGGCGAACGCGCGCGACACGATCACCGGCGACGTCGAGGTCGTCCGCGGCACACCGCTGGTCGACACCCTGATCGGTGCCGCGGGCGCCCAGACGCTGCAGGGCCTCGGCGGCAACGACGTGCTCGACGGCGCGGGGGGCAACGACACGCTCGACGGCGGCGAAGGCGGCGCGGACGTCGCCGACTACAGCGCGCGGACCGCTCCGCTCAGCGTCCGGCTGGGCGTCGCGGGCGCCAGCGGCAACGCCGACGACGGCGCGGCCGGCACACGCGACTCGCTCGAGACGATCGAGGACGTCCGCGGCGGCTCGGCCGACGACGTCCTCACGGGCGACAGCGCCGCGAACCGCCTCGAGGGCCGCGGCGGCAACGACACCATGGACGGCGGCGCGGGCGCGGACGCGCTGGTGGGCGGCGAGGGCGCGCGCGACGTCGCCACCTACGCGCTGCGCACCGGCACGGTCGTCGCGCGACTCAACACCGCCGGTCAGTCCGGCACGGAGCTCGATGGCGCCTCCGGCGCGCGCGACTCGCTCGACGGCACGACCGAGGGCGTCCGCGGCGGCTCGGGCGACGACCAGCTGTTCGGCGCGAACCGGACGGACGCCGAGCTGCTCCAGGGCCTCGGCGGCGCGGACACCCTCGACGGCGGCTCGGGTCCCGACGAGATCGACGGCGGCGACGGCACGGACACCGTGAGCTACGCGACGCGACCGTTCCCGGTGACGGTGAAGCTCGACGGCACGCCGACCAGCGGCAACGGCGACGACGGCCCGACGGCGGGCGCCCGTGACACGGTCGCGGCCACCGTCGAGAACATCGATGGCGGGACGGGCTCCGACACGCTCACCGGCTCGGGCGCGGTCAACCGCCTGGCCGGCGGCGGCGGCGACGACGTCCTCGACGGCGGCATCGGCGCCGACGTCCTCGCGGGCGGCGGCGGCAGCGACGCCGCCGACTACCGGGCCCGCACGACCGCGGTGCGTGTGGAGCTGGGCGGCGTCGACGGCGCGAGCGGCAACGCCGCCGACGGCCCGGCCGGGGCGCGCGACGACGTCGAGGCGGACGTCGAGCGGGCGCTGGGCGGGTCCGGCAACGACACGCTCCTGGGGTCGGCCGGCGGGGACGTGCTCTCCGGCGGGGACGGCAACGACACGCTCGACGGACGCGCCGGCCCCGACGCCTTCCTCGGCGGGCCGGGCGCCGCGGACGCCGTCCTCTACACGAGCCGCACGACGCCCGTGCGCGCGGTGGTCGACGGCGGCCCGGTGAGCGGCGATGCGACCGACGAGCTCGACACGAACCGCGACTCGATCCAGTCCGACGTGGAGAACCTCGCCGGCGGGACCGCCGGCGACGAGATGATCGGCGGCGCGAGCGCGAACCGGCTCGACGGCGGGGGCGGCGACGACACGCTGCAGGGCCTCGGCGGGGCGGACACGCTCATCGGCGGCACCGGCCCCGAGGATCTGGCCAGCTACGCGGAGCGAACCACTCCGGTGTTCGTGCGGATCGGCGGGGGCCGGGTGAGCGGCGACGAGACGGACGGCCCGGCCGGCGCCCGCGACGACGTCCAGGCGTCGGTCAACGGCGTCATCGGCGGCTCGGCCGGCGACGACCTGGCCGGCACCGCAGCGGCCGACCGGCTCGTCGGCGGCCCGGGGCCCGACACGCTGCGCGGTCTGGCGTCGAAGGACACGCTCCTGGGCGAGGGCGGCGACGACACGCTGGACGGCGGCTTCGGCGCCGACGAGATGCAGGGCGGCGACGGCACCGACACCGCGACCTACGAGGCGCGGACGACCGCCGTCACCGCGACGCTCGACGGCACCTCGACGAGCGGCACGGCGGACGACGGCCCGGCCGGCAGCCGCGACCGCCTCTTCGCCGACATCGAGAACCTCACCGGCGGAAGCGCCGGCGACACGCTGACGGGATCGCCGGGCGAGAACCGCCTCGACGGCCGCGACGGTGGTGACACGCTGACGGGCGCCGGGGCGGCCGACGTGCTGCTCGGCGGGCGCGATCCCGACACCATGCGCGGCGGCAGCGGCGCGGACGCCCTCGACGGCGGTGGCGCGGCCGACGACATGCAGGGCGGCGACGACCGCGACCTCGTCACCTACGCATCGCGTGCCAGTGCGGTCGACGTGAAGATGGGCGTCGCCGGGGCGAGCGGCAACGCCGACGACGGCGCCGCCGGGTCCCGTGACTCGATCGCCGCCGACGTCGAGGACCTCGAGGGCACGAGCGACGACGACACGCTGGCCGGCGGCGCGACCGACAACACGATCGACGGCCGCGAGGGCGCCGACGTGATCCGCGGCCTCGGCGGGCTCGACACGATCACCTACGAGGACCGGCCGGACCCGGTGATCGTCGCCCTGGGCGTCCTGAAGGGCAGCGGCAACGACGTCGACGGGCCGCCCGGCAGCCGCGACACCGTCGAGGTCGACGTCGAGCGGATCGTGGGCACGGAGGGCGACGACCAGCTCACCGGCAGCCCGGCCGACAACGTGCTCGAGGGCAACCTCGGCGCCGACGACCTCGCAGGTCTCGGCGGCACGGACACCGTGACCTACGAGCAGCGGCCGAACGGCGTGACGGCCGCGATCGGCGGCTCCGGCGGCAACTTCCAGGACGACGACGGCAGCCGCCGTGACGCGATCGCCACCGACGTCGAGAACCTGACCGGCGGCAGCGGCGACGACGTGCTCACCGGCGACTCGGGCTCGGACGCCGCGCCCGCCGACAGCGGCGCCAACGTCCTGCGCGGCGGCGCCGGAGACGACACGCTGGCCGGCGGCGAGGACCCCGACCGCTTCGTCGGCGGCGACGGCACCGACACCGTCACCTACGCCGGCTCGGCGGGCGGCGTCGTCGCGGCGATCGGCCTCACCGGCGCCAGCGGCAACGCCACCGACGGCACCGCCGGAGCGCGCGACACGATCGACGGCGACGTCGAGAACCTGATCGGCTCCCCGCAGCAGGACGAGCTCACCGGCAGCACCGGCGCCAACCGGATCGAGGGCCTCGACGGCGCCGACGAGCTCAACGGGCGCGCCGGCGCCGACACGCTGCTCGGCGGCTCCGGGACCGACGCACTCGACGGAGGCTTCGACCCTGACGTGCTCTCGGGCGGGACCGGCCCGGGGACCGCGACGACGGAGGCCGACATCGTCACCTACGAGGCCCGGACCGCCGGCGTCACCGCCGAGATCGGCACCGCCGGCGCCAGCGGCAACGCCTCGGATGGGAGCACGGGCGCGCGCGACACGATCCAAGGTGACGTCGAGCGGCTGGTCGGCGGTCTCGCCGGCGACCAGCTGATCGGCAGCGACGCCGCCAACCGCCTCACCGGGAACGGAGGGCCCGACACGATCGCCGGCCGGGAGGGCGACGACACGCTCGTGGGCGGCGCCGGGCTCGACACGCTCTTCGGCGGGGACGACCAGGACGTCCTGGAGGGCGGCGCTGACGCCGACGCCCTCTCCGGCGGCGCCGCCGACGACGAGCTCAGCGGCGGCGACGGCGGCGACACGATCGAGGGCGGCGACGGCGACGACCGGCTCCCCGGCGGCCTCGGCGACGACACGCTGCGCGGCGACGCCGGCCTGGACTCGCTGTTCGGCGAGGGCGGCAACGACCTGCTCGACGGCGGGATCGACCGCGACGTCAGCTCGGGCGGGCCCGGGATCGACCGAGTGACCTACGCCACGCGCAGCGACCCCGTGACCGTCACGATCGGCGCCGAGTTCGCGTCGGGCAACGCCGCCGACGACGTGGGCGGCCAGCGCGACACGGTCAACACCGACGTCGAGAACGTCGACGGCGGCGCGGGCGGCGACACGCTGACCGGCAACGCCGATCCGAACCGCCTCGCCGGCAACGGCGGCGACGACCACGTGTTCGGCGGCACCGGCGCCGACACGCTGATCGGCGGCGACGGCGCCGACGAGCTCGACGGCGAGGCCGACGGCGACGACATCCGCGGCGACGCGGGAAGCGACGTCCTCATCGGCGGCTTCGGCATCGACGCGCTGTTCGGCGGCGCCGACGACGACGACGTGCGGATCCGCGAGGGCACGCAGGACACCGCGAGCTGCGGCGACGGGCCCGCCGACACCGTCACCGCCGACGCGATCGACAGCGTCGACGGGACGTGCGAGACGGTGTCCTTGCCCTGACGTCCGCCCTCGCGACGGGCGTCAGCGCGGGTCCCCGCCCGACAGCTGCAGCTGGCACAGCATCACCAGCGCCGCGTCGAGCTGCGAGTTGCCGGAGCCTGCGAGCGACCGCCCGGTCAGCCGGCCGAGCGAGGCCGCCGTCGCGTCGCTGCTCACGAACGCCCGCGGGCGCCGCGAGAACCGTCGCGACGTGACGGCGACCGCACGGATCCGCCCGCCGCGCGCCACCGACACGAACGCCACCCGGCCGGCCCGCCGGATCGTCAGGCCGCGCCGCTTGGTCCGCCCGCCGACGCGCAGCCGCGAGACGGCGTCGCGATGGCGCCGCCCCCACGCGTTGGAGCCGACCAGCTGCACGCGCCCGCCGATCATCTCGTCGCCGGCGGTCCCGCCGGCGAGGTTCTCCACGTCGGACTGGATCGAGTCGCGGTTCGTGTCGAGCTCGT
>DASVQH010000118.1:0-17803 GCA_036389195.1 Solirubrobacteraceae bacterium
CGCCGGGGTCCAGCGGAATGTGAATATCGGTCTGCTCGACACCGACGGCAAGGGCGGCGTCGGACCGGGCGACTGGGTGCTCATCCACGTCGGGTTCGCCCTCTCCCAGGTCGACGAGGCAGAGGCCTCAGCCACGCTCAAGCTGCCGGCGGCGCGGCTGGAGTGCCGCGACGCGGCCGGGATCGCGCCCCGCTCCCGCCAGCCGTCCGACACCCCGGAAGCCGTCGATCCCGACGCGGTCGCCGCGGCGCGCGACGCGCTGCTCGACCTCGTCGACGCCCTCGACGAGGCGCTCGTGGCGCGGCGTCAGCCAGCCGGCGCGCGCGAGCGGGCCAGCTCGACGAAGTAGTCGAGCGACTTCGGGTTGGCCAGCGAATCGGCGCTGGCCGCCTTCTCGGGCGCGGTGCCCGAGAGGATCTTCTTGACCGGCACCTCGAGCACCTTGTTGGACAGGGTGCGCGGGACCTCGGCGACGGCGAAGACGTCGTTGGGGACGTGGCGCGGTGAGCAGTCCTCGCGGATGCGCGTGCGGATCGCCTTGGTGAGGTCGTCGTCGAGCTCGGCCCCGTCGCGCAGGACCACGAACAGCGGCATCCAGCCGTCGACGTCGACCACCAGCGCGTCGACCACGTCGTCGAGCGCCAGCACGGCGCGGTAGATCTCGCTCGTGCCCATCCGGACCCCGCCGCGGTTGATCGTCGAGTCCGAGCGGCCGGAGATGATCGCCGTCCCGCGCGAGGTGATCTCGATCCAGTCGCCGTGGCGCCACACCTCGCCGCCGTACATCGAGAAGTAGGACTCGCGGTACAGCTCGCCGTCGGGGTCGTCCCACAGGTAGAGCGGCATCGACGGCAGCGGCTTGGTGATGACCAGCTCGCCGACCTCGTCGATCACGGCGTCGCCCGCCTCGTCGTAGGCCTCCACCGCGGCGCCGAGCGCGCGCGCCTGCAGCTCGCCGCGGTACACCGGCAGCAGCGGCACGCCGCCGACGAACGCGCTGCAGACGTCGGTCCCGCCGCTGGTCGAGAACAGCCAGGTGTCGCGCCCGACGTGCTCGTAGACCCATTCGAAGCCCTCCGGCGCCAGCGGCGAGCCGGTCGAGCCGACGGCGCGCAGCGCGCTCAGGTCCCGTCCCTCCCCCGGCTCGACGCCCGCCTTCATGCACGAGGCGAGGTAGCTGGCGCTCGTCCCGAAGCACGTCATGCCCGTGTCGGCGGCGAAGTCCCACAGCACGTCGAGGCTGGGGTGACCGGGGCTGCCGTCGTAGAGCAGGATCGTGGCCGGGGTCAGCAGGCCGGAGACGAGGAAGTTCCACATCATCCAGCCGGTCGTGGTGAACCAGAACAGGCGGTCGCCGGCCTGGGCGTCGACGTGGAGGTTGAGCTTCTTGAGGTGCTCGAGGAGGATCCCGCCCTGCCCCTGGACGATCGCCTTGGGCAGCCCGGTGGTCCCGGAGGAGTACAGGACCCACAGCGGGTGGTCGAAGGCCACGCGGTTGAATTGCAGCTCGGCACCTGGCTCGCGCAGCTCGTCCCAGCTGGTGTTCGCCTCGCCGACGTCACTTCCGAGCAGCGGCACGATCACCGTGTGCTTCAGCGTCGGCATCTCGCTCTGCAGGTGCCGGACGACCTCGCTGCGGTCGAAGCGCTTGCCGTTGTAGCCGTAGCCGTCGACCGCGAGCAGGACCTTCGGCTCGATCTGGGCGAAGCGGTCGACCACGCTGCGGGCGCCGAAGTCCGGCGAGGTGCTCGACCACACGGCGCCGATCGACGCCGTGGCCAGGAACGCGACGATCGCCTCGGGGATGTTCGGCAGGTAGGCGACCACGCGGTCGCCCTCCTCGACGCCCAGCGCGCGCAGCCCGCCCGCCACGGCGGCGACCTGCTCGCGCAGCTGGCCCCAGGTGATCTCCGCGCGCTCGCGGACCTCGGAGTCGGCGATGATCGCGAGCGCGTCGTCGTCCTTGCCGCGGAAGACGTGCTCGGCGTAGTTGAGCCGCGCACCCGGGAACCACGTGGCTCCGGGCATCGTGGCGTCGGCGAGCACGCGCTCGTACGGCGCGTCGGAGACGACCTCGAAGAAGTCCCAGATCGACGCCCAGAAGCCCTCGAGGTCCTCGGTCGACCACCGCTGCAGCGCGTGGTAGTCGCCGCCGAAGTCGTGGCCGCGCTCGCGCGCCAGCCACTCCATGTACCGGGTCATCGTCGCCCGCTCGCGCAGCGCGGCCGGCGGCTCCCAGAGCAGTGTCCCCTCCATCGCCGGCGATTCTACGGACGGGCTTTGACCGGCGCCTCGCCTGGGCAAGGAGGGGACACCATGTCAGAAGACTCCGATGCGATGGACGTCAAGGAGGTCCTGCACCGCCTCAACGAAGCCCTGGCGCTGCAGAACCGCTCCGTCCTCCAGTACACGCACGCCTCCGCCTCGACGTTCGGCCTGGAGTTCCAGGGCCTGACCGCGGAGTTCTGGACCTTCGGCCGGCGCGAGCTCGAGGACACGAAGCTGCTCGTCGAGAAGATCGCGGCGCTCGGCGGCGACCCGACGACGGAGGTCCGCGACCTCACGTGGTCGGCGGACCCGGCCGAGGCGATCAAGACCCTCATCGAAGCCGAGGACCGCACGATCGCCTGCCTGCACGCCGTCATCCCCGCGTCCGGCCAGGAGCCGCGCTCCGAGGCGCTCGAGCACCTGATCGAGCACATCATCATGCGCAAGCAGAACCAGGTGGACTGGATGCGCCGGGCGACGCGCACGGCGTGATCCAGCACGTCTCGCTCGAGCTCGCGTCGGGCGACGTCGACGCCGCCGTCGGCTTCTGGGCGCTGCTCGGCTTCGCGCGGGTCGAGCCGCCGCCGGGTCTGCGCGACCGGTCGGTGTGGGTCGCGTCCGGCGGCCAGCAGATCCACTTCCTGCTGACCGACGACCCCGTCGCGCCGCCGTCCGGGCACGTCGCGCTGCACTTGGAGGACTACGACGCCGCGGTCGCAAGGCTGCGCGAGGCGGGCTTCGAGGTCGACCCGCGCGCGGAGCACTGGGGCGCGCCGCGGGCGTTCGTGCGCGGGCCCGGCGGCCACCGCGTCGAGGTCATGGCGGCCCCGCCGCCGTAGGCTGCGGCGATGGAGCAACGGGTCAGCCTCATCACGCTCGGCGTGTCCGACCTCGCCCGGGCGCGCGCGTTCTACGAGGGCCTCGGGTGGGTCACGAACGCCAAGCCGGAGGACGACGTCGTCTTCTTCCAGGCCGGCGGGATGGTCGTGGCGCTGTGGGATCGCGGCCGGCTCGCGGAGGACAGCGGCGTGGCCGACGGTGGCGGCTGGGGCGGCGTGACGCTCGCTTACAACGTCGGCGAGCCCGGGGAGGTGGACGCGGTGATCGAAGAGGCGCGCGCCGCGGGCGGCCGCATCGCCCGCGAAGGCGGGGAGACGTTCTGGGGCGGCTACTCCGGGCTGTTCGTCGACCCGGACGGCCACCCGTGGGAGGTCGCCCACAACCCGCGCTGGGAAGTCCGGCCCGACGGGTCGGTGCGGCTGCCGCCCGGATAGGGCGAAAGCCGCAGCTCCTCTACTTCACCCGCCGCTTGATCAGGTTGCGCCCGTGCGCCTTGCGCTCGACGTTGCCGCGGGCGTCGATCCCCCGCACCCAGATCTGGTAGCTGCCGCGCGGGATCCGGTGCCGGATCCGCAGGCGCCAGTGCTTGGTCCCGCGGGTGACGATGTACTGCGTGCGCGCGCACGGCCGGCGCTTGCCGAACCGGCCGCTCGCGCGCAGGTACTTGCAGCCGCCGCCGTGGATCGAGCGGCCGATCGCCACCAGCACGCGGCTGACCTCCCCCTTGACCGACAGCGCGGCGTCCGGCGCGTCGCAGCCGCGGTCGCGCGAGCGGCCGCTCAGCCGCACGCCACGACGGGTGATCCGCGACGAGCGCGCCGCCCGGGAGCGCGGGGCGCGGACGTCGGCGCAGCCGCCCGGCGCCGGAGGCAGCGCGGCGCCGGGCGGGTTGCCCGCCCCGGCGCGCCCCGGGTCGCCGCACAGGCCCGGGCCGCCGGACTGGGTGGCCACGAACGTGCCGGGCTCGTTGGGCGTCGCCTCGAAGGCGGGGCCGTAGGGCTTCTGCGTGGTGGTCTGATTGCGCTTGGCGAACGCGAGGTTGTCGCGCGTCGGCCAGGTGACGGTCATGCGGCAGCGGCCGTCGAGCGCCACGCCCCACACGTCGGTCGAGCGCGTGCAGGCGAAGCCGTTCTCGACGCCCTCGGCCGGCCCTTCGCCGCACGCGCCCATCAGCTCGCTCGCCGTCCCGGTGTAGGCGACGACGTCGGACAGCCGCGTCTGCGCGATGTGGGGCGCGGGGCCGAGGCCGTCGAGCGTCTGGGCGGCCATCGTGTACCAGGCCGGGCGCTTGTCGGATCCGCGCAGCTCGCCGTGGTACCAGGCGAAGCCGAGCTTGCCCGGGTCCCCGGCGACCACGTGCGGGACGACGTTGCCCGCGCCGCCGCTCTCGGCCACCGTGAACGGCCCGGCCAGCGGGCTCAGGTCGGGCTTGAAGGCGACGTACTTGATCGCCGCCCCGTTGTAGTCCGGGTACTCGTTGAGCGACTCGGGATAGACGACGTAGAGGTTGCCCTGGTTGTCGAGCGTCCCCGGCGCGAGCTGCATGCCCCGGATCTTGTTGTCGCCCTTGTCGTCGACGGCCAGCTTGGTCTCCCAGCTGCCGGCCGATCCGTCCGGCGAGGTCCCGACCCAGATCCGCGTCGCGCCGACGACGTTGACCTCGAACGGGCCGAACACGGACGCGCCGCAGCCGCCGCCGGCGGGCGCCGTTCGCGTGCCCCACACGACGTAGACCCGGCCGGTCCGGGGGTTGACCGAGATGCTCGACGGCCCGCCGGAGTCCGAGCACTGGAGGTCCTGGTAGGCCTGGCTCGGCGGCTGCGCGACGGGGACCGGGACGCCGAAGGTCCGCCCGCCGTCGGTGGAGGTCACCACGAACATGTTGTGCTGCCCCGTCCCCGACGCGAGGTTGTGGTACAGCAGGTAGACGCGCGGAAGGTGGGTGGACGGGTCGTCGGGGCCGACCGCGAACCACTGGCGGTCGGTGTCGCCGCTGCGGTCCCCGCCGCTCGACGGCTGGTAGGTCTTGCCGCCGTCGTCGCTGGTGGCGTCGAAGAACGAGACCGCCTGCAGGTCGAGCTCGGAGACGAGGATCCGGTTGGTGCGCATGCCGACGACGTCGACGTCGATCGTCGGGCTGGCGCCCTGGGTGAAGTCGCCGGGCGTCTTGGCCCACGTGCCGCCGAAGTCGTCGGAGCGGTAGACGATCGCCGTGCCGTCGCCCTCCTTGTTGGTGATGACGTAGCGGCGGTCGTCCGGCGTGACGGTGACGCGCGGCTCGGTGCCCGCGTCGGAGTCCTTCAGGTGCGTGGCGCCGCCGAAGGCGAAGTCGTCGGCCCGGGCGGCCCGCGGGACGACGGTGAACAGCGAGACCACGGCGAGGGCGAGGACCAGCGGTGCGCGCGTCATGCCGACGAGCATCCCACCGCGCGCAAGTGAAGGCGCCGGTTTCTAGACGGGGATGATGCCGTGGCGCTTGGACGGCCGCGGGCGCTCGCGGCCGGCGTAGAGCGCGAAGCGGCGGACGACCTCGCGCCGCAGGTCCTCGGGCTGCACGACCGCGTCGATCACCAGCTCTGAGGCCAGGTGCAGCAGGTCGACGCCCTCGGCGTACTCGTCCATCAGCTCGCGGCGCTTGGCGTCGCGCGCGGCGTCGTCGTCGATGGCCGCCAGCTGGTTGTAGAAGACGGCGTTGACGGCGGCGCTCGGGCCCATGACGGCGATCTTGGCGGTCGGCAGCGCGATCGTCGCGTCGGGCGCGAAAGCCGGCCCGGCCATCGCGTAGAGGCCGGCCCCGTAGGCCTTGCGCACGACGACGGAGAGCTTCGGCACGGTCGCCTCCGACACCGCCGAGATCATCTTCGCGCCGTGGCGGATGATCCCCTGGCGCTCGACGCCGGTCCCGATCATGAAGCCCGGGACGTCGGCCAGGAACAGCAGCGGGATGCCGAACGCGTCGCAGGTCGAGATGAACCGGGCGGCCTTGTCGGCCGAGTCGACGAACAGCACGCCGCCCTTGAACTTCGGCTGGTTGGCGACGATCCCCACGACGCGGCCCTCCAGCCGCGCGTAGCCGACGATCAGCTCCTTGGCCCAGCGCTTGTGGACCTCGAGGAACGAGCCGTCGTCGACGAGCGCGTCGAGGAGGTCGCGCATGTCCCACGGCTTGTTCTCGTCGGCGGGGATGAGCTCGCGGATCGGCGTCGCCGCGGCGCTGGGCGCGGCCGGAGGCGCGACCGGCGGCGCCTCCTCCCAGCGCGTCGGCATGTAGCCGAGGTAGCGCTTGGCGAGGTCGATCCCCTCCTCGTCGGTCTTGACCAGGAAGTGCCCGACGCCGGAGACGCCGGTGTGCATCTTCGCCCCGCCCATCTCCTCGAGCGAGACCTTCTCGCCGATCACCATCTCGGCCATCCGCGGCGAGCCGAGGTACATCGACGCGTTGCCCTCGCGCATGATCACCACGTCGCAGAACGCGGGGATGTAGGCGCCGCCCGCGGCGCTCGGACCGAACAGGACGCAGACCTGCGGCGCCGCGCCCGACATCTGGACCTCGTTGTAGAAGATCCGCCCGGCGTGGCGGCGACCGGGGAACATCTGCACCTGGTCGGTGATCCGCGCGCCCGCCGAGTCGACGAGGTAGACCATCGGCACGCGGTGCTGGAGCGCGGCCTCCTGGATGCGCAGCATCTTCTCGACCGTCTTCGGCCCCCATGAGCCGGCCTTGACGGTGGGGTCGTTGGCCATCACGGCGACGGGGCGCCCGGCGACCGTGCCGTGCCCGGTGACGACGCCGTCCGCCCCCAGCCCGTCGGCCTCCCAGTTGGCCAGCAGGGCGTCCTCGACGAACGAGCCGTCGTCGAGCAGCCGCGCGACCCGCTCCCGGACCGGCAGCTTGCCCTGCTCGCGCGCCTTCTCGCGGTGGCGCGCCGGGCCGCCGGCGTACGCGTTCTCGAAGGCCTGGTCGACGTCGGTCATGGGGGCGGCACGATATCCGGCGGTGGCGGTGCGCCGTGGGGACGTCGAACGTCAACTTCAACTGCATCGGGTGAGGACGGTGGCCAATGTGGCCGCGGCTCGTTCCGGTTCAGTGGTGATCTGGCGCCAGGTCAGGCGGATGACCGTGTAGCCGGCGGCGGTGAGGGTCTGGTCTCGGTGCCGGTCCTGCTCGAACGCCTTGCGGGTGCGGTGGTAGGCGAAGCCGTCGACCTCGGCGATCAGGCGGTGGGCGGGCCAGTACGTGTCGACCTCGTGGCCCTCGACGTAGACGTTGGTCTCCGGGTGCGGCAGGCCGGCGCGCCTGATCAGGGTGAGAAGGGCGCGCTCTAGTTCGGAGCGGCTGATCTGCGGGTCTTCGAGCAGCTCGCGGAGCCTGCCGCGGGCTCGGGCGCGGAGGTCGTCGAGGTCGATGATGCGGCGGACCTGGGCCTCGTTGAGGGCCTGTTGGAGGTCGGGTGTGTCGGCCAGGTCGAGGATGGTGCGCGCGGGGGTCGTGACGGGAACTGCGCTTTGAAGGAGGACGTCTGAGGGTGGGAGCGCCCGTGGGCGGTGGACTACGACGCCGTGCAGTTGGCGCGGGCCGCCGACGCGGCTGACATGGATGGGTGCGAGATAGCGGGGGAGCAGGCCGTGGAGGTGCGCAGCGCTCTGATGCGAGAGGGCCGCGCCGGGCCCGCAGGCCAGGACGGCCGCCATGGCGCGGCCGAGCGGGGCGACCGCGGGGTGCCCGACCGCGTAGACGCCGGGGAAGAGGACATGCAACCGGCCGGCGCGGACCCGGTGGCGGATCGCGTCGGCGGTCACTCCCGCCGCGAGTGCCGCCCGCCGGTCGACCACGCCATGCTGGGCCGCAGCGAGCCCAGAAAGTACGGCATCGAACCCCTCCATCCGACGCACACCGCCGCCAGACCGGCCCGAGTCGTCCAGGGGGCGCCATACCCCCTCAGGACGACACACCCCACCGAAGCGCACGTCTGCGTCGTCTGGAGGGGGCACGGGCCGACCATCCCACGCCCCACGCCCCGCTCACCCGCGCCAGACACGGAAGTCACAAACGCCGCGCACTTCCTTCCCTCACCCGAGCAGTTGCCGTTCAGTCCTCCACGCGAACCCGGATCACCGTCTCGTCCCCATCCCCCGTCCGCGAGGCCAGCGGCCGATCGCGCGCGGGGT
This sequence comes from Solirubrobacteraceae bacterium, assembly GCA_036389195.1. Classification (GTDB taxonomy): domain Bacteria; phylum Actinomycetota; class Thermoleophilia; order Solirubrobacterales; family Solirubrobacteraceae; genus JACCYI01. Next base: position 8,278 of record DASVQH010000118.1, read on the forward strand.
AGGCGTCGGGCTCGGGCGGCAGCGGATCCCGCGGGCGCAACCCGGCGGCCATCGCGCCGCCGCCGATCAGCAGCAACACCAACGGCCACCACAGCAGCGTGTTGTCGCCGCTCTCGGTCTCGACCGCCAGCAGCACGAACAGCGCGAGCACGCCGGCGCCGATCCAGGCCGGCCCGGGCTGGCGGTCGACCGCGCCGAACGCCACCAGACCGCACCCCGAGGCGAGCAGGACCAGCTCCCACCCGGTGCCCGCGCCCGCGCCGCCGATCCCGCCCAGGCCGAAGAACAGCCCCGACGCGAACGTGAGCCCGAGCGCGAGCATGAGCAGGCCGGCGGCGTCGACCAGCAGGACGCTCGCCCGGTAGCGGCCGCCGCGCAGCACGAGCGACACGAGCACGAACGCCAGCGCCATCAGCACCAGCAGCACGCGGAACGGCGTCGCCGACGACGGCGAGAACAGCCACTGCCACCCGTTCAGCACCAGGCTGACGCCCGCCAGCCCGGCGAGGAAGACGCAGATCCCGGACCGCAGCCGGAGCCCCGGCACGAGCGCCGCCGTGCCGAACACCGCCGACGTCCACACCAGCGCGCCGGCGGGATAGCCGTCGTCGCCTGCACCGAGGACGTCGGCCAGGCGGAACAGGGCGACGGCGAGAAGCAGCAGGCCGCAGACGAGCAGCACGGACTGGTAGGCCGCCGGCGCGCCGCCCTCCCCGCGCGCCCCCCACCCCAGCGCCAGCAGGAGCGCGGACAGCAGGGCGGCGTACGCGAGGTGGACGCCGTCGCCGACGGTGTCCTCGACCCGGAGCTGCGCGAGCAGCACCCCCACGACCAGCACGACCGCCCCGGCGGCGATCAGCGGGCCGCGGTGCGCTGGCGGGCGCAGCAGCTCGCGCACTCCGAGAGCCCCGCCTCAGATCCCCGGGTTCGGCGCGGGCGACTCGCCCGCGTAGTCGTAGAAGCCCATCCCCGACTTGCGCCCGTACCAGCCGGCGGCCAGCATCTTGCGCAGCAGCGGCGGGCGGGCGAAGCGGCGCTCGCGGAACTCGTCGAACATCACGTCGCAGATCGCGCCCATGGTGTCGAGCCCCACGAAGTCCGCGAGGGTCAGCGGCCCCATCGGGTGCCCGGCGCCCGCCTTCATCGCCGCGTCGATCTCCTCGATCGAGCCGACGCCCTCCTCGTAGGCGCGGATCGCGTCGAGCATGTAGGGCACGAGCAGCCGGTTGACGATGAAGCCGGCGGTGTCGCGGGTCTGCACGGTCAGCTTGCCGAGCTTGGCGCCGAAGTCCAAGCCGGTCTGGAACGTCTCCTCCGACGTCGTCACCGCCCGGACCACCTCGACCAGCTTCATCACCTGCGCCGGGTTGAAGAAGTGCAACCCGAGGAACTTGTCGGGCCGCGAGGTGACCGCCGCCTGGTCGATGACGGCCAGCGACGAGGTGTTGGTGGCGAAGACCGCGTCGGCCTTGACGATGCCGTCGAGCTCGCGCCAGAGCTCGAGCTTGGCCGGCAGGCTCTCCGTGACGGCCTCCAGGACGAGGTCGCAGTCGGCGAAGTCGGCGTAGTCGGTCGTGCCGTGGATGCGGCCCTTGACCGCGTCGGCCTCGCCCTGCTCCATCCGGCCCTTCTCCACGGCGCGGGCGAGCTGCTTCTCGATGCGACCGACTCCCTTGGCCAGGCGGTCGGCGTCGACCTCGCGCAGGACGACGTCGCATCCGGCCTGCGCGGCGACCTGCGCGATGCCGTGGCCCATCAGCCCGGCGCCGCAGACGCCCACCTTGTTGATCTCTGCCATGGGACTCCTTGGTGTCTGTCGAGAGAGGGGCCGCGCAGCCTAGGCGCTAGCGTCCGGCCATGCCCTCCTCCCTGGTCACCACCGAGGACCGCGGCGCGGTCCGCCATCTCGTCCTCAACCGCCCCGAGAAGCGCAACGCGTTCAACGACGAGCTGGTGCTGGCCGTCGGCGGCGCGCTGCGCGAGGCGGCCGACGACCCGGCCGTCCACTGCGTGGTGCTCCGCGGGGAGGGGCCGATGTTCTCCTCGGGGATGGATCTGGGCGCGCTCAACGACCTCGCGAGCGGCAACGCCGCGACGCTGCGCAGCTTCCGCCGCGCCTGCATCGAGGCGTGGAACCTGGCCGAGGAGATGACCAAGCCGACGATCTGCGCCATCCACGGGGCGTGCATCGGCGGCGCCATGGAGCTCGCGCTGGCCTGCGACCTGCGCGTGATGGCGGCCGACGCGATCATCGGCATGCCGGAGACGCGCATCGGGCTGATCCCGGACGTCGGCGGCTCGTCGCGGCTGCCGGCGGTCGTCGGCCTCGGCCGCGCCAAGGAGCTGATCATGACCGGCAAGCTGATCGGCGCCGAGGAGGCCGAGCGGATCGGGCTCGTCAACCGCGTCGCGCCGGCCGAGGGGCTCGACGAGGCGGTCGACGCCCTCGCCGGCGAGCTGCTGGCCTGCGCGCCGCTGGCCGTGGGGCTGGCCAAGCGCGTGATGGACGCGAGCGCCAAGCCCGCGCTGAGCACGACGCTCGAGCTCGAAGTGGCGATGCAGGAGCTGTGCGCCCGCTCGGAGGACTTCGCCGAGGGCGCGCGAGCGGTGGCAGAACGACGTCAGCCCGAGTTCAGCGGACGCTGAAGTTCGGGCTGACGGTCGTACCGATGCGTCCGGCGCCTGGGGAAGGGTGCGGATGCAACACACACAACGGCGGGTGGCCGCCATAACTTTCACCGTGTCAGGTACCCAACACGAAGACAACTGACACCACGGCGCCGATGTCCTCGAGCCCGGGTGTCACGGGCGTGCTCTCGCCGCCGTCGGCCTCGCCGCTCACGGGCAGCGCCCCGGCCTCGTCGAAGGTGCGCGTCGGCTCCGACGGATCGAGCGAGATGCTGCGGACGCCCACCACGCGCAGCCCGAGCGCGCGGGCCGCGGCGTCGGCGCGGCGGCGGGCGTCGTCGACCGCGGCGGCGGTGGCGTCGGCGCGGTGCGGCGTGCGGTTGACGACCTCGAACTCCGGACCGCTGAAGTCGGTCGCGCCGGCGCGGGTGGCGACGTCGAAGATCCGCCCGACGACCTCCAGCGCGGTCGTGCGGACCGTCAGCGAGTTGTGAGCGACGTACCGGATGCGCGTCCGGCCGCCCTTGTGACGCGGGCGCAGACGCTGCTCGTCGAGCGTGATGCCGCTCGTCTGGATGTCCTCCCGCCGCACGCCGAGGCGGCGCACCGCGCCGATGATCTGGCGCGTGCGCCGGTTGACGCTCGTGCGCGGGCGCTCGCGCTCGACGCCGACGCGGCGCACGTCGATCGAGATCGTCGCGGTGTCCGGCTTCGCTTGCACGGTCCCCGTCCCGGTGACGCTCAGCGTGGTGGGCTCGGCGGGCGCCTGCGCGCCGGCGGTCGTCGCCGGCACGAGGGCCAGCGCCGCGGTGAGGGCGATGAGTGTTCGCATTACTCAAGGAAACGGATGGACGGTGGTCAAACCGTCACGGCCGCGAAGGCGGCGGCGATCCCCGCCGCGATCCGCGTGCAGCGCCCCACGCTGCGCCACTCCACCCGGCCGGCGGTGTCGCCGAGGCGGTGGTACTCGGTGAAGCCGCCGCCGGGCGCCATCGAGAGCAGCGAGATCGCCGGCAGGCCGGCGAAGCGGGCGAGGATCGGGTCCGTCCAGCCGCCGATCCGCCAGCGCGGCGGCGGCGGCTCGCCGGCGCGGGCGGCGCCGGCGTCGGCCAGCGCGAGGTCCGCCGCGCGGTAGCGGTGCTCGCGGATCGTCCCCTCGCCCGCGGCGAGGACCGGCGCGCCGGCGCCGAGCGTGTCGAGCGACAGCACCAGCGTCCGGTGCGCGCGCAGCTCGGCGCCGTGCGCGCGCAGGAAGGCCGCCATCCCACCCATGCCCGACTCCTCGCAGCCCGTGGCCACGAGCAGCGTCTCGACGTGGGGCGCGCCCACCTGCCCGGCGAGCCACAGCAGCGCCGCGACGCCGGTGGCGTTGTCGGAGGCGCCGGGGACGGTGGGCGAGCGGGCGACGTCGACGTCGGCGGCGATGGAGGCGGCCAGCAGCGCCCGGCCCGCCGCCCGCGCCCGGCGCGACGGCAGCGCGGCGAGCGCCAGCCCGGCCGCGGTGGGCTGCTGGAAGCCGGCGATCCGGCGGCGCCGCGACCGCAGGGCGAGCCGCGCGATCCGCGGGTGCCACACGGCGCCCGTCCGCGCGGCGTCGTGGTGGGCGACCAGCACGAGCGTCGCCCGGCGCCCGCCCGGCGCCGCGGGCAGTCGCGCGACGACGTTGGCGCCCTCCCCCGCCGGCAGCACCCGCCGCAGCCACTGCAGCCGCCCGGAGGCCTCGAGGTCGAGCGAGAGCAGCGCGGCGGCCGCCGCCCAGCCGCCGGCCAGCCCCGCCGCCGCGTGGGCGGCGTGCGCCCACGCGTAGGTGCCCTGGTAGCGGAACGGCTCGACGTCGACCGCCTCCGCGCCCTCCTCGCGCAGCCGCCGCGCGATCCACGCGGCCGACGCCCGCTCGCCCGGCCCGGCCGAGTCGCGGACCAGCGCCGCGAGGTGCTCGACGTCGGCTCTCAGGCGTCGTTCCACACGACCGGGCCGGCGGTCAGCAGGTGCGACCCCAGCGGCCGCCCGAGCGTCCGCTGCACCGACCGCGCGACCTCCAGCAGCGCGGGAAGGTCGACCCCCGTGTCGGCGCCCATCTCGTGCAGCATCGAGACGACGTCCTCGGTCGCCACGTTGCCGGTCGCGCCCTTGGGCACCGGGCAGCCGCCCAGCTCGCCGAAGCTCGACTCGAACGACCGCACGCCCGCCTCGTAGGCGGCGAACACGTTGGCCAGCCCCTGCCCGCGGGTGTTGTGGAAGTGGGCGGTGAGCTGGACGTCGTCGCCCAGCGCGGCGCGGGCGGCCGGGAAGTAGTCGCGCACCTGCGCGGGGTTCGCCATGCCGGTCGTGTCGCCGAACCCGATCTCCTCGGCGCCCGCGGCGATCAGGCGCCCGGCGATCTCGAAGACCCGCTCCGGTGGCACATGGCCCTCGTAGGGGCAGCCGAAGGCGACCGAGATGACCCCCTCGCAGCGCAGCCCCTCGGCGCGCGCCCGCCCGAGCACGCGCTCCAGCCCGGTCAGCGACTCCTCGATCGAGCGGTTGACGTTCTTGGCGTTGTGGGTCTCCGACGCGCTGAGGAAGACGTTGATCTCTCCGAAGCGGTCGCGGTGGGCCAGCGCGTTGTCCAGGCCGCGCTCGTTGGGGATCAGGACGGACAGCGACACGCCTGGCGGCGGGTCGATGGCCCCCAGCACCTCGCGGGCGTCGGAGAGCTGCGGGATCACGTCGGCGCGCACGAAGCTCGTGACCTCCAGGCGGCGCAGACCCGTCCGCGCGAGCGCGTCGATCAGACGGACCTTCTCGGCGGTCGGGATGACCTCGGGCTCGTTCTGGAAGCCGTCCCGGGGGCCGACCTCGCGGATGTCGACGTGCTCGCTCATCTCGACGAGCGATTCTAGGTCGCGCGCAGCTCCGCGACCCACAGCGCCAGCAGCGGGTCGACGATGTGCAGCCCGCCGTCGCCGCGCTCGACCATCCCGCGGCGGATCAGCGCCTCGATCGCCTTCTGCGCGCTCGACGGCCCGCGCAGGCCGACCGCCCGGCCGTCGCGCGACAGCGGTGACAGGCCCCCGGCGACCGCGGCGACGATGCGCCGCTCGTTGGCGGTCATCGCGGTCCACAGGGCCTCGAACTCGATCGTCAGCTGGGCCAGCGTGGCGGCGAGCGCGACGCGCCATCGCGCGTCGGTCGCCTCGCCGCGCGCGGGCGTCGCGGCCCACAGGCGGTGGGCGAGCAGCATCGTCCGCTGCGGGTGGCCCGCCCCGGTGGCGACCAGCTCGCCGAGCACGCGCGGGTCGACGGAGCGCTGCGTCGCCTCGAAGCGCGCGGCGATCGCCTCGTGCGTCTCGCGCGCGGGGAGCGGCCCGAGGCGGAACGGCTGCGCCTGGCCGTAGAGCGGGCGGCTGCGATCGGTGAACATCGCGCCCAGCAGCGACGGCTCGGAGCCCGCGAAGACGTAGACGGCGGCTTCCCCGTGGTACTGGATCCGGCTGCGCACCAGGCCGTCGAGCCCGGGGACGTCGGTGATCGCCTGGAACTCGTCGAAGGCGACGACCGTCGTGCGCCCGGTGCGCTCCAGCACGCCGAGCGGCAGGTCGAGCAGGTCGATGAGCAGGCCCTCCGAGGAGGTCACGCGCCGCTTGGCGGTCAGCGAGGCGCCGGTCCCGGCGACCTGCACGCCGGCGCCGACGCTCTCCAGCAGCGCGCCGACCCGCCGGCCCGTCCGCCCGGGGAGGGCGCGGTACGCGCTCGTCAGCCGCGCCGCGAAGTCCTCCCGCGTCAGGACGCCGTAGCAGTCCACGGTGACGGCGGCCATGCCGTAGACCGCCTCGGCCTCGGCGAGCACCTTGGCGATCAGCGTGGTCTTGCCGTAGCGCCGCGGCGCGTAGAGCGTCGCGTTGACGCCCCCGGTCACGGCGTCGAGCAGCGCGGCCGCGTCGGCCTCCCGGGCGATGACCGCCTCGGCCGAGACGGGCCGGTGGAAGACGAACGGATTCACTACGCCAGGAGCGTAGCGTTTGCTACGCCATCCGCGTAGCGATTCGTACGCAGTCGGCGTAGCGTTATGCTGCCGACCGTGCCTCCGCTCCCCGCCGCCCCCGTCGTGGTCCTCGCCGGCGGCACCGGCGGCGCCAAGCTGGCCCGCGGCGTGCTCGACGTCGCCGGCGACGACCTGGTGGTCATCGCCAACACCGGCGACGACGTGGCGATCCACGGGGCCCACGTCTCCCCCGACCCCGACCTCGTCGGGTTCTGGCTGGCCGACCGGATCGACGCCCGCGGCTGGGGCCTCGACGGCGACACGTTCGTGGTCATGGACGCGCTGCGCGCGCTCGGCGCCGACGTCTGGTTCAACCTCGGTGACCGCGACCTGGCGATCGGGATCGACCGCGCGCGCCGCCTGGCCGAGGGCGAGCGGCTGACCGCCGTGCTCGAAGCGCTCACCGTGGCGCTGGGGCTGCGCGCGCGGGTGCTGCCGATGAGCGACGACCCCGTGCGGACCTTCGTCACCACCGCGGAGCGGCGCTGGCCGTTCCAGGAGTTCATGATCCGCGCCGGCGGCAACGCGGGCGAGGCCGACGTCCGCGACGTCGAGTTCCACGGCGCCGGCCGCGCGGCGACGCCGCCGGAGGTCGAGGAGGTCCTGCGCCGCGCCCGCGCGGTGATCATCGGCCCGTCGAACCCGATCATCTCGATCGGCCCGATCCTCGCCGTGCCGGGGATGCGCGAGGCGCTGCGCGCCGCGCCGGCGCCGGTGATCGGCGTCTCGCCGCTGGTCGGCGGTCGCGCCGTGAAGGGCCCGACGGAGGCGTTCCTGGCCTGGGCGGGCCACGACCGCACCGCGGACGGGATCGCCGCCGCCTACGACGGGCTGCTCGACGGGCTGGTCTGCGACGAGGCGTGCGAGGCGCTGCCCTCGCTGCGCACGGACACCGACCTCTCGACGCCGGAGTCGCGGCGGCGGGTGGCCGAGGAGACGCTGCGCTTCGCGGAGGCGCTGGCCGCCTGACGTGACGCCGCCCGCCCGGGCGAACGTGATTTCCTCCCCGGCCATGGCCGACTCCCTCCAGGGCAAGACCCTCTTCATCTCGGGCGCGAGCCGCGGCATCGGCCTCGCCATCGGCGTCCGGGCGGCGCGCGACGGCGCCAACGTCGCGCTGATCGCCAAGACCGCCGAGCCGCACCCCAAGCTCGAGGGGACGATCTACACCGCCGCCGAGGCGATCGAGGCGGCGGGCGGGCAGGCGCTGCCGATCGTCGGCGACATCCGCGACGAGGACTCGGTGGCGGGCGCGGTGCAGCAGACCGTCGAGAAGTTCGGCGGGATCGACATCTGCGTCAACAACGCGAGCGCGATCAACCTCTCAGGGACGCTCGACCTGCCGCTGAAGCGCTACGACCTGATGCAGGCCATCAACGTGCGGGGCACGTTCCTGGTCACCAAGACCTGCCTCCCCCACCTGCTCGAGGCGGACAACCCGCACGTGCTGACGCTGTCGCCGCCGCTCAACCTCAGCCCGCGCTGGCTCGGGCCGCACGTCGGCTACACGCTGGCCAAGTACGGGATGAGCATGGTCGCGCTCGGCGTGGCCGAGGAGTTCCGCGACCGCGGCGTCGCCTCCAACGCGCTGTGGCCGCGCACGATCATCGCCACCGCGGCGGTGCAGAACCTGCTCGGCGGCGACGCGGCGATGGCGAAGTCGCGGCGCCCGGAGATCATGGCCGACGCCGCTCACGCGATCCTCGTCCGCCCCGCCCGCGAGGCGACCGGCAACTGCTACATCGACGACGAGGTGCTCGCCGAGGCGGGGATCACGGACCTGTCGCAGTACGGCTACGGCGAGGCGTCCGACGACGAGCTCCAGCTCGACATCTTCCTCGACGCCTGACCCGGTCGACGCCTTCGCGACCGCGGCCGGGCTCCCGCCGGTCGCGCGCGACGGCGACGAGCTCGAAGACCTGATCACCGCGCGGCACGGGGCGGGCGGCTGGGAGCGCCTCGTGGCCGCGCTCGGTGCTCGCGCGGACGCCGAGCGCTACCGCCGCCTCTACGCCGACCCGGCGCTGGCCATCGACGTCGCCTGGGCGTGGGCGGGCGGCGTGACGCGCGGGGCGCTGGAAGCGCTGCCCTTCGGCGGCGACGTGGTCCTCGACATCGGCTCGGGGGACGGGCTGGCCGGCGCCTACGTCGCCTGGCGGGGCGGGGCGCGCGTCATCGGGCTCGACCTGCGTGAGGGGGCCAAGGGGTGCGCCGCGGTCCTCGCTGAGCGATTGGGCATCCGGTTCGACGTCGCGACTGGGACCCTCCTGCGCCCGCCGCGAGCGATCCGCGCGGAGCGCCCGGACCTGGTCCTGGCGTTCCGCGTGCTGCACGAGACGGACGGGCGCGCGGACGCGGCGCTCGCCGCGCTCGCCGGCGACGCGCCGGCGGCGATCCTCGAACGCGAGCTCCCCGCCCCCGAGGTCCTGCGGCGCGCGCGCGCCCGGGCCGCCGCGGGCCTGCCTGTCGCCGAAGCGCGCCTGATCCGCTCCACTGGCCTCGACGGGCACGGCTGGTTCCCGCTCACCCTCAACCGCCGTGGCGCCCCCGGGCTCGACGAGGACGGGCTGCGAGCCATGTGGGAGCCGACCGTGCACGACCCGCCACCCTGGCACGGCTACACGGCCGAGCTCGTCCTCGAGCACGCCGGGGCGGTCCCGGACGGGCACGGCCGGTGGGTCGCCGGCGACCGCGTCTTCGCGTCCGAGGACGGCCGCCTCCGGGAGGTCTAGGTGTAGGACCCGATGAGGTTGTTCCCGGTCAGTTGGTGTAGTCGGCTGGCCGGGGGTTGGTGGCTGAGGCTGCCGTGTGGTCGTTGGTAGTTGTAGTGCTTAAGCCAGCCGGGGAGGGCGGCGGTGCGTTCGGCGCTTGAGC
>DASVQH010000119.1:0-3133 GCA_036389195.1 Solirubrobacteraceae bacterium
CCGGCCGCGGCGGCGGGACCGGCGAGGAGCGCGGCCACCAGGACGGCACGGGCGGCAGAGGGGTGCACGACGACCTGCAACGGTCGGCGACCGTCGCAGTTGCGGCGGGGAGCGGTTCCGACGATTCCACGGACCGCATCGGACGCGAGTGTCTCAGCGGCCGAGGACCAGCCTCCTCAGCTCCTCGATCTCACGCTGCTGGCGAGCCAGGGCGCGGCGCTGCTCGGCCAGCCGCACGCGCAGCGTCTGGACCTCGGCGGCGCTCGGGGGGGCCGTGGTCGTGGTGCCGAGCTTGCCGCTGGAGTTGACGACCACGGTCTTCGTCGGACCGGGGACGGAGGCGCCGCTCACGCCCGCGAGGTAGGTCGCGAGGTGCCGGCCCTGGGTGCCGATGCGGATGGTGGCGGCCTCGCCCGCGACGCCGAGGTGACCGATGTCGATGTTGTCCGAACCCGAGGTCAGGAACGTGCCGGCCCGGGTCCCGATGCCGATGTTGCGCACCCCGGTCGCGCGAGACAGGCTGTACCAGCCGATCCCGGTGTTCTCATAGCCCCCCTTGACCGTCTGCACGCTGTGGGTGCCGATCGCGACGTTGTGGTCGCCGATCGTGTTGGCCACCAGGGCGGAGCTGCCCATCGCGACGTTGTCGAGGCCCGCGGTGTTGTTCTGCATCGCGCGGTCGCCGCTCGCAGCGTTGTCGGCGCCGGTCGTGTTCGACCCGAGGGCGCCGTTGCCGCTCGCCACGTTGCGGCTGCCGGTGGTGTTGCTCCCGAGCGCGCCCTGCCCGGACGCGACGTTGCCGTCGCCGGTGGTGTTGCTGCGCAGCGCGGCGTACCCGGTCGCGACGTTCCCGTCGCCGCCGTCGCTGTCTTGCAGCGTCTGCGCGCCGATGGCGACGTTGTTCGACCCGCGCTCGCCGTTCTTCAGCGCCTGTGAACCGATCGCGAGGTTGCCCTGGCCGAACTTGTTGCCTTGGAGCGCGTCCGTTCCGATCGCGACCTGCCCCGACTGGGAGGTGCTGCTGAGCAAGGCGGCATGTCCGACCGCCACGTTCGAGCCACCGGTGGTGTTCGACGCCAGCGCGGCGTCTCCGAGTGCCGTGTTGGAGTATCCGCCCATGGTGTGGGTCAGGGCGCTGGCACCGAGCGCGACGTTGTAGAAGCCGGTGGTGAGCGCGTCGAGCGAGTAGGCGCCGATCCCGACGTTGTACCTGCCGCTGGTCAGCTGCGGCATGGCCCGGGTCGCGATCCCGATGTTGTAGGCCCCGTCGGTCAGCGCTTTCATCGGCTCCACGCCGACCCCGATGTTCTCGAACCCGGTGTACGTCGCGTTGAAGGGGTTGGGGCCGGCGCCCACGTTCTTGGCGGCGTCGTAGTAGACGCCCGTCGTGTCGGCGCGGCTCGCCGCCGCGCCCCAGCCCGAGGCCAGCACCATCACGGCCGTTGCCACCGTCGCAACCCGCGCTCCTCGGAGACCCATGCACGGTCCTGTCGCGCTCATCTTGTTCCTCTCTGATTGAAAGCCGCGCCGACCATCTCATGCGGGCGCCCGGGGGAGAAGACCGAGGCTCGCGGACTGCGCGGTCACGCGTCGGTTCGGCAGCGCGTCGTCGAGGACGTCGGCGAGCTCGGCGACTCGCGGACCAGCCGTTCGAGCCCCTCGATCGTCGCGTCCAGGTCGTCCGTCGTGGTGCGCGGGTTGATCGTGCACAGCCGCAGCACCGGCCGCCCGCGCAGCGTCGTCGAGCTGACGGCGGCGAAGCCGCCCTGGGTCGTCCCGTCGACGAGCCGGGGCACCAGCCGGTCGCCGTCCTCGCGGCGCGGGCGGAACGAGACGATGGCCAGCTGGGCCGGCGTCACGACCTCCCAGGGACCGGCGCGCAGCCGCCGCTCGGCGTGCTCGGCCAGCGCGATCCCGCGCGCGACGGCGTCGCGCAGCGCGGCGAGCCCGAACACCTTGATGGTCATCCACAGCTTCAGCGCGCGGAACCCGCGCGTGAGCTGGATGCCGCGATCGAAGAAGTTGACCTCGCCGGGGCGGCCGCTGACGTCGGCGAGGTACTCCGGGTGCAGCGCGAACGTCTGCGTCAGGACGCCCGGCTCGCGGACGAGGACACAGCCGATCTCGTAGGGCTGGAACAGCCACTTGTGCGGGTCGACGGCCAGCGAGTCGACTCGCTCGAGCCCCGCGAGCGCGCGGCGGCCGGGCTCGCAGAGGACCGCGGGGCCGCCGTAGGCGGCGTCGGCGTGCAGCCACATGCCTTCGGCCGCCGCGAGGTCGGCGAGCGCGTGGAGCGGGTCGACCGCGCCGGTGTTGGTCGAGCCGGCCGTCGCCACGACGCAGAACGGCCGCAGCCCCGCCGCCCGGTCGTGCGCCACGGCGGCGGCCAGCGCCGCGACCGGCAGCGTCAGCGCGTCATCGCTCGGCAGCACCCGGATGCGCGCCGCCTCGAAGCCGAGGACCCGCAGCCCGCGGGCGATCGACGCGTGCGCCTGGTCGGACAGGTAGACGGTGGCGCGCGGAAGGTGGCCGCCGAGGCGCGCGGTGCGCGCGGCGGCGACCGCCGTCAGGTTGGCCACCGAGCCGCCGCTGACGAACGCGCCCTCGCCGCCCGCCGGCAGGCCGAACAGCTCGCGCAGCCACTCCAGCGTGACGAGCTCCACCGTCGCCGCGCCGGAGCCGCCGGTCCAGGAGCCGACGAACGCGTTGTGCCCGGCGGCGAGCGCGTCGGCCAGCACGCCGACCGGGTTGCTCGGGCTCGAGATCCGTGCGAAGAAGCGGGGGTGGTCGCCGTGCTGGGCGAACGGCAGCACGTCGCGCAGCACCTGGTCGAGGACGGCGTCGGCGGCGCTGGGCTGCTCCGGCGGCGGCTCGGCCAGGCGGGCGCGCAGGTCGGCCGGCGCCCCGACGGTGACCGGCGGGAGGTCGCCGAGGCCGGCCAGGTGGTCGGCGATCGCGTCGACCACGCGGTAGCCGAGCCGGCGGAGCTCGTCCGGTCGCAGCGACAGCGGCGGCAGCGCGGCGTCGTCCTCCGGGCCGGTCATCGCCGCACAGCTTGACGCCGCGCGAGCCGGACGCGTTCGATTCGCCGCTCGCCGTGGCGATGGCGGCCTGCCGCTCCGACGACGCGGCC
>DASVQH010000120.1:0-6187 GCA_036389195.1 Solirubrobacteraceae bacterium
CTTCCTCAGCGAGAAGACGGTGGAAAGCCACCTCGGGCGCGCCTACACGAAGCTCGGGGTGCGCTCGCGGCGGGAGCTCCCCGGCGCGCTGACCGTGGCGGCCTGAGCCGGGTTTCCACCGCCCGCCGCGCCGGGCAGGCGCCCGGCATGGAAGCCTCCGCCCGCCCCCTCGCCGTCGTCACCGGTGCCTCGAGCGGCATCGGCCTCGAGCTCGCCCGCCAGTTCGGCCAGAACGGCTTCGACCTCCTCGTGGCCGCCGAGGACGACGCCATCCACGCCGCGGCGACGGAGCTGGAGGGCGTCGGGACGGGCGTCGCGGCGGTGCAGGTCGACCTCGCCACGCCGGAGGGCGTCGAGCAGCTGTACGCGCGGATCACCGCGACCGGCAAGCCGCTGGAAGCGGTCGCGCTCAACGCCGGCGTCGGCGCCGGGGGCGCGTTCGCCACCGACACCGAGCTGGCCGACGAGCTCCGGCTGATCGACCTCAACGTCCGTTCGACGGTCCACCTGGCCAAGCTCGTGGTGCGCGACATGGTGGCCGCCGACCGCGGGCGGCTGCTGTTCACCTCGTCGATCGCGTCGACGACGCCGGGGCCCTTCCAGGCGGTCTACAACGCGTCGAAGTCGTTCGTGCAGTCCTTCGCCGAGGCGCTGCGCAACGAACTGAAGGACACCGGGGTCACGGTCACCTCTCTGATGCCGGGCCCCACGGAGACGGAGTTCTTCGAGCGCGCCGACATGCTCGACACGAAGATGGGCACGACCGACGCCAAGGACAGCGCCGCCGAGGTGGCCCGCCAGGGCTTCGAGGCGCTCATGAAGGGCGAGGAGCGGGCCGTCGCCGCGTCGCTCGCGACCAAGCTGCAGGGCCACGGCAGCCGGCTGCTGCCCGAACGGGCCAAGGCGGCGCTGCACCGCGGCATGGCGAAGCCGGGCTCCGGGTCGGACTCCGAGTCCTAGAACGCGTAGCGCACGCGGCAGAACGGCAGCCGCTCGGCGATCAGCGCCCGCAGCTCGCGGACGTAGCCGCCCTTGGTCCCGTGCCGGTAGCGCACGTTGACGCCGCCGGTCTGCGAGCGCTTGGTCTCCTGCAGCTCCGGGCGCCACAGGACCGCCTCGGCGCGCGGGTGCCACTGGAGGTTCACCTCGTGGAGGCGGTCGTTGTGGGTGAGGAAGATGACCTCCGCGGCGAGCTGCGCCCGCGCGGCCGGGCCGATCCCGTCGGCGAGCTGGCCGAGCAGCTCGTCCCAGTCCTCCAGCCAGCCGTCGCGGACCACGACCGGGCTGAAGTTCACGTGGACCTCGTAGCCGGCGGCGACGAAGTCGTCGATCGCGGCGATCCGCTCGGCGACCGGCGTCGTGCGGACGTCGAGGAGCTTGGCGTCGGCGTGCGGCATCAGGCTGAAACGGATGCGCGTCCGGCCCTGCGGGTCGTAGCCGAGGAGGTCGCGGTTGACGTGCTTGGTCGCGAACGACGCCTTGGCGGTCGGCAGCCGCCGGAACAGCGCGACCATGTCGGCGACGTTGCCGGAGATCGCCGCGTCGACCGAGCAGTCGCTGTTCTCGCCGATGTCGTAGACCCAGGCCTCCGGATCGCACTGGTTGGGGGCCGGCTTGACGCCCTGGCGCCCGGCGTGGCGCTCGGTCGCGCGCAGGATCTGGTCGATGTTGGCGAACGCCGTGATGGGGTTGGCGTAGCCCTTGCGCCGCGGGACGTAGCAGTACGCGCAGGCCATCGCGCAGCCGTTGGCCTGCGAGGGCGCGATGAAGTCGCTGCTGCGGCCGTTGGGGCGCAGCCGGACCCCTTTCAGGACACCGAGCACCAGCGCCTCGCGCTTGTTGCGCAGCCAGTCGCCCGCCTGCTCGGGGTCGCCGTGCAGGCCGGGGATCTGCCAGTGCGACGCGACCTCGATCCGCTCGGCGGCGGGGAAGCGGGCGAGGATCTCGCGCCCGCGCGCGTGCTCGAGCGCCGCCGGCTCGACGTAGATGCGGCGGACGTCGAGCAGCACCCCTCGAGGCTAGGCGGGGCGGTGCGCGCCGGCGCGCCGGGTCTTCAGTCGCGCAGCGCGCGGACCTGGCCGGCGACCGCGACCATCACCAGCGCGAGCCCCAGCCCGCGCGCGCCGCTGCCGAGCCACGCCAGGCCGTCCTCGGTGTGCGCGACGACGTCCCGCACGCTCGCGCCGGGGTACTCGAGGGCGGCCAGCGCGAACACGGTGGCGACGCCCAGGCTCAGCCGCGCGAGCAGCGGCGCACGGCGCCAGTCCCAGGCGGCGAGGAGCACGAACAGGAGCGCCATCAGCGCGATCGGCGTGTTGCTCATCACCTGGTTAACGGAGCGGCGCGGCCGGATCTTGCGCCGTGTCGAGCAGCAGGTCCGCATAACCCGCGGTCAGGGCGTCGGTGGGCGCGTCCGGGTCGGGCACCGGCGCGAGTCCTGGTTCACTCGCTCGGGGTGACCTCATGGAACGTGATGGAGCCTCGTCCGATGCACGTGACGCGCCGGTCGGACACGTAGCGGCTGCTCTCGACGTCCTCGCCCGTGCAGTCGTACCCGCGGGCGCGGCACTCGTCGTCGATGCACGCCGACGAGAGCTGCCAGAACCGCGCGACGCTGTGCGCTTTGCCGCAGGTCTCCTCCTGCGCCTTGATCCGGATGATCTTCGTGTAGAGCTCCGTCATCGCCGAGCAGCTCTTGGTGGGCGGCGGGGGCGGCGGCGGCACGTACGGCGCTCGGACGGTGACGGTGCGCCGCACCGAGTCGACTCGCCCCTCTGCATCGGTCGCCCGCGCGTCGACACGGACGCGGACCTTGCCGTGGCGGCGGACGAGGCGCCGGAGGATCCGGCGGTCCTTGCCCGGAAACGCCCGGCGGACGGTGAACGTCCCGCCCGCTTCGAGGCGTTTCTTGAAGCGGCTCCCCAGCGCGCGCACGCGGCGGCCGCCCCCCAGCGCGCTCACGGTGCCTTCGACGAGGCACGCGGCCGAGCACTCGAGCTCGACCTTCACCGTCGGGCGGGTGATCCGCACGTCGCTGCGCCGTGCGGAAGCCGTGAGGCGGACGGCCTCGGGCCGGATCCGGAACGACCGCACCTCGCTGGTGACCAGGCAGTCCGGCTCGTCCTCGCACGAGCGGCGGTACGCCTGCCAGAACACGGTTCCGGGCTCGCGGGCGGCCTTCGGCAGGGTGACGGACTTCTCCAGAACCTCGGACTCGGAGAGGCCATCGGTGTCCGGGAGGGACGCCTCGGCGAGCCGGTCGGCCAGCGTGCCGTCCGGATCACGACGAGCGCTCGTCGCGAAGAGCAGCTTCACCGGCTCATCGAAGTACGCCTCGTAGCGCGCTTTCAGCCTGAGGTTGCCCGGAACGTCGACGATGGCGGCGTCGGCGGGCGAGATCAGCGCGGGAGCTGGGAGCGGAAGGACGTGGAGGACCCGCGTGTCCGACGGCCGCTCGACGCAGCCGTTGTCCGAGCACTCGCGGCGGCTCGCCTGCCAGAACACGACGCCGGCGCGCGCGGCGATGTCGGACGTGGTGATCTCGTACGGCGCCCCGAAGGTCGACCGCGTCAGGAGGTCGGTGCCGATGCGGCCGTCGGGACCGGTCGCGCCGCTTGCGGAGGCGAGGAACGTCACGGACTCGTACGTCGACGCCTCCGCGAGGGAGGCCGAGAGCTCCACGGAGTCGCCGCGCTTGACCGTGGCGTCGGGCGCGGGCTGGAGAAGCGCGGGTGCCGGCTTCGGATCGACGCGGAGCGAGAAGACCGCGCTGCCCTCGTACCGGCACGCGTCCGTGCTCGACGAGCAGGCACGCCGGAAGGCCTGCCAGTACACGGTCCGGGGGGTGGAGGCGGCCTCGTAGGAGGACCACGAGTAGCTGGGGCCGCTGGAGGTGCTCCCCGAGTCGACGTCAGGGGTGATGACGCCGCTGGTCCCCGTGGCCGGCGACGTCGACACGTAGAAGCCGACCGACTCGTACTGGCCCGCATCGGCGAGGTCCGCGCGGAAGGTCACCGTGCTTCCGACGGTCACGGCGCTGCCGTCGGGCGGCGCGACGAGCGACGGGGCGGCGGCCTGGCCGGTGCCTGGCGCGACCAGCAGGAGCAGCAACGCGATCGCGAGCCCCGCCGCGCCCCGCGGCATCGCTCGGTTTCTCGCCGTCTCTCCGCCCATCAGCCCCCGCCCTGACCCGTCGCCCGCGAACGCGGACAGGCTAGGCGCCCGCGTCGCGTGCGCGAACCGAACATCCGTCCACCGGGGGACGCGGTGATAAATGCGCCGATGACGAGCGCCCAGCCCATGTCGGGCACCTACCGCACCGCGATGCGCGTCTGCGCCCCGATCGTCCGCGGCTGGGGGCGGCTCGAGGTCGAGGGGCTCGAGCACCTCCCGCCGACCGGCCCGGTGCTGATCGCCGCCAACCACGACTCCTACTGGGACCCCGTGTCGATCGGCGTGGCGGCGCTGCCCGTGCGGCAGATCAAGGCGCTGGCCAAGGACTCGTTGTGGAAGATCCGCGGCCTCGACAAGGTCCTCGACGGCATGGGCCAGATCCCCATCGCGCGCGGCAAGCAGGACGAGGGCGCGATGCGGCGGGCGATCGAGGAGCTGCGCGCCGGCGCCTGCATCGGCGTCTTCCCCGAGGGGACGCGCAGCCTCGGGCGGGAGCTGCGCCCGCGCAGCGGCATCGGCCGCCTGGCCGAGGCGGTGCCCGAGGCGACGATCGTCTGCTGCGCGACGCAGGGCACGACCGACATCCCGCGCTTCCCGACGCGCCCGCGCGTGCGTCTGCGCTTCTTCCTGCCGTCCGGCGGCGGCCTCCAGCCGGGCGAGAGCGCCGGCGAGCTCAGCGCGCGGCTGCTGACGGAGATCCGCGCCGGCGCGCCGATCAGCGCCGCGGGGCGCCGGCGGGTCAAGGCGCCGGTCTGAGGCAGAGGCGATGATCCCTGACCCGATGCTCACCGGAGATCGTCGGTCGTCTCGGGCAGACTGGAGAACTCGACGCCAGTTGCCGCGCACGCATCGGCCCAGGTGAGGTTCCCGAGATATCGCGCGTGGAGATCACGGCGCTCGGCGTCGCTCAGGTGCGCTGCGCCATCGGCGAGAACGCCGTCCAGCGCCTCGTCCGTTCCCTCGGGGATCGGGCCTTCGGTGAGGAGCATTGAGGCCCGCGCGCCGCAGATCCGTCGTCGTCTTGGAGTACGTCTGACCCTTGGGCGACGTGAGCTGATCCGGGTGCTCGACGAACCACAGGAGCAGCGACTGGGGGGCGGCGACCGGGTACTCGAAGCAGCGCATGCGGCCGTTTCGGGCGGACCTCCTCAGATCCTCGAGGAGTTCCCCCGGCTCCCGGGCGAGGCCCCCGAGAGCTTCTCGTCCGCGAGGTGCCGCCTGAAGCAACTGAGGCAACCACGACGCACCGGTGGGTCTCGTGCGATGAGATGACCGAAGAACGGCTGGACGCGAGTGAGCGAGCTGTCGTACTTGCCACCGGCCATGTCCGGAAGCTAGGGATCCCTGAGGTGGCCGGCTGCCTCGAGGACCTTCAAGGCAACCAACGCCGTCTTGGCCGCCCAATCGCGTACCCCACGCTCGTGCACGCCCTTGGTTGGGCCGGCGAAGCGGCCCACGTACAGCCGCATCTCCACTTGATCGGCGGTGTAGCCGTAGCGGGTGCAGGCGCCCGCGACCACCTGGTCGCGGACCTCGGGATCGTTGAGCATCGGGTAGAGGCGCGAGTTCTCCCCGCCGGTTCCGTCGACGTGTTCGGCAACGACATCGCCTTGGCAGTGCGGCGCTTGACGGGAAACTTCACCGCGGAGGACACGACAAGGCCCTCGTCCTTAATCGCCAGCGCCACAAACGACTCGAAGGCCTCCATCGCTGAGACGCTACCTCACGAAGCTTGACCAGCGCGCGCCCGACTCGGCAACCGTCGGCCGGGAGGCGGCGCCTGTGCTGCGAGATCGCTAGCGGGTGCTACGCCGGGCGTAGCACCCGCTAGCTCGTGTTCGAGGAACGGGCCACTTCCTGCGTCGAGTGATCGAGCGCGCAACGAGACAGAAGCAGGCGCGATGCCGAACTACCCGGACGATTCCGCCGGGGTTCTCTGCGCTCCCGGCTTTCGTTGATAAGGCGACAGCAGGCGCGTCGACTGTTCGATCCACTCCGAGCGCCTGCTTGAACC
>DASVQH010000121.1:0-1945 GCA_036389195.1 Solirubrobacteraceae bacterium
GCCGGCGCCTCGACGGCGACGGCGGGCGCGGCGGTCACGGGCACGCGGATCGGGGCGGCCAGCGCCATGGCGACGGCGGCCGACAGGGCGGGCGCGACCGGCGCGGGCACCGGCACGGCCGGCTCGTCGCCGGCGTCGGTGGCCGGCGGCGTGTCGCCCTCGACGACGGGGACCGGCGTCTCGGCCGGCACGGGCGCCTCGCCGAAGCCGTCCGGGGACGTGCCTTCGCCGGGCTCTGGGGTCTGGCCTTCCGCAAGGGCGGTCCGGGCCGAATGGGTGCCGAGGAGGGCGGCGAAGCCCTCGGGTGGCGCTGCTGCGCCGGACCCCGGTGGACCGCTCCTCAGAGCGGCCCCCAGCGGCCCGAGCAAGGGGATCGTGATCATGTCGTCGAGTACGCGAGTCCGGTCGCGGGGGTCGGGGTCGGGGCGGCGGGAGCCGCCGTCCGGTACTGCGCCGCGTAGGCCTGGACCTGGCGGACGTAGTTCTGGGTCTCGGCGTACGGCGGCACGCCGCCGTAGCGCTGCACCGCGCCGGGGCCGGCGTTGTACGCGGCGAGCGCCTTGGTGACGTCGCCGCCGAAGGCGTCGAGCTGCTGGCGCAGGTACTTGGCGCCGCCCTCGATGGACTGGGCGGGATCGCGGAGGTCGCTGACGCCGAGGCCCGCCGCGGTGCCCGGCATCAGCTGGCAGAGCCCCTGCGCGCCGGCCGGCGAGCCGGCGTCGGGATCGAAGTTGGACTCCTGGCGGATCAGCCCCTTGAGCAGCGCGGGATCGACGCCGTTGCGCTGGGCCGCCTGCTGGATGAGGCCGTCGTACTGGCTCTCGCCGCCGGCGGCGCCGCGCGGCGCGGCCGGCGCGGCCGCGGACTGCGCGCCCGCGAGCTGGGCGGCGAAGGTCCCCTGGGTCCCCGTCGCCGGCGCCGTGGGCGGCGCGGGGGCGGGAGCCGGCAGCGGCGAGATAAGCGCCTGCAGCTCGGCCATGCGGGAGACCGCGGTGGAGACGCTCATGCCGCCACCTGCCCGCGGCGGTGAACGCCGAGGGCGATCTCGTCGAGCTCGATCTGCTCCACGCGCGCGACCTCGGCCGCGTGCTCGGCGCGCTTGCGGCGCTCCAGACGCTCGATGACCTCGCGGTCGCGGGCCGCGGCGGTCAGGGCGGCGCGGCGAGCGGCCACCTCCGTGTCGCGGCGATGCAGGTCCAGCGCGGCCGACTGGCGCTCGGCCTCGCGGCGCTCGGAGTAGGCCTGGGCGGCCAGCAGGTCATGCCCGCTGGCGCCGCGCAGCGCGGTGCCCAGCGTGGCGTCGCGGGCCGCACGGGCGGCGCCCGCCGCCTGCTGGAGCAGCGCCTCGCTCTGCAGCCGTGCGTTCAGCCCCGCCGCGAGGTTCTCGCGGGCCTGCTCTTCGGCACGCTCGCGCAGCGAGCGCACGCGCTCGAGGCGGAAGGTGAAGGCGGGACTTCCCACGCCACCGGTGATCGGCAGCGCGCGAGCGGACTTGAGGCGGCGTCCTTCAGCGCACCCGGCGCGAAGTGAAGACCAGCGACGAGGCGCTCGAGACGTTGCCCGCGGCGTCCTCGGCGCGCACCAGCACGCGATGGCGGCCGGGCGCGAGGCGGCGCCCGCCGAGACGGCGCTTGACGGCGCCGCCCGGCGTCTCCACGCGGAGGCGCACGAGGGTCACGTACCGGCGGCAGGCGCGCCCGCCCCTGCGCCGCGCGGAGCGCGACGTCCGGCAGCGCCCGCCGCGCCGCACGCCCTTGCGCAGCCGCTGCAGCCGCACGTCGACGACGGACGGCTCCGACACCGTCAACCGCACGGTCGGCCGCCTGCCGGCGCGCCGCCCCGAGACGCTCAGGCCGCTGACCACCGGTGCCAGGGAGTCGCCAACCGTCGTCGGCGGCGAGTCGACCGGGGGGCGGGTCGTCGCCGGCGGCGCGGGGACGACGAC
>DASVQH010000122.1:0-7368 GCA_036389195.1 Solirubrobacteraceae bacterium
CTGCATGCCCGAGACGAACATGTGGTGCGCCCAGACCGTGAAGCCC
Source organism: Solirubrobacteraceae bacterium (assembly GCA_036389195.1). GTDB lineage: Bacteria > Actinomycetota > Thermoleophilia > Solirubrobacterales > Solirubrobacteraceae > JACCYI01. Next base: position 47 of record DASVQH010000122.1, read on the forward strand.
AGCACGACGATCGCCAGCAGCGAGAAAGCCATCATCCGGTAGCCGAAGATCGGCTTGCGGGATTTCACCGCCAGGATCTCCGAGACGATCCCGAAGCCGGGCAGCATCATGATGTACACCGCCGGGTGGGAGTAGAACCAGAAGATGTGCTGGTACATCAGCACGTCGCCGCCGCCCACGGGCTCGAAGAAGTTGAAGCCCAGCGAGCGGTCGAAGAAGACCATGAACTGCGAGACGGCGATGAACGGCGTCGCGATGACGACGAGCAGCGACGTCGAGAAGTTCGCCCACACCAGCAGCGGCATGCGCCAGAAGCTCATGCCCGGCGCGCGCATGGTGATGATGGTCACCAGGAAGTTCAGCGCCGTGGCGATCGACGACGCGCCGGCGAACTGCACGCCGATCGTGAAGAACTCCTGGCCGATCGGCGAGGTGGTCGACAGCGGCGCGTACGCGGTCCAGCCCGTGGCGAACGAGCCGCCGGGGGCGAAGAAGCTCGCCATCATCATCGTGCCGGCGATCGGCAGCAGCCAGTACGACAGCGCGTTCAGGCGCGGGAACGCCATGTCCGGCGCGCCGATCATCAGCGGCAGGACGTAGTTCGCCAGCCCGGCGAAGACCGGGATGATGAACAGGAAGATCATCAGCGACGCGTGGACGCTGAACAGGCCGTTGTAGGCGTTCGCGTCCACGAACTGCTGCCCGGGCGCCGCCAGCTCGGCGCGGACCATCATCGCCAGCAGCCCGCCGATGAGCATGAAGAAGAACGAGGTCACGACGTACTGGATGCCGATGACCTTGTGGTCGGTGTTGACCTTGAAGTAGTCGCGCCAGGAGTGCGCGCCGTGGCTGGAGTGGTCCTCGGGCCGCGTCGGGCGGCCCGCGGCCCAGTAGAACCAGTAGTCGAAGGCGCCGAGCCCGACCAGGAAGAACAGCGGCGCGGCGATCAGCGCGACGATCGTGACGGCGTAGCCGTCGACGATCGGGTCCCAGCCGTAGAGCGCCCGCACGGCCGCCACGAGCCCGAACGCGAACGCGATCCCGAGCAGGGTGAACAGTCCTGCCCGGGGGAAGCCCGGGCCGCGGAGCCGGCCTGCGGTCACTGCGCCTCCTTCACTCGCTCGACCTGCTTCGCCATCCAGGCGTCGTACTCGGCGGGCTCGACGACGTGGACCGTCGAGCGCATCGTCGCGTGCCCGAGCCCGCACAGCTCGGCGCAGACGACGGGGTAATCGCCCTTCTTCGTCGTGTCCGCCACCCAGCGCGTCGTGATGCCGGGCACCGCGTCGATCTTCATGCGGAACGCCGGGATCCAGAAGTCGTGGATGACGTCCTTGGCCTGGACCCGGAACTCGACCTGCCGGCCCACCGGCACGTAGAGCTCGCGCGACTCGATCTCCTTCTCGCCGCCCGTCGGCGACTCGTAGTAGTAGCTCCAGGCGAACTGCTCGCCCACCACGCGGACCGACAGCTTGTCGGCCTTGGCGTCCTCGATGTCGACGAGGACGAGGTAGGCGTAGAAGACGAGGCCGAGGATCAGCAGCGCCGGCACGGCGGTCCAGATGACCTCCAGCCGGGTGTTGCCGTGGATCGGCGGGCCGTCGAGCTCCTCCTCGCCGGCGCGCACCTGCCACTTGTAGGCGCTGTAGAGGACGGCCATCGCCACCATGACGAAGACCGGCACCGAGGCGATGACCAGCACGTCCCACAACGTGTCGATCGGCCCGGCCTGCCGCGACGCGGCGGTCGGGAACCAGTCGATGGCGATGCCGAGCGCGATGCCGGCCGCCGAGGCCAGCACGCCGATCACCAGCAGCGGAACGATGCGAACGGGGCCGCCACGACCAGTCGATGCACTGGTGTCAGCCCCCACGGTCTTCTCCTCCAGGCCCATGGAGCGGGCATCCTATGTCACGGCTCCGACGAACGGAACCAGCAGGCGCGTCGGGACGCCGAGCTCGGTTTGAGCGCGTACCGTCCGCGCCGTCGGCGCGGCCCCCGCGGGGCCGACGCCGCGTCAGCTTCCGCGCCGCCTCAGGCGGCGGCGCGGCTCTGCAGCAGCGGGGCGGCCGGCTGGGCGGCGGCGTGCAGGCGCACGTTGCCGTCCGAGCGGAACGCCGACGGGGCGACGCCCTGGTAGCGGCGGAAGGCCTTGGCGAACTGGGCCGGCTGGCGGTAGCCGACGCGATGGGCGACCTCGCGGACCGTCAGCTGGCGGGTGGCGAGCATGTCGGCGGCGCGCCGCATCCGGACGCGGGTCAGATGATCGCGGAACGTGGTGTCCCCGATCTCGGCGTAGGCGCGCTGCAGCTGGCGGCGCGAGGAGGCGACGCGGCGGGCGATGTCGTCGAGCGACAGATCGGACGCGAACTCCTCCTCGACGATGGCGACGGCGTCGTCGAACAGCGAGGTCCGATGGCGGATGGTGGCGGGTCGTTGTGTGGGCACGCAAGTGATACGCGCCGGTAGGTTCAGAGGATGAGGTGGCGCGGGCGCGGCCTGCATCATGGCGCGTGCCCACTTCCCGACGCGCTAACCGCCGGCCGCGCGGCCCGGTGCGCTAGCCTCCGCCTTTGAGCCAAACGTTGCAAACGGAGGTCCGGCGAAGATGCAGGTGCGCGAGGGGATGAGCAGTGTGGTCCTGACCATCGGGCCGGGCCACACGCTGCGCCAGGCGGCCCGGCAGATGCACGAGCGCAAGGTCGGCGCCGCCGTGGTGAACGACCCCGAGGCCGCCGGGCCGGGCATCCTCACCGAGCGCGACATCCTCTCCTCGGTGGCCAAGGGCGAGAACCCGGACGAGGAGTGCGTCTCCGACCACCTCACCGCCGACCTCGTCTTCGCCGCGCCCGACTGGTCGCTCGAGGAGGCCGCCGCCGCGATGGTCAAGGGCGGCTTCCGCCACCTGGTGGTCGTCGACGGCAACGAGACCGTCGGCGTGCTCTCGGTCCGCGACATCGTGCGCTGCTGGACCGACGACGGCGCGTCGTGCGACGTGCCGCAGCAGGCCGCCTAGCCGGCGCGGGCTAGTGCCCGTGCTCGGCGGGGAGCTCGTCGAACTCGTGCCGCGCCTTGGAGATCCAGATCGCCGTGGAGATCAGGAAGATCAGCAGGCCGGCGACGACCACCACGTAGGAGATGGTGATCGAGACGATGGCCAGAGCCAGGCCGAACGCGTTGACGATCGGCAGCAGGCTCGGGGCCGGCATGTGGATCTCTTCGCCGACCGGCGGTGCGGGCTGGGGCTCGGGCTCGGCCATCAGGCGGTGTAGACGAGCGCCGCGACCCAGGTCAGGGCGAAGACGATGAGCATGATCAGCGACACGACGAGCGCGGTGCGGATGTTCTTGCGGGCGAGACGCTTGTCCATGGCGAGGCGGGGATTCTAGCTGCCCCTACAGCTGGACGTCGGCCACCATGGCGCAGAAGAGCGCGGCGAGGTAGGCGAGCGAGAAGAGGTAGGTCCGCAGGGCGTCGCGGCGCTCGGCCGAGCGCTGCAGGCGCACCGCGCGCCACAGGAACGCGCCGCCCAGCAGCCCGGCGACCGCCGCGTAGAGGACGCCGAACATGCCGAACACGAACGGCAGCAGCGTGAGGACGACGAGCAGGACGGTGTAGAGGACGATCTGGCGCCGCGTCTCGACCTCGCCGCGGGCGACCGGCATCATCGGCACCCCGACCCGGGCGTACTCGTCCTTCATCAGCAGCGAGAGCGCCCAGAAGTGCGGCGGGGTCCAGTAGAAGACGATCGCGAACAGGTAGAGCGCGGTGGGGTCCAGGCCGCCCGTCACGGCCGCCCAGCCCACCAGCGGCGGCACGGCGCCCGCGGCGCCGCCGATGACGATGTTCTGCGGCGTCGTGCGCTTGAGCCACGCGGTGTAGACGAAGACGTAGCCGAGGAAGCCCGAGAGGGCCAGCGACGCGGCCAGGACGTTGACGGTCAGCGTCAGCAGCGCGAAGGACGCCGCCGCCAGCAGGAGCCCGAAGGTTAGCGCGGCGCGCGGCGACACGCGGCCCGACGGGACCGGCCGGCTGGCCGTGCGGGCCATCTGGGCGTCGATGTCGCGGTCCCAGAAGTGGTTGACCGCGCCGGCGCCCCCCGCCGACAGGTAGCCGCCGAGGCACGTGAGCGCCAGGAGGCCGAGCGACGGGTCGCCCGCGACGTACATCGTCGTCACCGTGGTCAGCAGCAGCAGCGACTGGACCTTCGGCTTGGTCAGCGTGAAGTAGTCCGCCGCGACCTGGCGCACGCGGCTGTGGGCCAGCGCCGGGGCGGCGGCGGCCGTCGTGTGGGTCATCCGCGAGGCTTCCACGAGCGCGAGCAGACTAGCGGCACACGCGGCGCTGTGCGCCTGCCGCTCAGACCTTCTGCAACGGCCGGCCGGCCTGGTGGATCTGCTCGACGCCCGTCTGCTTCTCGATCTGGGCGCGGATGTCCTTCAGCGGCTCGACGGAGCGCACGCGCGGGATCGAGTCGAAGTTGTTCTCCGGCGGGGGGGAGGGGACGAACCACTCGAGCGTGTTCGCCTTCCACGGGTCGGGGCCCGCGACCGCGCCGCTCTTGACCGAGCGCACGACGTTGATGATCGTCAGCAGGAAGCCGAGCCCGAGGATGAACGAGCCGAGCGTGGAGATCTGGTTCATCCACGTCCAGCCCGCGCCCGACGTGTACTCGTAGATGCGCCGCGGCATGCCGTCGAGGCCCATCGAGTGCTGGATCAGGAAGGTCAGGTGGAAGCCGACCAGGGTCAGCCAGAAGGAGGCCTTGCCGAGCCCCTCGTGCAGCATCCGGCCCGACATCTTCGGGAACCAGAAGTAGAGGGCCGAGACCGCGCCGAACATCGTGCCGCCGATGGCCACGTAGTGCAGGTGGGCGACGACGAAGTAGGAGTCCGTCAGCTGCCAGTCGATCGGGAAGACGGCCAGGAAGATGCCGGTGATCCCGCCGATCAGGAAGGTCCCGATCAGGCCGACGGCCCACAGCAGCGGCAGCCGGTACTCCACCGTGCCGCGCCACAGGGTGGCGATCCAGTTGAGGATCTTCACGCCCGTGGGGACGGCGATCACGAAGGACGACAGCATGAAGAACGCGAGCACGACGGTCGACATCGGCGTCGCGAACATGTGATGCGCCCACACGAGCAGGCCGAGGAAGGCGATCGCGGCCGTCGACGCGGCGATCGCCTTGTAGCCGAAGATCGGCTTGCGGGCGAACACCGGCAGGACCTCGGAGACGACGCCGAAGGCGGGCAGGATGAGGATGTAGACCTCGGGGTGCCCGAAGAACCAGAAGAGGTGCTGCCACAGCAACGCGGAGCCCTCCTCGGTCGGGTCGAAGAACGTCCCGCCGAAGTGGCGGTCGATCAGCAGCATCGTCACGGTCGCGGCGATCGAGGAGAGCGCCAGGACGACGAGGTAGGAGTAGATGAGGATCGTCCACACGAACAGCGGCAGGCGGCCCCAGCCCATGCCGGGCGCGCGCATGTTGTGGATCGTCGCGATGAAGTTGACCGCGCCGATCATCGAGGAGAGGCCGGTGAGGTGGACCATGAAGATCCAGGCGTCCTGGCCGCCGCTCGGGTTGTACGCGCTGGTCGACAGCGGGACGTAGGAGAACCAGCCGGCCTCGGGCGGCGTGAAGAAGATCGAGGCGTAGAGCGCGATGCCGCCGAACAGGAACATCCAGAACGACCACGCGTTCAGGCGCGGGAAGGCGACGTCGCGCGCGCCGATCATCAGCGGGATCAGGTAGTTGGCGAAGCCGGCCCAGACGGGGACGCCGACGAGGAAGATCATCGTCGTCCCGTGCATCGTGAAGATCTGGTTGTACTTCTCCGGATCCAGGAACGTGTTGTCCGGCGCGCCGAGCTGGATGCGGATGAGCAGCGCCTCGACGCCCCCGAGCACGAAGAACGCGAGGACCGTGTACAGGTACATGATCCCGATCTTCTTGTGGTCCGTCGTGGTGATCCACGACGTCCAGCCGGCGGTCGGGTCCTTGACGTGATCGGTGGTGATCTGCGGTCGCGGCCGGCTCAGGAGCCCGCGCGCGGTCTGGGAGGGGGTCTGTGTCGTCGCCATGAAGTTCTCTGGGGTCAGTTGCCCTGGTCGGGCGCCGAGGCGCCGCCCGCGCCGCCGCCGCCCTCGGCGGCCTGCTTGCCCTCTTGCTCGGTGAGCTCCTTGCGCTGGCGGGCGCCCTCGTCCTGGGCCTGCTGGATCTCGGCGGCCTTGCGGTCGTACCAGGCGCGGTACTCGTCGTAGGGCACCACCTTGACGCGGCCGTACATGTTGGCGTGGTTGCGGCCGCACAGCTCGGCGCACTGGCCCTCGAACACGCCCGGCTTGGTCGCCTTGAACCACGCCTTGTTCGTGTAGCCGGGGATCGCGTCCATCTTGCCGCCGAGCTCGGGGATCCACCACGAGTGCGCGACGTCGTCGGACGAGATGTCCAGCGTGACCGTCTGGCCCACCGGGACGACCATGTCCACGTAGGAGAAGACCTTCTTGGGGCCCGGGTACTGGTAGCGCCAGACGTACTGCTGGCCGTCGACGCGGATGTTGAGCGCGTTGCCGCCCGGGGGCGCCTTCTGGTCGGTCGAGGCGAACAGGACGCCGCTCTTGGCGACCGGCTGGCCGTCGGCGCCGATGTCGGAGCGGGCCGGGTTCTTGATCGCGTTGAGCTGGATGAACGTCACCGCGGTGATGAAGACGAGGATGATCGCCGCGCCGACGGTCCAGCCGACCTCCAGGCGCGTGTTGCCGTGGATCTGGGCGGCGACGCGGCCCTTGCGCGCGCGGTACTTCACCGTCGAGTAGATGAGCATCCCCTCGACGGCGATGAAGATCACGAGCGCCATCGCGAGGACGAGCTTGTAGAGCGAGTCGACCTTGACGGCGTTCTGCGTCGGCCCGGCGTCCGGGGTGACGATGTCGGCGGCGGCGCCCGCGGCGAGCAGCAGCGAGGCGGCGACGGCGAGCGCGGCGGCCTTGGCCAGAGTGGGGAGAACGGAGGTTCGGCTCACTGGGGCGCGCAGTTTAGCCGTGGTTGAGGCGGGCCGCCGGGACGTGGCGCTCTCGGGTGAGGACTGCGTGACGCGCGCCACGATGCTCCGGTCAGACAACGGACGAGCCGCCATGCTCAGCGTCCGCCGAAGGACGGCGCGCGCTTCTGCAGGAAGGCGCCGACGCCCTCCATGAAGTCGTCGGAGCTCGCGGCTTCCTGCTGGATGGTCGCCTCGAGCTCGAGCTGCTCGTCGAGGCGGGCGTAGGAGACGGCGTTGAGCTGGCGCTTGATCCCGGCGTAGGACCCGGTCGGCCCGGCG
>DASVQH010000123.1:0-31439 GCA_036389195.1 Solirubrobacteraceae bacterium
GTCAGCGCGCCGAGGGCGAACGCGCCGCCCGCGAAGAGCAGCGGCGGGTTCGGCGCCTGGATGAGCGGATAGCTCGCGGGCCAGCCGTGCTGGGCGCGCTGCCAGAGGGTGGTCATGGGGTCATCGGCTGCCCGGGTCGGCCTGCAGGTACTCGCGCAGCGACACCGGCGGGCGTCCGGTCAGGGCGGCGACGTCGCCGCTGACCGCCGCGAAGCTGCCGTCCCGGATGGCCCAGTAGGAGCTCACCCAGCCGCGGACCTCGTACTCCGGGGCGCCGAAGCCGGCCCGCGAGGCGAACGCCGCCTCGTCGCTCTCGTCCTCGAAGCTGACAGGCTCGCCGGTCAGCTCGCTCATCAGCGCCGCCGCTTCGGCGAGGGAGAACGCCTCCGGCCCGGTCAGGTCGTAGGTACGGCCGTCGAGGTGGTCGTCTGACGTGAGGACGGCGGCGGCCGCGGCGGCGACGTCGTCGCGCAGCACGGCGGCGAGGCGCCCGTCGCCGGCCGGCCCCCGGATGACCCCGCCCGGCAGGACCATCGATGGGATGAAGTCCATGTAGAGGTTCATCCGCAGGAACGTCCACGGCAGCCCGGTCGCGCGCACGTGCTGCTCGGTGTGCCAGTGGTCGTGGGCGAGCGTGAAGGTCGCGTCCGGCGCCGCGCCCACGACCGACAGGTAGACGACGCGGCCGACCCCGGCGGCGACGGCCGCGTCGATCGCGGTCCGGTGCTGCGACGTGCGATCCGGCGCCTCGGCGGCGGGCATGAGAAAGAGGGTGTCGGCGCCCGCGAGCGCAGCCTCCATCTCGTCGCGCGCCGCGTAGCCGCCTGGCGCCTGCTGGATCTCGGCGCCCGCGTGGGCGGGCGCGCGCGTCGCGTCGCGTACGACGAGGCGCTGGCGCGCGCCGGCGTCGGCGAGGCGTGCGACCAGGCGCCGCCCGACCGCGCCGGTGGCGCCCGTGACGGCGATGAGCGGGGACGCGGACACGGGGCGCCGGGGACCGTACCCCAGCGCCCGTGGCCGCCGCTCCCGTCGACCGCCTACGCCGTCGCCGGTTCGGGGTCCGGCCGCACGATCACCGTGTCGGCGACCGGGATGATCTCGTCCGCGGGCAGGTCCGCCTGCCGCGCGTGCTCGCGGATCGCCTCCGGGCTGCTCGCCTGGTAGACGCACACCGTCCCGACGGGCCCGGAGCCCTCGTCGAGCACGTAGCTGCGGATCCAGCGGATGTCGTCGGACATCTCCTCGTCGCCGACCTGCTTCGAGCGCGCGGCGGCCTCCTCGAGCTCGGCGCCCGACTGCCACCCGCTGCGCCGCAGGATCACGTAGGTCTGCACCGGCGGAACCTCCCCCGTGTCGTGGTTGGGCGACCCTACGCCGGGCGGGCAAGCGGGGTCAACCTCGCCGTCGCCTCGTCCTCGCCGCGTCGGTTCTCGCTCTTCTCGCCGGCGCGACCCCGGCGCCACGCGCGACCACCTCGGGTTGGACGTCGACGTGGACGGCGACACGGCGGTCGTGGGAGGCGTGCAGGAGCCCGGTGCCAAACGAGGCCGGCTGAAGGTCGAGATCCGACGATGAAGGCGGTCCTGAAGGCCCCGCGCAAGCGGCGGTAGGCGGCCGCGGCGACGCTCCCTGCCGTACCGAATCTATAGCGAATTTCGAGGCCTCATGAGGCGGTGACGGCTCCCGCATACTCGCTCGCCGCAGGCGGTGATGGTAGGCGAGACGAGGGGGACGGGATGGCTGGTGCGCACGACGTGGTGATCGCCGGAGGCGGGCCGACGGGCATGATGCTGGCGGCCGAGCTGGCGCTGGCCGGGGTCGACGTCGCGGTGGCGGAGCGGCGTCCTGACCACGAGCTGGCCGGCTCGCGGGCGGGCGGCTTCCACGCGCGGACCATCGAGGTCTTCGACCAGCGCGGGGTCGCCGAGCGCTTCGTGGCCGAGGGTCAGAAGGTCCAAGCGGCGTCGGTCGGCACGACGGTGCTCGACATGAGCGACTTCCCGACGCGGCATCCGTACACGCTCGGGATCTTCCAGAACCGCATCGAGCGGATCATGGCCGGCTGGATCGCCGAGCTGCCGGTGACCGTCCACCACGGCAGCGAGGTGACGGGGTTCGCGCAGGACGACGACGACGGCGTCGCGGTCGCGCTCGCCGACGGCCGGTCGCTGGCCGCGCGGTACCTCGTCGGGTGCGACGGCGGTCGCAGCCTGATCCGCCGGGAGGCCGGCATCGCGTTCCCCGGGTCCGAGCCGACGCGCAGCACCCTCATCGCGGAGGTCCAGATGACCGAGGAGCCGGCGGCCGGCCTGCGGCACGACGAGCGGGGCGTCCACGCCATGAACCGCATGGAGGACGGGACGACCGTCCGGCTCGTCGTCACCGAGCAGGAGGTCAACCGCGGCGCCGAGCCCACCCTGCGCGAGCTGAGCGCTGCGCTGGTGCGCGTCTACGGCACCGACTTCGGCGTCCACAGGCCCACGTGGCTCTCCCGGTTCACCGACGCGACCCGGCAGGCCGCGACCTACCGCGACCGCCGCGTGCTGCTCGCCGGCGACGCCGCCCACGTCCACTATCCGGCCGGCGGCCAGGGCCTCAGCCTCGGCGTGCAGGACGCGGTGAACCTGGGCTGGAAGCTGGGGCAGGTCGTCCGCGGGGCGAGTCCGGACGCCCTCCTGGACACGTACGAGGCGGAGCGTCACGCGGTGGCCGCGCGGGTTCTGCGGCACACGATGGCGCTGACCGCGCTGCAGCGGCGAGACGATCGCCAGCGGGCGGTCGTCGAGCTGGTGTCCGAGCTGGCCGCGATGGACGAGCCGCGCAGGCACCTCGCCGGGCTGGTCTCCGGCCTGGACGTCCGCTACGACCTCGGCGAGGGCCACCCGCTGCTGGGGCGGCGCATGCCGGACCTCGACCTTGCCGACGGCACGCGCGTCTTCACCCTGCTGCACGACGCGCGCGGGGTGCTGCTCGACCTCGGCGGCGGACTGGACCTCCCGGCGTGGGCCGACCGGGTCGAGCTCGTGCGGGCGACCTTCGCCGGAACGCTCGAGCTCCCGGTCCTGGGGCGGGTCGCGACGCCGACCGCCGTCCTCGTGCGCCCGGACGGCTACGTCGCATGGGTGGGGGAGGGGACCGCCGACGGGCTGACGGATGCTCTGAGGAAGTGGTTCGGTTCGTGAATCCGACGTCTACTCTCGGACGCGCACCGCGTCGCCGAGCACTCAGACCACGAGATGAGCATCGATTCGACCATTGCGGGCCATCTCCGCGACCGCCTGGGGGCGGCCGGCCTCGACCCGGCCGCGGAGGCGGTCGTCCTCGCCGCCGTCGGGACGGGCGGCAGAGCCCCGAGCGCCGAGGGGGCGACGTCGGGCGGGGTCTACCTCCGGTCCGTCAGCGTCCAGGGGTTCCGCGGCATCGGGTCGGAGGCGACGCTGCCGTTGCAGCCGCGTCCCGGGCTGACCGTCGTCGTCGGGCGCAACGGCAGCGGCAAGTCGTCGTTCGCCGAGGGCCTCGAGCTGCTGATGACCGGCACGACGAAGCGCTGGGACGCGAAGGCGAAGGCGTGGTCGAGCGCCTGGCAGTGCCTGCACCACACCGGCGCGACCCGTGTCGCCGCGGAGCTCGTCGTCGCGGGAGAGACGGAACCGGTGCGCCTCGAGCGCACCTGGGAGCACGGCGCGGCGTACACCGACGCGAGCGGGTCCGCCTCCGCGGTCGCCACGCTCGCCGGCCGTGGGTGGGACAGCGCGCTCGCGTCGTTCCGCCCCTTCCTCAGCTACGACGAGCTCGCCTCGATGTTCGACAAGCTCACGAGCCTGTACGAGGCGCTGTCGCCGGTCCTCGGGCTCGAAGACGTCGACCGCGTGCTCAAGCAGGTGAGCGACGAGCGCCTGGGGCTCGAGAACGCGGCCAAGGACGTCAGGGTCCGGGCGTCGGCGCTCGCCTCCGGGCTCGATCCCCAGGACGGCCGTGCGGTGGCGCTAAAGGCGCTGATCGAGAAGCGGACGCCCGACCTCGCAGCGATCGGCGCGCACATCGACGCGCACCCGCCCGGCCTCAGCGCGGACGGCCCGCAGAGCGCCGCGCTGCGCGCGCGGGCGACGCGATCGATCCCCGACGACGTCGCCGCCACCGAGGCGTGGGAGAAGCTGGCCGACGCGGAGGCCGAGCGGCAGGAGCACGCCGATACGGACACCGACCGAGCGCGGCGGATCGCGGCGCTCCTCGAGCAGGCCGTGTCGGTGCGCGACACGGGCCGGCTCGTGCAGGACTGCCCCGTGTGCGAGACGCCCGGCGTGCTCGACGCGGCGTGGGACGCTCGCGCGCAGGCGGCGATCCGCGACCTGCGCGCGACCGCGCGCGGCCTCGACGCCGCCGTCCAGGCGGCCGGTGAGGCGCGGCGGCACTGGGAGGCCGTCCTCCAGCAGCTTGGCGTGGCCGCCGACGGGACGGTCGCCGACGCGCACCAGGCGGCGGCCACGCTGCGTCAGGACGCCGCGGAGGCGCGCGAGGCGCTCGAGGGGCTCGATCACGGCTGGCGCACGACGACGGAGGCCACGAACGTCTGGCTGGCCGCCGCCCGGGCGGCCGCCGCGCAAGCCGGCGACCTGAAGGCGGCGAAGGCCGCCGAGACGTGGCTCAAGGGCGTCGCGGACGATCTGCGCACCGAGCGCTTCGCGCCGATCGCCGCTCAGGCGCTCGCCAACTGGCAGGAGCTGCGCCACGAGTCCAACGTCGAGCTGCGCGACATCCGGCTCAAGAGCGTCGGGCGCCGGCGCGAGGCGGCGTTCGACGTCCGCGCCGACGGGGAGGACGCCAGCGCGCTCGGCGTCATGTCGCAGGGCGAGCTCCTCGCGCTCAGCGTCTCGGTGTTCCTGCCGCGCGCGGGCCTCGACGAGTCGCCGTTCCGCTTCGCGGTGATCGACGATCCGGTGCAGTCGATGGACCCGGCGAAGGTCGAAGGCCTCGCGCGGATCCTCGCTCGCGCGGCGGCGACGCGGCAGGTCGTGGTCTTCACCCACGACGACCGGCTGCCGGACGCGATCCGGCGCCTCAGGCTGCCGGCCGAGGTCCACCAGGTCCTGCGCCAGAGCCGCTCCCGGGTCACGGTCCGCCAGGTCCGCAGCCCGCTCCTCCAGCACCTCCACGAGGCCAGGACGATGGCGAGATCCGATCGGGTGCCGGACGGCGTCCGGCAGCGGGTCGTCCCGACGCTGTGCCGTGGCGCCGTCGAGGCCGCGTGCGCGGACCTCGTGCGCACCCGCGCGGTCCGGGAGGGACGGACGGTCGCGGAGGCCGACGAGCTGCTCGACGAGGCCCGGACGCTGCGCCACCAGCTCGCGCTGGCGCTGTTCGGCCCGGCCGCGTCGACGAGCTGCGCGATGCGCTCGTCCGGTTCGGCGGTCAGGACGCGCCCACGCTCGTCGGCGCGCTCAACGCCGGCGCGCACGGCGACTACGCCGGGCCGGTGGACGCGCTGCCGGGCCGCACGGAGGACTTCGTGCACGGCCTCTTCCGGGCGTCGTGAAGGTCAACGAGCTTCTGCGGGCGGCGCTCGCGCTGCTCGACGAGCCGGTCGGCGACGCCGCGGGCTCGTGGCCTCACGGCGTCGCCGTCCTGACCCGCCAGGCCATCGAGTCGACGATGACCCACTGGTGGCAGCGGGTGGTCCCCGAGATGGAGGACGCGAACTGGACCGAGAAGTGGCTCGCGCTCCCGAGCTACCTCGGTCGGGCGCCCGTCATCGGGGACGCCCACTACGCGTGGACGGTGCTGTCGGAGGCGTGCCACCACCGCGCCTACGAGATCGGGCTCACCGAGCCGGAGCTGCGGACGCTGCTGCGGACGGCGAACGAGTTCGCGAAGCTCGTCGGCGCCCGGCTTGCCGAGCGGGCGGCGAAGGAGCCGGGTGCGGCGACGGCGTGACGCGGCGGCTACGCCTCGGCGGCGGACGCCTCGATCTGCTCCTGCAGCCAGTCCCGCAGCACGGTGTTCACCCGGATGCCGAGTTCGACCTGGGGACCGAACACCTGCGGTTCGGCGTCGCTCCGCATCCTGGCCCGCGATTCCCCGAGGGCGGCGAGCTCTCGTTCGACGTACGCGAGGTCGCGCTCGTAGATCGCCCGCCTGTCGCCCGGGTCCAGCAGCGGGGTGAGGAAGAGGCGCAGACCGCTTTCGCTGCGCTGAGACCGGTCGGGCTCCGCCTCGACCAGCCAGCGTCGCAGCGCGGCGCGTCCGGCCGCCGTGACCCCGTAGGTCTTGCTGCGGCGCGCTCCGTGCCCGACCACCTCGACCAGGTCCGCGGCCTCGAGCTTGGCGAGCTCGGGATAGATCTGGCTGTGCCGGGCGTGCCACGACGTCCGCAGCGACCGGTCGAACGTCTGGGTCAGCTCGTAGCCGGTCGAGGGACGGCGGGCGAGAAGGCCGAGCACCGCGTGACGCAGGGACATCGGCCCATCCTAGCTCGCACGTGTAGTGCTTGACATGTAGGATTAGACATGTAAGGTGTTGCCCATGGCGACACAACAGGAACAGGACGCGGCGATCACGATCGCGCACGAGACGTTCGGGGATCCGTCCCACCCCGCCGTCCTGCTCGTGATGGGCTTCGGCACCCAGCTGCTCGGGTGGGACGCCGACTTCTGCCGCATGCTCGCGGCCCGGGGCCGCTACGTGATCCGCTACGACAACCGCGACTGCGGACTGTCCACGAAGTTCGACGAGCACCCGGTCCACCTCGGAGACTTCGTCGCCGCCGTGGCGGCCGGCGACGTCGACCGCGCCCTCGCGATGGCGCCGTACTCCCTGCGCGACATGGCCCGTGACGGCATGGACCTTCTGACGGAGCTCGGCATCGCGCGGGCCCACGTGGTCGGATCCTCGATGGGCGGGATGATCGCCCAGAAGATGGCGATCGAGTTCCCCGACCGGGTGCTCTCCTTGACCTCGATGATGTCGTCGACCGGCGAGCAGGAGCACGGCCAGTCCACGCCCGAGGCGCAGCAGGTGCTGTTCTCACCGCGGCCGGCCGACCGGGACGGCTACGTGGCCGCGGCAGCACGCGAGCTCGTCTGGGCTTCGCGTCGCTACGGCGACGCGGCGCAGCTGCGCACGCTTGCGGCGGCCGGCTACGACCGCGCGCACCACCCGGCCGGCGTACCCCGACAGCTCGCCGCGATGATCCTCGACGGCTCCCGCGCCGAGGCGCTGAGGACCCTCGACGTGCCGACCCTGGTCATCCACGGCCTCGACGACACCCTCATCGATCCCAGCGGGGGACGGCGAACCGCCGAGCTGGTGCCCGGCGCTCGGCTGCTCCTCGTCGAGGACATGGGGCACGACCGCCCCCGGGCGCTGTGGCCCCGGCTGGTCGACGCGATCGCCGCGCACACCGCCGTCGGCTGACCCCCGCCGCAGCGTTCAGCCGTCTCCACCCGGCGTCCTCAGAGTGGCCGGCCCTGGTCGCCACCACCGCCTGTGCGGTTCGTAGGCCTCGATCCCGCGCGCGAGCGGCTCCACCGCCTTGCGTCGCAGCTCCGAGAGCTTCGCGGCCGTCTCCTCGCGCGTGGCCCGGTAGACGCCGTATCCGCGGTCGCGCTCGCCGAGCCGGGCGCGCTGCGCGGACTGGCGGCCGTCGATGTACTCGAGCCCGAGGTACTTGAAGTGCAGGAGCAGCAGCTCGTCGCGCTCCGGGTACACCAGCTCGCCTTCCGGGTCGGCGACGTGGCGTCCGGGGGAGTAGTTGACGTGCTCGATGGCGTCGGGATCGAAGACGGCGAGCTTGCTCATGTACTGCCATACGACTCCGCGCCGCACCGTCTCGGACAGCGTCGCGTGCGGCGGCGGAACCTCGTCGCCGACCATCTGGAAGCCGAGGGCCGGGATCGCCGTCACGCCGGCTTGGCGGCAGTCGCCGAGGTAGCGAGTCATGTCGGGGTGGTAGAGGTGCTCGTCGAGGTTGACGACGACGACCCAGTCGGCTTCGCCGCGGCTCTCCTTCCAGCCGTGGTCGTAGAGGTCGCGCAGCGACAGGATCAGCGAGTCCGGGTGCGTCCGCTCGAGCGTGCGCAGATCGACGCGCGGGTGCTCGGCCAGGCGCTCGCGGGAGCCGTCGTCGGAGCCGTCGTCGAAGATCACGTAGCGCTCGACCCACGGGTCGTAGTGGCGGAAGAAGAAGTCGATCATCGCGATCTCGTTCCAGCACGCCGCGTACAGGTGCACCCGCGGCCGGCTCGGCCCGCTCACGCCGCCGTGGCCTCCAGCTCGGCCCGCGCCGCGTCCAGCGCGTCCGGGCGCGCGCCGTACCAGTGCGCCAGCTGCTCGCGAGCCGCCGCGACCGCGTGCGCCAGCGGCTCCGGGCCGGGGTCCAGGCCCGCGAAGAACGAGCGCGCGATCAGCGCGCCCGTGGCCCGCAGCCGCGGGTAGGACGCGTAGACGAGGTCGGAGCGGATCGGCAGCCGGGCGTCGCGTGCGCGGCCGATCCCGCCGACGCCGACGCGAAGCCCCGCGCCGGCGAGCATCCGGGTCGCGTCCTCCACTTCCGGCCGGACCAGGGCGGTGAAGCGGTTGGCCAGCCGCATCTCGATGGCGAGGTCGTTGAGTCCGAAGTGGACCTCGCGCAGCCCGTCGATCTCGGCGATGGCCGCAACGTCGCCGAGCGCGTCGACGGTCTCGATCAGCGGCACGAGGCGAGCCCGGTCCGCGACGAGCTCGAGCGCCTCGCGCACCTGCGCGGCCGAGCGGAAGCAGGGCAGCATCAGGATCTCGGCGCCGCCGGCGATCAGGCGGTCGGCCTCCTCGGCCCACCCGTCGTGCGGGGGGTTGGTGCGCGCGAAGAGCCGGGCGCTGCTCAGGCTGTCGCCGATCAGGGACAGCGCTGCCTCGGTGTGCGTGGTCTGCCACAGCCGGGGGTCGAGCTGACGCTCGCGCTTGCCGAGCCGTTCGAGGTCGAGGCCGATGCGGTCGATGCCGGCGCGGTCGGCGTCCCGGGCGCGCTCCGGGTCGTCGGTCCAGAGGGTGAGCACGAACGTCCCGTCCGCCTCACCCCGCTGCTCAGCCGGCGGTGAAGTCGTAGGGGATGTCGTCATTGCGCAGCGGCAGCCGCCACTCGTCGGGGTCGGCGTGCTCGTAGGGGCGGTCGAAGAGGTTGATGAACGCGCTGAACTCCGAGGCCAGCATGTTCTGCACGCCGTGCCACACCCCGGGCGGGATGAGCAGCAGCGTGGGGCGCATCGGGCTGAGGTGGAACACGTCGACCCGACCGCGCGACGACGCCTCCTCGCGCGGGTCGTAGAGCACGACCTTGAGCATCCCGCCGACCGGGACGATCTGATCGGTCTGGGCGCGGTGCATGTGCCAGGCGCTGATCGCGGCCGGCTTGAGGCTCACGTGGATGACGTGCTCGACCGCCTGCACCGGGAGCTCCCAGGGCGAGCTGTAGACCTCGGTCGTGTGGCCGTTGCGCGTGACGATGTTGCTGCTCTCACGGACGAGGACGCCGTCGATCGACCCCGCTCGGATGCCCGAGCGGGGCGCGGCCAACGGCTGGTCCTTGTGGGGCGCGGTGGTCATGCGGGCGGGGATCGCCGATGGTATTCGCAGCGGGGCGGGGCCTGCGGGATCTTGGCCTGCTCGCGTTGCGCGTGGCGGTACGGTCTGTGCCGTGCTCAGCGGCGGCGTCGACGAGGGCCCGCTCTGCTTCCTCCACGTGCCCAAGACGGCGGGCACGAGCATCAGCCAGGCGCTGAAAGCGGCCCTCGGAGTGGACGCGCTGAGCCCGCGCCGCATGGAGGCGTCGCACTTCTGCTGCTTCGACGCCTTCGATCGGCTGCCGCCCCAGGTGCGCGACCAGATCGCGGCGACCGATGCCGAGGTGCGGGCGCTGGGCGGCTTCCGCGTGATCGCGGGGCACTTCATGCTGCCGACGCTGCGCCGGTTCGCGCCGCCGGCCCGGGTCGCGACCGCCCTGCGCGAGCCACGCGCGCGGCTGCTGTCGCACTACGTCTACCTGCGCACCGTGGTCCCGCTGCGGACGCTGTGGGGCGCCTACGGGATCCACCGCAAGGCCGAGGGCTCGCTCGCCGACTTCCTGGCCGATGCGAGCGCGGCGACGCTGATCGACAACAAGGTCTGCCGCATGCTGCTCGGCGACGACCCGCGCATCCGCGACGGCGTCTTCATCGCGGACGAGGATCTCGAGTCGATCGCGCAAGCCGCGCTGGAGCGCCTCGAGGAGCTCGGCTTCGTCGGCCTCATGGAGGACCGCGACGCGATGTGGCGCGGGCTCAGCGACCACTTCGGAGCCGAGCTGCGCCCCGTCCGCCTCAACGTCACCGGCGCCGGGGAGGCCTGGCCCGGCATGCTGCCGCTGCCGCCGCTCGGCGGCGAAGGCACCCTCGAGCTGCTCGACCGCCGAACGGAGGGGGACGCGATCCTCTACCGGGCGGTGGCGGCCCAGGCGCGCGGGGGAGAAGCCGGCGCTCGGCGGTGCGCCGACGCGGCGTTCGCGGAGCAGCTGGTCCGCTACGGCGCCTTCACGGCCTGACCGGCCCGTCGCGCGGTACCGGATTGCGGAGCTGACGCAAAAATCTGGGAAGACGATCCGTTCTTTGTGGGTCTGATCGTCGAGCCCGAGGATTCTTAGTTCATGCCCCACGCGTCCCGCTGGTCCCTTGCGCTTCTCGTCACCACGGCCGCGATCGGCACGGCCTTGCCCGCGTCGGCGCACGCCAGCGAGGTGCGGGTCGCCGGCTCGGTCCTCGTCGTCGAGGGCGGGCTCGGTGAGAAGAACGGCCTCTTCGCGACGTACGACGCGGAGTCGCACGAGTTCGACGTCAGCGACCTCTACGCGCCGCTGACGGCCGGCGACGGCTGCGGGCCGTCCCGAACGGGCGGCGGGCTCGGCTGCCCCGCGGACGGGATCCAGTCGATCAGCCTGATCGGCGGCGACGGCGAGGACACCTTGGGGATCGAGGACGTCGGGAACCCCCTGCCCGCGAACCAGGACGGCGGGGACGGAGACGACACCCTCACCGCCGGACGCGGGACCAACACCCTCCACGGCGGGCCGGGCAACGACAGGCTGCGCGGCTTCTACGGCAACGACGTCCTCGACGGCGGCGAAGGCGACGACGACCTCGCCGGTCGCATGGGCAACGACACGATCGACGGCGGCCCCGGCAACGACACCCTGCTCGAGTTCTTCGTCAACCAGAACGGGGTGGGGGCGGACACGCTCATCGGCGGCGACGGCCGCGACACCATCAACTACGGCGACCGCGCCGACGATCTCTCTCTGACGCTCGATGGTCAGGCCAACGACGGCGCCCCCGGGGAGGGCGACAACGTCGACGGCGGCCCCGGCCGCGATCGCCTGGTGACGGGAACCGGCGATGACGTCATCGGCATCCGCGACGCCGACGGCGACGAGGTCCAGTGCGGGGCGAACGTGGACAAGGTGACGGTGGACGGGCTGGATTCCGTCGACCCGGACTGCGAGTCCGTCGACCGACCGGCGCCGACCGGCCCTGCTCCGGGTGGCGGCGGGGGCACCGGCGGCGGCACCGGTTCCCAGCCGGGGACCACGCCGACGACCCCATCCGGCGTCGGCCCCAATCCGAAGGTCAAGGTCAAGTCCGTGCAACGCGGCGCGAAGGGCGTCGTGCGTCTGAAGGCGCGCTGCGAGCGGGCGTGCTCCTTCACGACGCGCGGCTCGACGGTGCGCATCGGGCGACGGACGTACAAGCTGCCCGTGGCCACGCGGAAGATCGCGGCGGGCGGCAGCAAGACCATCAAGCTGAAGCTTCCGCGGAAGGCCCGCAAGGCGGCGCGATCCGCGCTTCGCAAGGGTCGCCGCGTCGCTGCGACCCTCTATCTCACCTCCTACTACGACGAAGGCCGCGTCGTCGGCGGGCCGATCAAGCGGACCGTCAAGCTGCGCTAGAAGTTCATCGCGGTTGAGGGCTGGGGCCGCGTCGATACGCTGGCCGTGGGTCGCGGAGACGCCCGGCCGTGGCGACCTCTCTGGCTCAGCGACTGACGGTCTGGATGTCGCTGAGCTCTCCGGTGGGCGTCTGGCGCCGCGCGAAGACCCGCCGTCCCGATTGGCTGGTTCCGTCGTCGATGTACTGCTCCCACATCATCACCGCGTAGCCGTTGGCGTCGACGCCCAGCTTTCCGGAGGTGGGGACGCCGGCCTGAGGCGTCGAGACGTCCTGCGAGGGGCTCAGCACGCCGGTCGGCGTCCGGCGCCGGACACGGAGGCGGAAGTCCCCGGTGCCGCTGCGGTCGCTGTAGGAGAGGAAGACGGCGTTCTCCTTGGGATCGAGCGCGACGTCGAGCCCGGACAGCTGGTAGCCGTCTTCGACGGTGAACGTGGCGCCGAGCGTCCCCTCCGGGGAGCGGCCGCGCGCGTTGACGGTCGGGTCGGTGCCCTTGTCCGTCGTCCACGCGTACATGACCTTCCCCGTGGGCGCGATGGCCACGATCGGGTCGAACGCGCTACCGGACGAGGTGAGCGGCTGGGCGGCGCTCAGCGTTCCGTCGGCCGCCCGAACGCGGCTGTTGACGTTCGAGCCGCTTCCCGCCGGCTGCTTCCAGGCGAACGCCGTACGCCCGTCCGGCGCCGTCGCCACGTCGTAGGTGTCGCGCGCGTCGGCGATGTACGGACTGCTCGTCGCTGCCGAGGCGGCGATCGTCTGCAGCGCTCCGACACCCCCGGTCGCGGTCACCGAGCGTGCCTGCACCGTGGCGTTCGAGCCGTCCGGCGACGTGTGCACCCACGCGACGACGGCGGTGCCGCTCGAGTCGATGGTCACCCGGGGGGCCTCGACCCGGCCGGTGGTCGGCGACACCGTCCTCGTCGCGCTCATCGTCCCGCTCTTGGACCGCCGGCGGTACTGGACGACGCTGCTGTTGGTGCCGGTGGCGAGCGTCCACGCGTAGACCGCATCGCCAGCACCGTTGACGGCCATGTCGAACTTGTGGCGGACGCCCGTCGCTGGGCGGACGCGCTGAACCGGCCCCAGGGACCCGTCGGCCGCCCGCCGCCGGGTGAGGATGCCGGTGGTCGAGTTGGTCGCGGGGACGTACTCCGTCCACGCGATGATCGCGTTGCCCGCGGTGTCGGAGCCGATCCTCGGTGCCTCGGCCATGGTCTCCGAGAGCGAGATCCATTGCTTCGGCGTGAGCGCGCCGGCGGGCGCGCGGCGCCGCTCTTGCACGTAGCTGCCGTCTGACGCGGCCTGGATCCACGCCATGTGAGCGGTGCCACCCGCGCCGACCGCGAGTGCAGGGGCGCTGGCGTTCTGGGCGACGGCGGGGGCGGCCGCCACGGCGGCGGCGGCGACCGCCAGCGCGGCGGTGCGGGCCAGCCGCTGCAATCCGGAGTGCATGAGCGGTTAACGGGTGCGCCTCCGCCGAACTGGCGCCGTCGCGGAGGTTCGTACCGGCGCGACCCGGCCGACACGGGCGCCTTGAGGCCTCGACAGTCGACCAGACCTCGCCTTGCACGTGGATCCGGCCCTCAGGTACGTTCGCTCATGGCAAGGGGAACCAAGGGGAGGTTCAGATGTTGCGGCAGGTCTTCAGGCGGCTGCGCGTGCCGTCGTTGCCGACGGCGATCTCGCTGCTGGCCCTATCGATCGCGGTGACCGGAACCGCCTGGGCGGCCACCGGGCAGCTCGTCAACATCGCGGACGGCACCAACGCCGCCCGCCTCGCCAAGGTCAGCCAGTACGGCAGCCTGCAGGTCGGCGACGGCAGCGGCGCCCTCACGGTGGACGGCACGACCACCAGCCGCCAGGCGTTGCCGCAGAACTTCGTGCGCTTCAGCCGCTACGTGCAGTTCGCCAACTCCTGCACCCCGGTGATCACGGCACCGGCCAACCGCGCGCTGGTCATCACGGACATCGTCGCCGGCATGGGGGCGACCGGCGCGACGAACTCGATCGCGAGCTTCTACACCGACGGGTGCTCGGATCAGGTGCAGCACGTCTTCGGCCTGTCCCAGCACGAGACGAAGCCGGTGCCGCTCGGCCCAGGGATCGTCATCCCGGCCGGCAAGTCGCTCGAGATCTACGCGAGCGCCGGCGGGCTGTACGCGTCCGGGTTCGGCTATTCGATCCCGGCAGCCGACGCCCCGGCCTCGAAGCTGCAGGTCGAGAGCAGCGGTCGCAAGCCGACGGACTGAGGCGCGCGCCGCGGCAGTGAGACGCGCTGGAGCACGCGGCGAATCGTGTCCTGGCTGAACCGTCTCGCCGCGGCGCCCTGTTTCGCGGGCAGCGGAATGGAAGCGCTGCACACTGCCGTCCTTCGGCGCGGCGGTGTACGCCGCTGGGCACTCGAGTTCGTGCTGCCAAGGACGGGCTCGAACCCCCGACACCCGGATTATGATTGCGAGGAGGTTTGGCTCTGCGCCGCGCCTCGAGGGAGCCGGGGGACATGAAAAAGGGGACATGCGCGACGCTCGTGGTTGCCGACACAGCGCGAGCGGGTTCCGCCTGCACTGTGCAATCGGCTATCGCTCGTCCGCGGCTTGATTTTCTTATGCGCGAAGCGTCGACGTCGGGGCACCCTTCGAGAGCACTCGAACTAACGCCGCGTCCGCTCAGGGAGGCGGAGGATGGAATCTTCGTCACCTCCGGGGCCGACACGCTAACGACGTCTTGCGTGCTCCGCAGCAGCCGCACGAGCGGGGAGAGGCGTCGGCATTTGTTCGTTCGGCCCATTCCAACTCGGAAGGCCCAAGCGCACCACGATGCGGCCGACCGGGGCGGAAGCCATAAAAGGCGTCCGAGGACCGTGATATTCCATCCTTCCGCCAAACCAACGAGCGCATCCGCATTGGCTGACGACATCCGCACAGAGATACGCGACCTCCTCCTAGAGGTTCGTGACCTCCTGCGCCCCATCGCAGATGCGTATCAGGACGATTACGAGCGGCGACAAGCCGAACGGGAGAGGCAGCGGATCGCTGCCGTCCGCGAGCTTCTTTCCAGCGATAAGAGGCGAAAGGCGTGGGCGCTCGCCGACGGCAGCCGCAGTCAGCGAGAGATCGGGCGAGCAAGCGGCATGGACGCGGGCAGCGCAAGTCGATTCTTCAGTCGACTCCGAGAGCTAGACGCGCTTACCGCCTCATCGAATCCGGAGAGGGCATTGCAGGTGACGGCGTGAGTAGTGATCGGACCGAGGAACTGCGCTTGCTCGCAGAAATAGCTCGTTGGACGCGCGAGTCAGCACTACCGATCGTTCGCGAGCGTGTCGAGCGGCTGGTCGACACCGACGGGAAGAAGCGGGTCTACGAGGCCATCGCCGACGGATCGACGTCCGTCGCGGCCGTGGAGCGTGGTGTCGGCGTCAATCACAGAGATATTCGTACGTGGATCGATGAATGGGAGGCCGAAGGAATCGCCGTGCCCGACGCGAAGCCGCCGAAGGCGACCTTTACCCTCCGCGAGCTGGGGATTGCCGCGGCGCCGCCGCGCCCTCCCAGGAACCGCCGGCCGCGTGCCAAGTGACCGGCGACCACACTCAAGCGCGCTTGCAGAGGATCGAGAAGGACGTGCGCAATCTCAGCGCGACGGTTTCCGTGCTTGCGGCACTTGACAATGCTGCAGCGAAGAAGAGGATCGAGGAAACGTTTGGGTCGGATCCAAAGATGGTGGTGATCTACCGTGGCGTCCAGGCCGGCTTGACGCAGTCCCAGATTGCCGCGGCGCTAAGTGCACGAGGACTTCGCGGCAGTCAGCAGCGCGTATCTGAGGCGCTCGATGATTTTGAGGAGCTTGGCTTCATTGAGCGATCAGCGAAGGGACCGCCGGTCCCGTTGCCTGGGTGGGAGCCCTTCGGTCTCACGCGGGTGCTCAAGAAGACTCTACGCAGGAACGATGTCCCCGACCTCGACTGACTGGTCACCTCAACTGCAGGAGGCCCTATGGGAGGTAGGCACTACCTTCGGCCTGCGTCTCGAGGCCAGCCAGCAGGTCGCCGTCGCGCGTCTTGTCGCTCAGCGTCCGGTGTCAACCGCCTCGCCGGAGGACGTCCGAAGCGCCTTCGCCTCAGTCGGTCTTCGACAGCCCTCGCTTGCCTTTGCGAAGGCGGTGCTTGAGTCAGTGCAACGGACCACGACCAGTCCAACGCTCCTCGGTGTACTCCTCGATTACCGAGACTTTGCAGTCCGGGCGCTGAGCGCTCAGTTCGGCGGCAGGACCCGTGGCCACGAAGAGGAGCTGAGGAACAACATCCTGACCTACCTACCCGCCCACGGGTACACGGAGGCTCGCAGCGGTCGCGGGCGTACTGACATCCGTATACCGCCGCCAGAGGATGCGATAATAGAGGTGAAGGTCTGGACCAACGCAAGCACCTACCGCGACGGCGTCGTCGAACTCGGTCGCTATATCTACACCGAGCACCCGAAACAGGCTTTCATGGTTGTCTTTGGAGAGCGAGAGCCACTTCCGCCACTAATCGCGAGCCCGCGGCAGGTGCTAGCGGCCACCGAAACGGTCGAGGGAATGAAGGTTCCGGTAGTTGTGGTCCCATTCGAGGTGGATGCACCGAGCAAGGCCGCGGCACTGGAGCGCAGGAGGCAACGTGGCAGCCGATGACGAAGTGTTACGCCTCCTCCGGTCGATTGACCGCCGGCTTGCCCTCCTGACGGGCCCCCAAGAAGGCGCGCTTCGGGAGGCTTTGCGTACTGAAGTCCTCCGTACTACGGCGCGGATCGCGATGTTCGAAGGGATCGACGGGAGACGCGGGAGCGGGGAACTCGCCAAGCTCGGCAGCGTGAGCGAGCGCGCGGCACAGCTCTTCGTTAAGGAGATGCTTGAGATGGGGTTGGTACGGCCAGCCGACACCGGTGGCGGTCGAATGGTGATCGTCGAGCATGACAACGCCGCCATCCTCGAGTGGTTCCGGAAGCGCAGCCCGGGGGAGGCGAAGTGAACGAACGTACGGACCAACGCCACAATATGGTTGCCGCATCATGACGCCCTCCTTGCGTCAAGGGTACGAGAGCGAGAACGAGGCGATCGGGGCGTTGTCACAGGCGGACTTGGAGGCGTCGCGGATCGCGGAGATGGTAGGCACGACGCCAGCGACGGTGTCGGCCACCATGCAGAAGGCCGCCGAACAGCCGGGGCAGAACGGGTCAACTGCGAAAGGGTCTGACTGATGGCTGCCGACGAGGAGATCCTTAAGCGCCTCGACCTGATCCAGGCGACGCTCGCCCTGGCGTTCGCGCCGCAGCTCGACGGGGCGCGCGCGAAAATCCGTGCCGACGATGTGAGCGCGGCGATCCTCGACCTGACTGACGAGTGGATCGCGTCGAAAGACCTTCAGGACGAGGCTGCCAAGAAGGCCTCGAAGAGTGCTCGCAGCGTGCGCGACCGACTTCCTGAGCTGGTCGAGCAGCGAGTTCTTCAGGCGCGCGGCAGCGAACGCCGCATGGAGTACCGGAAGACGGGGCTCATCTGATGGCGACGACGGACGAACTGCTTGCCGAGCTTCTCGCGACTGCGCAGGAGCAACTCCGATGGCAGCGAGCTTCGGTGCTGCCGGACGTGCGGAGGACGATCGAGGCCACGCTGACGACGACCCAGCTACGACGCGCCTACGAGATGTGCGACGGCACGAAGACCTTAACCGAGATCGCCAAGGCGGTCGGCACGTCGCAGCCGAGCATGTCGGGGTGGACGAAGCGCTGGCGCGATCTCGGGATCGCGTACGACGACGGCGGCCGCGTCAAGCACTTGACCAGCCTCAGCGCATTGGGCCTGGCTCTCGAAGTTCAGCCGGCCGACGATGGGCCGGCGATACGTGGTCGCAGCCGCGCGAGGGGAGCCTGATGCCGAGCGACGAGGAGATGCAGAACGCGCTCGTGGCGATCTACTCACGCCTCGGGACGATTGAGGGCAAGGTCACGCTGGTCGCTCGCGCAGACCGGGAGCGAATACTCAGCGTGCTGGAAGCGGTGGTGCGGAAGACCCCGCTCGTCGGCCAGATCTACCTCCTGCTGGACGGCAAGCGCGCACAGCGCCAGATCCTCGAAGAGCTGACCATGCACGGGATTACGACGAGCGAGGCAACGGTCTCGCGACGGATGGCTGAGATGGCGACGGAGCACGGCATCGCGGACCTGGTCAAGGCGGGCGCAACGAAGGTCTACCGCAAGAATCGTGAGATGGAAGACGTTCTGAACCTCTCGAAGAACATGCTCAAGTGGCTCGCGGAGGAGGACGCATCGCTCCCCGTTGAGGTCAAGACGCGCAAGCGAAAGGGTGCCGAGTGAGCGACACGACGCCGGCCCAGATGCAACGTCTCCTGGCAACCGAGTTCGAGCGCCGCGGGTGGGACTACGACCTCAGTGTGGGGCGGGACATCTTGGAGGAAGCCGAGCGCCGTGGTGAGGTTGATGGCGCTGCCTTGTCCAAGCGGGTCTCCGCCGAGTTCCTCGGTCGCAACCGCGCCTCACGGGAGGACGTAGCGGACGCCATCGAGAGCGCGATCGGTGGGCGCCGGCTGAAGCGAGACGCGGAGGGGGCCACGATCGTCATCAAAGACAACCGATACCAGGTCAACCTGTCCGGCGGCTCGCAGATCAAGAACAGCAAGCTCAACATAGGCGACGGAACGCAGATCAACGTCGACGTGAAGGCGAGCAAGGAGAACATCCTCACTGCGGTCGAGGCGCTCTTGGTATCGGGCCTGACGGAAACGTGGAACGCCGACGCAGCCCGCGACCTCGCTTCGGTGATCGACGAGCGCGAGGACATCGACGTCGAGGACGTCCGCGAGATCACCACCGAGGTGGTCAAGGCGGAGCAGCCGAAGCAGGGCCGGGTGAGGACGATGCTCAACGAGATCGCGGTCAGCGGCCTCGGCGGGGCGCTCAGCACCGGCATCAGCTCCGGGCTCGGTGAGCTGATCGGGCATCTCCCGATGTAGCCATCGGCCGAGGTAGCTCGGATGGTTGCCCGACCGCATCGAACACGCCTCAGATTGACCTCCGTAATGGCCGTCGGAGGGCCTGCGGGAGCAAGTTCGGTCCCTGCCCAAAGCGGACCTGTGACAGGAGTGACGTCAGGAGGCCTCGGCTATAACCCCGCGGCGACATGAGGCGACAGACCGCTCGCCGGGCGCACACGACATCGTCCGGCGAGTCGAGGACCTGTCTCAGCCGTACCGTTGGTGGCGGTACGAAGTGCCGGTCGAGGCGCTGGTGCGCACGATCCCAAGGAGGGCGGTGCGCGGGCAGCACGTGCCCCACGAGCGGTTTGGGCGCTGCGCGTTCTTGCGCAGGGGTCACGGCAGGACGAGGCGTCGCCTTAACGACCTGACCGCGCGCGTTCAGCGATGGCCGTCGGAAGCTGCGATCCGAAAGACTATGCGCGACGCGACGCGAGTCGGGCGGACGTGGTACGTCTGGCGGCGCGCCCAGAACGTGGCGGCCGACGCGCGCAGGCTGGCGGACACGGAAGAGCGAGAGGCCTCGCCGGCTGTAAGGGGGCAATCAAGCTCGGCTGCAGTTGCCGGCGCACGGGGGCATGCAAGGGGACACCTGCGTCGCCGGGATGCGTTAACACGCCCGGTGGCAGACCGGATTAACCGTCGAGCTGAGCTTCGACGAACGGCGGGAAGGTCAGCTCGCCGACCAGTCGCTCGGCAGGGGAGCTGTTGTTGAAGTGCATCGCGAGGACATCCGTAGCATCCGTGGCCGCAGTGAGGATCCCGTCTAGGACGCGCATCGGTCCGACGTGGGTGCATACCAACACCGACAGCGGGTCGCTGACGGCTACCGCAAGGTCACGCAGGTCCAGCAGGAAGTCAAAGCAACGCCTCGCTACGGAGAGGTAGTCCTCGCCGCCGTCGGGCGCGTAAAGCAGATCACCTCGTGCGTAGGCGGCGATCGGAGCGGCTTCGGTAAGCTCGATCGCGCCGAGGCTTCGCTCGGCAATTCGCTTGTCGCACATAACGG
Source organism: Solirubrobacteraceae bacterium (assembly GCA_036389195.1). Taxonomy (GTDB): domain Bacteria; phylum Actinomycetota; class Thermoleophilia; order Solirubrobacterales; family Solirubrobacteraceae; genus JACCYI01. The sequence goes on from DASVQH010000123.1 coordinate 19,982, forward strand.
CGGCCGCCTTTGGGCCGTTGCGGAGAACGATGGCAAGCGTCTCTTGGCTACGCCGCAACGGGGAGTGGATGGCCAAGTCGAATGTTCGGCCGCGCAGTTTGCGGCCGGCAGCGACGGCCTGATCGCGCCCACGAGGCGTAAGCGGAGCATCTGTGGTCCCGGTGACGAGGCCACGCGCGTTCGTTGTGGTCTCCCCGTGGCGGACCATGCAGAGGCGCAAGGCATGGTGCGGTTGGGGCTCCCCGACTCGGGCGCGGAGAGTTCGCCAATCCTGCTCCTGCTTGGCTGCGACGCGCTCCCAGAGGGCATGGGGCTCCAACCCGTAGGAGGCGGGTCGATGCGCTGGGTCAGTGCGGGTGGCCACGTTCTCTCTCCTGGCAGCGTACATCTGGTCGATTGTCCCCGAAGCGGGACCGACGCCGAACGTACATCGCGGTGCGGACGTGTTCCTGTCAGCCCCCAGAGCGATCGGCCGATGCGCGACAATCCGTAGCGGACTGGACGCACGTTTGGTCGCCGCCGAATCGGAAGGAACTTACGGTCTCCCAACGTTCGGCCACCACAGCGAGTTCGCCACGGTCAACTTCGACTTGGATCGGGAGGCGGTTCTGGACTTCGGCGACGATCGCTGCTTGCGTTCTGCGGTCAACGGCATTGGCCAACATGAGGAAGGATCTCTCGGTACTTGCCTCCGTATCGGGGGAGATGAGGCCAGGTCCGTTGTAGCCGGCGAAGAGGTTGACCACATCAACGTCGTCCCCCAGACGGAGATAGACGATGCCAGGAAAGGTCGCTACGGCCGAGCACGCCAGCCTTCGTGTCGGCTCCTGTCCCAACACTCGGTGCAGATGCCGATGCTCGTCCGCAGACGATCGCCCGCGCGGGACGAACGGGAAGAGCAACGTGATCTGCGCGCCTAGTCCGCTTAGGGACGAAGGATCATGCCGCCGTCGCACGTCGCCGAAGTTCTCGTCGACGCCTGGGACCGGAGGATGGAGCGTTGATTGCCCTCGGCGATACCGGCTTGCAGGCTCGGGCGTCGAATCGACCGTTGCAGAGCCGACGTCGTTGGTCATGTCTTCGTTCTTCTTACCCATCGGCGGCCCCATGCTTCGTCTTGCTCCGCTGGCCGATCGAACCACAAGCGGGCGCTCAAGGTGTCCGCACAGTGGCAGAGGGCAGCAAGGGGGCCCATGACCCGCCCCTGCGGATCGTAGGCTGCGCCTTCTCCTTCGGCGTATCGCACCGCGTTCTCTACCTCGTCGCTCACCGGGATGCCGAAGCGCTTTGCCATGTCGAGACGGAAGGTCATCCGTCCCTCGGGGTCCTCCAAGCACCGCGCTTCGTCGCGTCGCGCACCGGTGCTCTGGTCCAGAGAGCGCCATGGCTTCTCAAGATCATGGAGGAACACGGCTAAGAGTAGATCTTCGAGCCTAAGCGGGAGCGGACGGCAACGCCCGAGGGCGTCATATAAGATGACAGCGACATTCATGGCTTCAGTTACATGATCGAGGTATCCGCCTCGCCACGTCTGATGATTGTGCGTCGCACCAGGCGCGTTAGCCAGCTCGTCGGCGTACTGCTCGAGCATCAACTTACAGCCACGTCGCGCGGGTGCGTCCAGCAAGTCGAGTAGGGACGAGATCTCGAGCCATGGTGGACGCGAGGACGACATCAGAAGATCAGATACTCGAAGAAGCGCTCGCTCCACTGCCCGCGGCGGGCGTAGATAAAGCGGCTGAGCTCGGCCTGCAGGGCGTCGGAGTTGGCCTTCAGCGCGCTAAAGAGCACATTGGAGTATCGATCCTCGTACCCGACTCCGTTAAGTTCAGCTCTCGTTGTGGCGTCTGAGATCCGTGCAAGGAAGGTGTTGTACAGGCCGGCCACGCGAAAGAAACTGGTGTCGCGGTTGAGGGCATAAACCTTCGCGATGCGCTCCAGCGGCGGTAAGACGAGGTTCTCGCGGACAGTCGCGAGTTTCTGGCCGTCGGTGTGCTTGCTCGCCTCACCGAGTAGCACGAGAAGTCCCATGTACATGACGATACGGCTATGACGGAGCTTCAGGTTCCGAAGCGGCCACTTATCGTTTTGACGGTGGAAGTTGGACTCATAGTTGACACATATGTACCTGAAGTAGTGGATGAGGTGGTTCAGCAGGAGTAGGTGCTCCTTGGTCTGATCCTCAACCACGTATCGCTCATAGCGTTCGAAGATCGCTTCGATGGCCGCTTCGTAACCTCCGTCGTTCCAGACCGGCCGAGACTCGAGCAGCATCAGCAGTCGCTTGCTGAGAACGTCCGTCTCCTCGGTCTCAGATCCCATTCGCCCTTCGTGCATCGGAGGGAGGAGCTCCGAGAGCCGACGGGGGCTCGCGAAGACACCCGTTGGATTCGGTTCGGGGATGTCCAGATCCATGAGGACCCGGGCGACGGTCTCGAGTACGTGCGCCGCGGCCGCTTGCTGATCCTCTGTCGCGTCCTCCAGGATTATGATGCAGTCGGCATCGGACTCGGGGGAAGCCTCGAAACGTGCGAAGGACCCAGCGATGGCGATCGTTTCGACGCCGGGTAAGTCTTCCCGGTCGAACCTCTTTCGCAACTCGAGCATGACGTCGCGCGAGTGTCGCCAGTTATCACGAAGCGCGTGGTAGCGCCCAAAATGCTTCGGCGTCTCGGGGAAGTAGACGTTTCGCTCGACCATGTATGTCCCAGCGCTCGGAATGCAGGAGTTATCAGTTTAGAGAAGCGTCCGCGGGACATGTCCGTCGAGTGAGCGTCGCGACCGGGTGAGCGTACGCACGCATCCTTGGACGGCTCGGCCGCTTTCGGGCACGACCCGGCGACCTCGGCTGCATCTGCGTTCGCACCTCGGGACTGGAGCGCCCGACACATGTGGCAACGTCCGACGCTCCCTCCTCTTCGGCGTGAGGGGAAGGGCGGTTTAGTCGCACCCGACCACCGCGGAGACGACGGTGTCGCGCGTCGAGGGCGCCAGCGACCAGGTCCGGCGAATGGATCGCTCGACGGGCAGCATCGTCCCTCATGGTCGACGGAGGCGTTCGTTCCACGTTTCTTCCGACGATCAGCGGTCAGCGGTTCAGAGGCGGCGAGAGGCGAATCTACTGCGATTTGAAGCTCTGCGACGTCTACGCGGCACCGTGGTGCAAGTGCGTCCGTCTCCTTGGCCGCTTCAGCAAGGGAGCGAGCAAATGGATTCGTGGGGGAGGCACTGGCGGGGCTCCAGCGACTTCGACGCGAATGGGCGACGCTTGCGTCGATGCGCTTCGTCTGCTCGGTGGGGCGCTTCGGCGGCTAGAAGAACGAGCGCCATAGGATCGATCGCGTAGAGCTGGTGACCATGGGCCGTACGCCGAGCCTTCGATGCAGCCGGTCCCGCGCTACGCCCTCACCCGCGCCGAGGCGGCCGCGTCGCTCGGTATGAGTAACCACCTTGAGCGCCGCGTGCAGCCCGAGTTGAAGGTGGTGCTCTGCGGCCGGCTGGTCCTTGTCCCCGCCGCAGGGCCCGAGCGCTGGGTTCAGCGCCGTGCCCGCCGTGTGGTCGACATGCCTACTCGGTCGAGCGGCGCAGACATTCGTTGAGGCGGTCGGCGACGTTGGCTTCGCCGGGCTGGGGGAGGAGCTTGACGTAGCGGCTGACCATCTGCAGGTCCGCGTGTCCCATGAACTCCATCAGCTCCTTGACGGTGTAGCCGGCGGCCATCAGCAGCGAGGCGTAGGTGTGACGGCACTCGTGGAGCGTGATGCGGTTCAGGCCGGCGCGCGCCCACGCGGTCGTGGCTCGTTCGGCGATCTTGCCGGAGAAGACAGACCGCTCGATGACCGGGCCGGTCGTGGGGCGGCCCTGGCGCTCCCAGGCGGCGGTGAGGATCCCGCGGAGCGGCTCGGCGATTGGTGGACGTCGCTCGGCGCCGGCGGCGCTCTTGGCGTGTCCCACGAGCAGCCGAGCCGCGAGCTTTCCCTCAGACAGGACGTCGGGCCATTCGAGGCGATCGATCTCGGCGCGGCGGAGGCCGGCGTAGAAGGTGATCGCGTACGGGACCTGGTCCTCGGGTTCGAGCGCGGCTAGGACCTCCTTGGCCTCGGGGCGAAGGCGACTCGTAGCCGGGGCTTCTCGTCGTTGGGCGGGAGCTCGAGGAGGCGCGTCGGATTGCGGGTCACGAATCGGCGGGTCGGCGTGAGCGCCCACGCGTAGATCGCGGAGGCGACGGCGATAGCTGCGATGCGCGACCGCGATAGGCCCTCGCTGCTGAGGCGGTCGACCCAGAGCTGCCACTCGACCTCGCCGATCTCGTCGGCAGGCATGGGCCCGAACTCGGGTCGGAGGAAGCCCTCGTAGGAGCCGCGGTAGTCGGCGATGGTCGTCTGGCTGTAGGGCTTGCCGCGTCCCTTGCGGCGCGCGATGCGGCCGGCCTCGACGCCGGCGAGCCACTCGTCGCCAATGCTCTCGAAGGTCCGCGACGCGGTGGCCACCTCGCGGACGTGCGGCCGGGCCGTTCGGCTGGCGGCGACCCACGACCGCGCCTCGTTGCGATCCTTCGTCGCCGGGCTCTGCCATTCCGACCTGCCGGTCGCTGCGTTCCAGCCGTCGGCCTCGGTACGACGGCTGGTACCGACAGCGCGCTTCCGGCCGGGCGAACGCCGGGCACGTCGTCGAGTGAGAGACGTAGACGCCGGGCGTCTTGGTCTTTCGCCAGTTAGACATCCTGTCCCCCGTAGCGCTGACACGCGGAAACCCGCCCCCGGGGGACGGGAAAGGGGACATGACGGCCCCCAGCGCAGGGATTCGTAGGGGTCCGCTGGGGTCGGCGACCCCGGAACCCGAACCGCTCACATATCGCGCTGCAGCGCCATTTCCCTGCAGAACTGAGGATGCCGGAGGAGGGACTCGAACCCCCGACACGCGGATTATGATTCCGCTGCTCTAACCGACTGAGCTACTCCGGCGGGGCCGCGACAGAATAGCCGGGATGCGCGGCGTCAGACCGCCGCCGCCACCACCGCCCACAGCCGGTCCACGTCCGCCGCCGTCGTCCACGTCTGACCGATCGAGACGCGGATGAACCGCCGCCCGTCGACGACCGACGGGGTGACGTGGAGCGTTCCGGTGGCCTCGATCGCCGCGACCAGCGCGTCCGTGGCGTCATCGCCGTCGACGTGCCGGAAGCAGACCAGCGCGAACGAGACCGGGGCGACCAGCAGCAAAGACGGGTGCTCCGCCACCCGCGCCCCGAACGCCGAAGCCCACTCGATGTGCGCCCCCACGTGATGACGCAGTCCGCGCGCGCCGTAGGACCGCAGCACCCACCACAGCTTCAGCGCCCGGAAGCGCCGCCCCAACGACACGTGCCAGTCGCGGTAGTCGATGACCTCGCCGGACTCCGACGCGGCGTTGCGCAGGTACGGCGGCAGGATCGACAAAGTCGACACAAGCGGCTCCCGGTCGGCCACCCACAGCACGTTGCAGTCGAAGTTCGTGAACAGCCACTTGTGCGGGTTGAACGTGTAGGAGTCCGCCCGCTCGGCGCCCGCCTGCCGCTCCCGCAGCCCCTCCAGGATCATCGCCGAGCCGGCCCACGCGGCGTCGACGTGGTGCCACAACCCGAACTCGGCCGCAATGTCCGCCACCGCGTCCACCGGATCGACCGCGCCCGTGCCGGTCGTCCCCACGGCGCTCGTGACGATCGCGGGGACGAGACCCGCCGCCACGTCGGCCTCGACCGCCTCGCGTAGCGCCACAACATCAAGCGCGAACGACTCGTCCACGTCCACCAGCCGCACGTGCCGGAACCCGGCGACCCGCGCGCCCCGCTCCACCGACGAGTGCGCCTGCACCGACCCGTAGGCCACCAGCGACTCGACGGGCACGTCACCGAACCGCCCGCGCGCCACCACGTGCATCAGATGCGTCGAGTCCGACGCGCTCATCTGGATCACACCGCCACCCGGGCCCACTCCGGTCTTCCACGACACGGGCAGCCCCAGCAGATCGACCAGCCAGTCGAGGACCACCCCCTCGATCTCGGTCAGCGCCGGCGACGTCGCCCACAGCATCCCCTGCGCCCCCAGCCCGGCGGACACGAGCTCGGCGAGCATCGACGGGGGAGAGGCGTTGGCCGGGAAGTAGGCGAACCACCCGGGCGACTGCCAGTGCGTGATGCCCGGCAGTACCACGCGATCCAGATCGGCCAGCAAGGCAGCGAACGGCTCCGGGTCTTCCGGCGCAGCGCCCGGCAGCAGCGCCCGGATCTCCCCCGGCGCCACCCCCGACGCGATCGGAAGCGACCCCACCCGCTCCATGTACGAAGCCACCCACTCGACCACCTCGTGCCCGTGCCGCCGGAACTCGTCGGGGGTCATGTGGAAGCTCTCCGGCACGCCCGGCATCATGCAGCCTCATGCGACGGATCGCAGCAGCACTGGCAGCGGCAACCGCCCTCGCCCTCACACCGGCCACCGCCCACGCGCAGGACCCCGGCTGTGTCGCCGAGACCGAGGCGGAATCGGTCCCCCAGAAGCCGGGCGCCGCGCCGCTGCGGTTCGGGATCACCCCCGGCGTGCAGACCGGCCAGCTCGGCGGCCCGCCCAGCCCGCCGCGCACGCCGGAGGACCCGGCCCAGCATCTCGCGAAGCTCGACCAGCTCCGCGGCGACCCCGCCCGCCCCTTCGTCCTCCGGCTGCACCGCTTCTTCTGGTCCGACGGAGAGGAGGGCGTCCAGCGCTTCCTCGCGCTCGCCGACCGCTACACGAGCCACGGCTACCTCGTCGAGCTGCAGCTCCGCTACCACCCGAGCGCCGAGCAGGAGGGCGACATCGCCGCGTGGACCAAGCACGTCCGCGACGTCGTCGCCCGCTTCGGCGCCAACCCGGGCGTCGTGGCGATCCAGGTCACCAACGAGGTCAACCTGACCTACTCGCCGGACTCGTCCGACGGCTCCTACGCGAACGCCCGGGACGCGCTCGTCCAGGGTGTCGTCGCGGCCAAGGACGAGGCGGTCAAGCACGGCTACCAGCAACTGAAGATCGGCTTCAACTGGGCCTACCGGAGCGACCCGGCATCGGAGACGTCGTTCTGGAACGGCGTCCGCGACAAGGGCGGCGAGCCGTTCACGCGGGCGGTCGACTGGATCGGCCTGGACGCCTACCCTGGCACCTTCTTCCCGCCCGCCGAGGCTCCGGGCGAGGAGCGCGACGGCATGGTGAACGCCATGAGCGCCCTGCGCTGCTACGCGCAGATCCCGGGGATCCCGGGGACGGTCCCGATCCACGTCGAGGAGAACGGCTGGCCGACAAGCCCGACGCGCTCGGAGGAGGACCAGGCCCGCGTCCTCGACACGCTCGTCGGCGCGGTCGACGACTTCAAGGGCACCTACAACGTCTCCGACTACCGCTGGTTCAACCTGCGCGACGGGGACTCGACGTCGCCGAACATGGGCGTCCGCTACGGCCTCCTGCGCGACGACTACTCGCCGAAGCCGGCGTTCGGCCGGTACGCGCGGCACGTCCAGGCGCTGAGCGCCCCGCTCGCGACCGCCCCCGCCGCGGCCGGCCCACGGCGCAAGCCGCGCCTCTCGCTCACCGTCCGCTGCCGCAGCCGCCGCAGCATCCGCGCGCGGGTCGGCGGCCGCGACCGCGGCCTCATCCGCAGCGTCCGCTTCAGCCTCGACGGGCGGCGCGCCGGGCGCGCCGAGACGCGCGCGCCGTTCGGGCGCCGCATCAAGCTGCGCGGCCGCACGCGGCTGAAGGCGCGCGTCCGGCTCACCGACGGCCGCCGCCTCACGTTGCGCCGCGGGCTGCGCGGCTGCACGCGCGCGGTCGTGCGCGAGCCGCGCGTGTAGGTTCGCGCCCATGGAGATCGAGCACGAGGGGCATCCGGCGCACCGCCTCGTCGCCGGCGACCTGGCGGCGGTGTGGGTCCCGTCGGTCGGGATGGTCGGGGCGTCGCTGACCCAGCGCGGCGAGGAGCTGCTGGCGCTGCGCGCCGGGCTGGGCGCGTGCGCGGAGCGCGCCAAGACGTTCGGGATCCCGCTGCTGCACCCGTGGGCGAACCGGATCGGCGGCGACGCCTACACCGTGGACGGGACGACGGTCGACCTCACCGCGGCGCCGGCGATGCGGCGCGACCCCGACCACGGCGTCCCGATCCACGGCCTCACCGCCGCGAGCCCGGACTGGCGCGTCGAGGACGCGAGCGACACGACGCTCGCCGCGACGCTCGACTACGGCGCGAACGAGGACCTCCTGGCGGGCTTCCCGTTCCCGCACACGCTTACCGTCCGGGTACGCCTCGAGCCGACCGCCCTCACCGTCGACACGACGCTGACGCCGACCGGCGACGTCGCCGTGCCGATCGCCTTCGGCTGGCACCCGTACTTCGTCATCCCGGGCGTCCCGCGCGCGCAGTGGGAGATCGAGCTGCCCGCCCGGCGCGCGCTGCTCGTCGACGAGCGCCAGATCCCCACCGGCGAGACGCGGGCGGTCGACGCGGACGCGGGGCCGCTGGGCGATCGCGCCTTCGACGACGGGTACGACGAGCTGGCCTCGCCGGTGTTCGCGGTGGCCGGCGGCGGGCGGCGGATCGAGGTCGAGTTCGGCGCCGAGTACCCCGTCGCCCAGGTGTTCGCGCCGCTTGCGCACGACCTGATCGCCATCGAGCCGATGACCGCTCCGGCCGACGCCCTGCGCAGCCACGCCGGACTGCGGTTCGCGGCGCCGGGCGAGCCGTTCTCGGCGCGCTTCTCCGTCCGCCCGGCCTGAGACGATCACCGGCCCATGACCGACCTCCAGCCCGCCGTTCAGACCGTCGTCGAGCAGTGCCTCGCGGTGCAGCCGAGGGAGGAGGTCGTGGTCGTCGTGGACCCGGGCACCCGGGAGATCGGCGAGGCGCTGCGGGCCGCCGCGGCGGGGGCCGGCGCCGAGGCGGTGCTGGTGGTGATGGAGGCCCGCGAGGCGGACGGCAACGAGCCGCCGGCCGCGGTCGCCGGCGCGCTGGCGGCGGCGCAGGTGTTCATCGCGCCGACCTCCAAGTCGCTGTCGCACACCCGCGCGCGCAAGGCGGCGACGGAGAACGGCGCCCGCGGGGCGACGCTCCCCGGCGTCACCGCGGACATGCTCGCGCGCCTGATGGCCTGCGACTTCGCCGCGGTGCAGCGCCGCAGCCGCGGGCTCGCGCGGCTGCTGACCGACGCGTCGGAGGCGCACCTGACCTGCCCGCTGGGCTCGGACTTCCGGCTCGACCTGAGCGGCCGCGAGGGCATCGCCGACGACGGCGACCTCACGGGCGGCGACCGGGCGTTCGGCAACCTGCCGTGCGGCGAGGGGTTCATCGCGCCGCTGGGCGGCGAGGGGCGGATCTTCGTCCGCTCGCTGGCCGGGATCGGCCTGGTGGCCGGCGAGCCGGCGGAGCTGGTCGTCGAGGGCGGGCGGCTCGCGCAAGCGCGCGGCCCCGAGGGCGAGCAGCTGCTGGCCGCGCTGCGCGGCGCGGGGGAGCAGGGGACGAACCTCGCCGAGCTGGGCATCGGCACCAACGAGCGCGCGACGCTCACCGGCAACATCCTCGAGGACGAGAAGATGCTCGGCACGGTCCACGTCGCCTTCGGCGCCAGCGCCGGGATCGGCGGGACGGTCTCGGTGCCGATCCACCTCGACACGCTGGTCACCGATGCGACGCTGGACATCGGGGGAACCCGGGTGCTTGACGCGGGGACGCTGGTCTTCGAGGGTTGACGCATGCGACGTGCGCTTCCTGCAGCCCTCCTGCTCGTGCTCCTCAGCGCCGGGCCCGCGCTGGCCGCCGCCGGCGGCGGCAGCTCCGGGTTCGGGGGCGGCGGCGGCGGCGGTGGCGGCGGGTTCTCGGGCGGCGGCGGGAGCACCAGCGGCTCGGGCAGCGGCGGCGGCTTCGCCGGCTTCCTGTTCTTCGTGCTGATCGTGCTCGTCGTGTTCGCCATCGGGGCGATCGGCGACTACCGCCGGCGCAAGCGCCGCCGCGAGCGGGTCGCGATGGTCGAGCTGCACTCGGCCAAGGCGGCCGACGACGACCCGGCGTTCGCGCCGGCCGCGGTCCGCGAGAGCGCGGCGCGCCTGTTCCGCGAGGTCCAGGCGGCCTGGACCGCGCGCGACGAGACAGCCCTGGCGCGCTACCTCGGGCCGGACCTGCTCGTGGAGTGGAAGCGCCGCCTGGCCGACTTCGAGCGCAAGGGCTGGCACAACGTCTGCGAGCTGCGCGCGGATCCGGAGGTCGAGTACGTCGGCCTGGTCAACCGCACCGCCGACGAGGAGGACCGCGTCGTGGTCCGCATCACCGCGCAGATGCGCGACTACGTCAAGGACCGCCACGGCAACGTCATCAAGAAGAGCGACTCCGCCAGCCCGGACACGACGCTGGAGGAGTACTGGACCCTCGCCAAGCGCGACGGCGCGTGGATGCTGTTCTCGATCGAGCAGGACGACGAGGGCTCCCACCACCTGGAGTCGGCGATCGTCGCGACGCCGTGGGAGGACGACCAGCGGCTGCAGGACGCGTCGGCCACCGAGCTCGCGGTCGCCGACGCGATCCCGGACACGCAGATCCGCGAGGTCGCCGACCTCGACTTCGACGGCGACGCCCGTGTGGCGGCCATGGACCTCTCCGTGGTCGACGGCCGGTTCGCGCCCGGCGTCCTGGAGGCCGCGGCGCGCCGCGCCGTGGACGCGTGGGCCGAGGCGGTCGACGGCGACGACGCGCCGCTGGAGGCGGTGGCCAGCCCCGAGGCGGTCCGCGCGCTGCTGCACCCGCGCGGCGACAAGACGCGCCTCGTGGTCCGCGGTCCGCAGCTCCAGCAGCTGCGGATCACCGGCGTCGACGCCGCCACCCAGCCGGCGACCATGCGCGTCGAGGCGCGCGTGGCCGGGCGCCGGTACATCGAGGACCGCGACACCCTCGCGCTGCTCTCCGGGTCCAAGGACGCCGCGACGACGTTCACGGAGCACTGGACGCTCGCGCTCGACGGCACCGGCGAGACGCCGTGGCGCATCGTGGGGACCTGAGCGCCGTGGCCGCGGCGTAGCGGCGCCGGCCCCGATGTCGACCCTCCTCGCCGTTCCCAACGTCTCCGAGGGCCGCGACCGCGCGGTGCTCGACGCCATCGGCGCCGCTTTCGAGTCCGCCGGCGGCGTCCGCGTGCTCGACGTCCACGCCGACCCCGACCACCACCGCGCGGTCTTCACGCTCGCCGGCGCGCCCGGGACGCTCGCGCCCGCGCTCCAGAACGGCGCCCGCGAGGCGATCGCCCGCATCGACCTCCGCACGCACGAGGGCGCCCACCCGCGCGTGGGCGCGCTCGACGTCGCGCCGATCGTCCACCGCGACGCCGCCACCCGCGGCCACGCGTGCGCCGAGGCGCTGGTCGCCGCCGACCTGCTCGGCCAGCTCGGCCTTCCGGTCTACCTCTACGGCGAGCTGG
>DASVQH010000124.1:0-2691 GCA_036389195.1 Solirubrobacteraceae bacterium
TCCGCGAACCTCCGCACGAACGCCGCCGCCGTCCCGGCGCCGCCCGCGCTGCCGGCCGCCGCCGCGAAGCTCGGCACCGACGCCCGCGTCGCCCAGCTCTTCCTCGTGACGACCGACGGCACGCCGCCGCGGCGGCGCGACTGGGGCGGCCTGCTCGTGACCGGCGCCCCCACCTCGGCGCTTCGCGCGGCGGCGCGGCGCGCGCACCCGCCGACCCTGGTCGCCTCGGCGGCGCTGCCGGCGCCGCCGGCGCTCGGGCGGATGGGCGCCGCGCAGGTGCGCGCCGCCTACCGGACCGCCGGCCGCGGGCTCCGGAGCGCCGGCGCGCGCCTGGCGGTCGACCTGCCGGCCGACGTCGCCGCCCCGGCGGGCCCGATGGCGGACCGCAGCTTCGGGGACGACCCGGCGGTCGTCGAGCGCGCCCTCGGCGGGGCGGCCGGCGGCCTGCTCGCTTCGCACCTGGCGTTCGCGGTCGGCCACTTCCCCGGCCAGGGAGCGGTCACGCAGGATCCGCTCGACGGGCCCGCCAGCGTCGGTCTTTCCCGCGAGGAGCTCGAGGCGCGCGACCTCGGCGCCTTCCGGTCCGTCCTCGACAAGGCGGCCGCCGTGACGGTCTCAAGCGCCGTCTTCACCCGCTACGACCCGGTCACCCCCGCCGCGCTCAGCCCGCGGGTGCTCCGCGACGAGCTGCGCGACCGCCTCGGCTTCGCGGGCGTGGCGATCACCGACGACCTGTCGGGGGTCGTCGCGGTGACCGGCGGGCGCGGGGGCGGCACGGTGAGCGCCGCCGCGGTAGAGGCGCTCCGCGCGGGCGCCGACATGGTGCGGGTCGGCGACGAGGCGCAGGCGCTCGCGGCGCGGCGCGCCGTGGTGGGCGCGCTGCGCACCGGCAAGCTGCCCGCCGCGCGCGTGAACGAGGCGCTCGGCCGCGTGCTCGCGCTCAAGCGGCGCGCGGGCCTGCGGTAGCGACCGAGCCTTTCGAAGCGTTCCGCCAGCGAGAAGAGCTGCCTGCCTACTCGACACGATCCTTTGTGCGAGTCTTGACCAATGGCCACGTTCGTCAAGATCGACTCATCTGCGCCAACTCCCGGTCGGGATCCCAAGCACGTCGACATAAAGATCGACGTTGGACGGACGCTGGCGCTTCTGCTAATTGCGCTCCTTATCCTCGGTGTGGCAGCCGGTCTCTACTTCGCCGAGAAAGATGCTCCGGCGTTTGCTTTCTTCACCCTGGGAGAAGCGGTCCTCGTAAGCGGTTTCGGGCTAGCGATCGGCGCTCGAGAAGGCGCGCAGGAGGCCGCTCAGAAGGTGGGTTAGCCAACAAGGGCCGCTGGCGGGGCCACCCGTGCGCGGCGCACAGAGCGATGCACGCGGAGATAGGCGCGGCGGCGCGGCTCGTCGACGTAGACGCCGAAATGACTGAAGAAGTCGCTTCGTCCAAGGACGATCAGGGGGGTGTCGCAGAAGTTCGCTCGAAGCGAAAGTTCGTGTCTGCGGATCACCGCAGGCAGGTCTTCCTTCCACGACCACTGGCGAGCACTTCCACCGGCGCCCTGGAACTCGGACTCGACGCACTGGTCCTCGGGGATCCCGAGCCACTGCATGGTCCAGAGCGGAAAGGCGGACGCGTCCGCACCCGAATCGATCAGGCCCGACTCGCGCAGGACAACGCCCGTCGGACCTACGACCTGAACCCCGACGAAGGGCCCATAGGTCCCCGGGGCAGAGGCCGCAATGAAGTCGACCGGCTGGAAGCGAAGCGCGCGAAGCGCGAGATCAGCTGTCGCGCCGCGAAAGGAGATTGTGCTCAGGTCCCGCGGCGACACGGAGCCGGCGGTCGACGTCCTGCCCGCGGGTCATGCTGATGAGTTCCTCGGCGGTCGGGGCGCTCGCGATCACGTGCTGCTCGTTGATCGCGACCCATTCCCCCGTGTACTCCCGCAGCTCGACGCCCAACTGCCGCTCGGCGGCGAGGCGCTCACGGGCGGCTCGTCGCGTCGGCTTGACGGTTTCATCGGCGACCGTAGCCGGCGATCGGCGTCGAGACGACGCGGGGACCAGTCTCCGGATCATGTTGCTGATTCTGTCGGCCATGACACGTCCTTCCCCGATCGATCCGTCCGAGGTTCGACGGACGTTGGGAAATCCCTGTTCGGGCCGCGTAGGGTAGCGAACGAACCTCTGCGGCCGCTCACGTCCACCGGCGGTACCCCTTGCCGGCGCCTGATCACTCTCGCAAGGGCGTCCATCACCCGATCCTCTCAGGCGCATCGGTCGTATGCAATGCGCCGTTTCCAGCGGCTTTCGGCGAGAGGGTGCGGTCGAGACCCGGTCTGCGCGTGCGCAGACCGTCACACGGGACGCCCGCCGGCGCGCGGGCCTGCGGTAGCGAGCGCCGCCAGGAGCGCCTCGCGCGAGAAGCGCCACTCGGCGCCGATCCGGCGGCCGGGCAGCTCGCCCGCCTCGGCGGCGCCGATGAGGTCCGCCTCTGCCACCCGCAGCAGCGCCGCCGCCTCGGGCGCGGTGAGCACCTCCGGCGCCTTCTCCTGGAGCGCGACGCGGCCGACGGTCAGGTGCTCGGAGACGGCGTCCTCGACGATCTGGCGCTTGCTCTTGCCCGTCTGGGCGACCGCTTCCTCCAGCGCGCGGGCGGGATCGGCGGCGAGGCGGACGTAGAGCGGTGTGGCAGCT
>DASVQH010000125.1:0-1743 GCA_036389195.1 Solirubrobacteraceae bacterium
GACACCTCCAGCGGCACGTCGAGCGCGTACGCCGCGCCCATCTCCCGGCGCACCAGCTCCTCGACGACCGCGTGCTCGCCGTCGGCGATCTCCAGGACCAGCTCGTCGTGGACCTGCAGCAGCATGCGGCTGCGCAGGCCCTCGGCGGACAGCGCCCGGTGCACGTTGAGCATCGCGACCTTGATGATGTCGGCCGCGCTGCCCTGGATCGGGGCGTTGAGGGCCATCCGCTCGGCCATCTCGCGGCGCTGGCGGTTGTCGGTGGTGAGGTCGGGCAGGTAGCGGCGGCGGCCGAGGATGGTCTCGGTGTAGCCGTCCTTGCGGGCCTGCTCGACGACGCCGCCGAGGTAGTCGCGCACCCCGCCGAAGGTCTGGAAGTAGTCCTCCATCAGCCCGCGCGCCTCCTCGGTGGAGATCCGCAGCTGGTTGGACAGACCGAACGCCGACAGCCCGTACGCCAGGCCGTAGTTCATCGCCTTGATCTTGGCGCGGCGCTCGGGACCGACCTCCGCCGCGTCGACCCCGAACACGCGCGCGGCGGTCTCGGCGTGGAAGTCGTGGTGGCTGCGGAACGCCTCGATCAGCGCGGCGTCGGCGGACAGGTGCGCCATGATGCGCATCTCGATCTGGCTGTAGTCGGCCGTCATCAGCTCGCTGTAGCCGCTCCCGACGACGAACGTGTCACGGATCCGCCGGCCCGCGGCCGTCCTGATCGGCACGTTCTGCAGGTTCGGCTCGGTGGACGACAGCCGCCCGGTGGCGGCGATCGTCTGGCTGTAGGTGGTGTGGATGCGCCCGTCGTCGGCGACCGACTTGAGCAGCCCCTCGACGGTGACCTTGAGCCGCGTCGCGTCGCGGTGCACGAGCAGGTGCGACAGGAACGGGTGCTCGGTCTGCTCGAACAGCGTCTGCAGCGCGTCGGCGTCGGTGGTGTAGCCGGTCTTGGTGCGCTTGGTCTTCGGCATGTTCAGCTCGTCGAACAGCACCACCTGCAGCTGCTTGGGCGACCCGAGGTTGATCTCCTTGCCGATCACCCCGTACGCGTCCTGCGCGGCCTGCTTGACCTGGGCGCCGAACTCGGCCTCCAGGGCGGCGAGGGCCTCGTGGTCGACGGCGACGCCGGCGGTCTCGAGGTCGGCCAGCACGCCCTGCAGCGGCAGCTCCAGCTCGGCGAGCAGGCGGGTGCCGCCGAGGCGGGCGAGCTCGGCGTCGAGCGCATCGGCCAGCTCGGCCACGGCCGACGCGGCCACGATCTGAGCCTGGGCGCGGGCGGCGTCGGCCTCCTCCTCGCCGCCGAGCAGCGAGAGCTGGCCGTTCTCCGGCTCGCTCTCCGCGCGCAGCTCGCGGCGCAGGTAGCGCAGCGCGAGGTCGGCGAGGTCGAAGCTGCGCTGCCCGGGCCGGGCGAGGTAGGCGGCGAGCGCGGTGTCGCTGGTCAGCCCGTCGAGGTTCCAGCCGCGGGCGCGCAGGCCGTGCAGCGCCGCCTTGACGTCGTGGGCGGCCTTAGGCACGGCCGGGTCGGCCAGCCACTCGCCCAGCGCGGCCTCGTCGTCGGGCAGCAGCGTCTGCACGTCGAGGTACGCGGCCTGTGCGGTGCCGGCGGACGCGCCGGCCGCACGCGCCTCCAGCGACGGCTCACCCGCGGCGAGCGCGATGCCCTCGACGTCGCGGCCCGCCCAGGTGCCGAGCGTGCCGTGCACCACGACCCCGACCCGCCGGCCGTCGCGCGCGTGGGCGTCGAGCCAG
>DASVQH010000126.1:0-37804 GCA_036389195.1 Solirubrobacteraceae bacterium
CTCCGCGCCGCCGCCCGCCGTCTTGACGTCGGCGGCCTTGCTCTTGAGCGGCAGCCGCAGGCCGGCGACGTCGAGGAAGCCCGACGCCGCGACCGTGCCCCGCTCGCTCGAGGTCGCCAGCAGCTTCATCCTGCGGCCCGAGCGGAGCTTCTGGCTGGTCGAGCCGCCGACGCGCAGCTTCGGTGCGGTCTTGTCGCCGCGCAGGCTCGCGTCGCCCGTGCCGCCGCCCGCGCCCGTCGCCGCGCCGTCGGCACCCACCGCGGGCGCGGCCGCCGCGCGGACGACGGTCTCGCAGTCGGGGGCCACGTCGTCGAACGTGTCGGCGTCGACCTTGTCAGTCCCGTCGCCGCAGCGGATGCGGTCAACCGCGCCGTCGTGGACCCGGAGGTCGTCGTTGCCTGCGCCGCCGTCGACGTCGTCGGCACCCGGCCCGGCCTGGATGGCGTCGTCGCCCGCGCCGCCGCGCAGCGTGTCGTCGCCCTCGTTGCCGTTGACCTGGTCGTTGCCGTCGCCGCCGTCGACCGTGTCGACGCCCTCGTTGCCGACGAGGATGTCGTTCAGGCCCCCGGAGGTGATGGTGTCGATGCCGTTGCCGCCGAGGGCCAGGACCGGGACGTCGACGCTCGAGGCGACCGAGTCCTCCCGCTCGCCCACTTCGACGCGCACCTGGTTGATGCCCGCCCGCGGACAGAAGACCTCGATGACGGCGCCCGTGGTGTCGTCCGTCTCGCCCGGGGTGCAGGAGGTGCCGGGGTCGATGCCGCCGTCGACCGGCGGGTCGTAGAAGCGGATGTTGGCCCCGGAGCTCGAGATCACGAGCTCGTTGCGCGAGGTCGCGTCGGACGAGATGTAGGTGACGACGCCCGAGTTCACGCGGACGATCGAGTGCGCGCCCGCGGTCGCCGGGCACGCCGCGAGCGCGAGCAGCGCGAGCAGCAGGCCGCGCCTCATCGCGTGCCCTTCACGCGCACCTTGCGCGCGGCCGTCCGCTGGTTGCCGGCGGCGTCGGTCGCGGTGACGCGGACGGTCAGCTTCGTCGAGCGCGCCTTCGCGAGCCGCCGCAGCGAGGACTTCGCGATCGCCGCGAACACGTAGGTGCGCCCGCCCTCGCCGACCTCGGTCTCGCCCAGCGCCACGCGCCGCGAGACGCGCAGCCGGCGGGCGGTCTTCGCGCCGGCCACCAGCTCCGCCTGCACCGTGCAGGCCTCCGACACCGTCAGCTCCACCGGAAGTCCCGCCGCGAGCTCGTCGGCGCGATGGGTCCGGCGCAGCTTCAGCTTCAGCGTCGGCGCGGTCCGGTCCCCGGCGCGCGCGGGATCCTCGGCCGGCGCCCCGGACCCGCCGCCGGCCGTGCTCGACGTGCGCGGCGTGTCCGGGTCGCACGCGTCGCCGACGAAGTCGTCGTCGCGGTCGGCCTGGTCCGGGTTCGGGACCTTGATGCAGTTGTCGCGCAGGTCGCGGGTGCCGTCGGCGTCGTCGTCGTCATCGCACAGGTCGCCCTCGCCGTCGCCGTCGATGTCGGCCTGGGTCGCGTTCTCGATCAGGCGGCAGTTGTCGACCGCGTCGTCGATCTTGTCGGCGTCGTCGTCGGTGTCGCAGGCGTCGCCGCCCGTGTCGGTCGGCGGGGTGGCGCTCGTCTGCGCGTCGCCGTCGGTGTCCTCCTGGCCGGGGTTGAACACGTCCGGGCAGTTGTCGGGCCCGGTCGGGTTCTGCGGGGAGGAGCCGAGGCCGGCCCCGTCATGGTCGGGGTCGGTCGGCGAGGTCGGATGCGCGAGGGCGAGCGGCCCGCCCGGCGCCACGCCCGCCGCGAGCGCCAGGACGCTCGCGGCGAGGAGGACCAGGACGAGCCGGCGGACTCGGAGGGCGCCGGTCATGCCCTCAGAGTAGGCGGGAGTGGAGCGTGCGCGCGACGCGCTGCCCGCCCGCCGTGGTCGCGGTGATGCGGACGCGGTACAGCCCGCGCTTGCGGCCCCGCGACGGGAAGCGGACGCGGAGCCGCTTGCCCGCCACCGCGTCGACGGCCTTGAAGCGCTTGGCCGCCTTGCGGGCCTTGCCGCGGAACACCGCCACCTTCACCTTGGCCGGCTCGCCGAGCCGGTAGCTGATCACGAGCGCCTTGCGCCGCTTGCCGCCGAACGCCGGCGAGCCGAGCGAGAACGCCCGCAGCAGCCCGCAGCCGGCGCGCCGCAGGAACGGCTTGGCGGTCTTGAAGCGCCCGCGCTTGCGGACGACCACGACCTTGCGGACGTCCTTGGCGCCGTTCGCGTCCTTGGACGTGTAGCGCACGTAGTAGACGCCCGACTTCAGCCCGCGCGCCTTCCACGTGAAGGACTTCGTCTTCCCGGTGAAGCGCTTGATCCGCTTGGCCCGGCTGATGCTGCGGCCCCTGGCCGTGCGGAAGACCTCGACCTTGACCGGCGCATCGGACCGGCGGGCGAAGGTGAACCGCAGGCCGCGCTTCTTCGGCTTGACCTTCGCCGAGCGGAAGGCGCTCGCGGCGACGCAGGCCACCGGCGGACTGGTGCCGTCGGTGGCGGTGTCGCCCGGCTTGACGGTCGAGTTGGTCACCCTGACCGTCTCGACGTTGCTGCCGGCGCTGGTGACGCCGTCGCTGAACGCGGCCTTCACGCGGTACGCGTAGGACCCGTTGGGCCGGTCCTTGACCGCGAACGTCTTCTCCGGGGTCCGGCCGATCTCCTTGAAGGTGCCGGCCGTGATGGCGATGTCGTCGACGTACCAGCCGGCGCGCTGCGCGTTGACGAACTGGGTCTTCCCGAGCTGGTAGATGAACTGCAGGCGC
Source organism: Solirubrobacteraceae bacterium (assembly GCA_036389195.1). Taxonomy (GTDB): domain Bacteria; phylum Actinomycetota; class Thermoleophilia; order Solirubrobacterales; family Solirubrobacteraceae; genus JACCYI01. Next base: position 2,801 of record DASVQH010000126.1, read on the forward strand.
ACCTTGCGGCCGGCGTACTGGCTGAGGTCGACCCGGCGCTGCTGGAACTGCGGGCCGCGTGCCGGGCAGCCTCCGGAGCCGTTGACGGAGCAGACCGTGCCGGGCGCGTTCTTGCCGACGGTGTCGACCGTCAGGTACTCCGGCGGCACGTCGGGGCTGCCGGTGTCGACCGCCACCCTGACGACGCCCGAGTCGTTGGCGTCGTTGGCGAAGTCCGACCAGTAGGTCAGCTCCACGTCGCCCTTGGGCAGCTGCACGGGCTCCTTGATGTCGAGGACCGACGTGCCGTCGCCCGGCCCCGTGGCCTGCGTGTTGTCCGGCCCGGCGGGGACGCCGGTGTAGAACGACCGCGGAGCCGATCGGAAGACCTGGGGCTGGCGCACCTGCTCGGCCTTGTTCGCGTCCGACGCCGACCACGGCGTGATCTGGTCGTTGTCGGGCTTGCGGGCGACCCAGCCCTTGGCGAGGTCGGAGGCGTCGTCGCTCAGCACCGACGTCGCGTCGGTCGCCTCCTCGACCACGTAGTCGGCGAGGTCGTCGCGCTGGCCGGCCTTGTACTCGAAGCTCAGCGGGAACGTGCCGTCGGCGTCCTCGGCTTCGGGCTTGGCCAGCTCGGGCCCCTGAAACGAGGAGCCGATGACCGTGATCGGCAGCGTCATGGTGTCCGACGTCGCGCCGCTGCGGACGGTCAGCTTGGCCGTGTACTTGCCGACCTCGGCGTAGGCGTGCTGGACCGTCCTGCCCGTGCCGGACGTGCCGTCGCCGAAGTCCCACTCGTAGGTCAGGTCGCCGGCGTAGCCGCGGTCGCCCGTGAGCGAGTCGTAGCGGTAGGAGCCGGTCGCGTCGAAGGTGACCCTCTGACGCTTGATCGCCTCGTTGGGCAGGGCCTCGAAGTAGGCGACCGTGTCCATGTTCGCGGTCTGCGCGCCGCCCATCTCGGGCTGCAGCATGTACCGGCTCTCCAGCTGGGCGCACAGCTCCATGCCCTTCATCCAGCCGTCGGAGAACGTCGTCCCCGTCTGGTCGGGGCCCGTCAGCTGGTTGAGCGTCTGGTTGTTGTCGCGCGGCGTGTGGAGGATCGCGATGCCCTCGTTGGACTGGCGCTCGGAGTTGGCCGCCGGGTCGGCCTTGGGGCCGAACATGTCCGGCGAGAGGTTCATGAACGGCGCGCCGATCGCCTCGAAGTTCCGGTAGTCGGAGGAGAACAGCAGCAGGCCGCCGATGGCGGGGATGATCTCGCCGCGGTCGGCCTCGGTGTAGAGCGGCAGCTTCACGCCGCCGACGACCTCGACCGTGTCGTCGACGTCGGCGAAGAACTCGTCGATGATCGTCACGGCGCGGTCGTTGAAGGCCTTGATGCGCGCCGCGTCCTCGCTGCGCTGGGCGTTGGCCGGATCGGCCAGCTGGAGCACCATCGGGATCCGCTCGGCGGGGTTGCCGTGGTAGTAGGCGGGATAGGCGCCGGCGCACGGGTCGACGTTGAAGTAGCCGCGGACCTTGCCCTCATCACCCGGCGGGACGTTGTCGCGCACCCACACGGTCGAGCCGACGGTCCCGGTCTCCTCCTGGTCCCACGGCATGAACTTCACCGTGGCGGACGGGCGTGTGCCGGTGCGCTTCCAGTAGTCGGCCATGATCTTGGCCATGCGGATGACCTCGGCGTGGCCCTCCTGGGAGTCCCAGGCGGCGGCCGGACCGGAGTCCGTGAAGTCGAAGTGCCCCGAGACGATGATCTGCTCGTCCGGGTTGTCGGCCCCGGGGACGGTCGCCGAGATGTTGTAGGACGAGCCGCCGGGGGTGGAGGTGGCGCCGTTGTTGCCGGGGCGGCCCGCCTGGCCGGAGCCGGGCGACTCGAACCGGTAGCGCTTGATGACGACCCCGTACGGCGCGAGGATCTCCTTCATCGTGCGCTCGTAGTGGTTGAGCCACTCGAGCTGGTGGTTGTCGCACTTGCCGTACTCCAGGAAGGTGGGGAAGAACTCGGAGTCGGGCGCGGGGGGCTTGCAGAAGCCGTGGCGCCCCAGCGGGTCGCCCGTGCCGGGAGGGTCGTTGTCCGTCGTGTCGCCGGCCTGGCGCGACGGGAAGTTGAGCGACTCGTAGACGTTGGTGTCGAAGGCGCTGAAGTGGCCCGAGGGGTTGAAGACCTTCGTCGCGTCGCCCGGTGGCGACAGCGGGCTGGGCAGCGGATCGCCCGGCTTGAAGAAGCCGATCGGCTTGTACGTCTCCTTCATCGCCTCGCGGTCGAAGGGCGGCTGCGGCGCGACGGCGGCCTGCGCGACCGGGGCAAGGACGAGGGCGAGGATCGCGGCGAGGGCGATCCGGAGGGCTCTGGGCAACTCGGGCTCCGTTACAAGCGGGATCGGGTGGGATGCGGCGTGCCGCACCGCCTGTAACGAGGGCCCGGGCGGGAACTTGCGGTCCGCCGTCAGCGCACGAGGCGGATGCGCGGCGCGCGGGTGGCCGCCGAGTTGCCGGCGGCGTCCGTGGCCACGACCGAGAGGCGCACGGTGACGCGGCGACCGCGGCGCAGCGCGCGCCGGACCTCGCGGACCTGCGAGCGCGACAGCCGGATGCGCAGCTCGGCGCCCCCGCCGGCGACGGTCACGCGGGCGCGCCGGCTGCGCAGCGGCAGGCCGAGGCCCGCGACGTCGAGCACGCCGGACGCGGCGATCGTCCCGCGCTCGCTCGAGGTCGCCGCGACCCGGACGCCCGGGCGGCGGCCGATCCGCTGGCGCGTCGAGGCGCCGGCCTCGACGCGCGGCGCCGTGCGGTCGCGCCCGCCGCCGCCGTCGTCAGGGGGCGGCACGGTGGCCTCGCGGGCCACCGCCTCGCAGTCGGCGTCGACCTCGTCGAGCGTGTCGGCCCGGACCTCGTCGACGCCGTCCCCGCAGCGCACGCGGTCGGCCAGCCCGTCGCGGACGTTCACCGTGTCGCCGCCGGCGCCCGCGGACAGGTCGTCGACGCCCGCCCCGCCGATCAGCGTGTCGGCCCCGTCCCCGGCGCTCAGCGTGTCGTCGCCGGCGTCGCCCGCCAGCGTGTCGTCGGCCGGGCCGGAACGCAGGCGGTCGGCGCCCTGCCCGCCGAGCAGCGCCACGGGGATCGGCAGCGCGGCGGTCACCTGGTCCTCGCGGTCGCCGGCGTCGATGCGGACGAGCTCGACGCCCTCGCGCGGGCAGAAGGCCTGGATCACGAAGCCGCTCGCGTCGACCTCGCCGGGGTCGCAGGGCCCGACGTCCATGCCGCCGTCGACGGTCGGGTCGCGCAGCTCGATCCGCGACCCCGCCATCCGGGCGGTCAGCGTGTTGAGCGAGGTGGCGTCGGCCGACAGCGACGTGACCTCGCCGTTCGTGACCCGCACCAGCGAGTGCGCGGCCGCCGGCGCGGGCAGCGCCAGCGCCGCCGCCGCCGCCGCGACGGTCAGGGCTTGAAGGCGGTGGTCCACTTCACGCCCCCGTCGCGCGTCTCGAGGATCGTGCCGTCGCTGAGCGCGAGGTAGTGGTGCTGGGCGTCGATCGTCTTGAACTTGTACGGCTCGCCGTCCACGCGGGCGATCGTCTTGAACGTCTGCCCGCGGTCTGTCGAGCGCTGGATCGTCCCGTCCTTGTCGGCGCGCAGCACCATGTCGTGCTCGGGCCAGGTCAGCCGGATCCCCTGCCCGGAGGCCAGCGGCCGCCACTTGCGCGCCTCGTCCTCGGAGCGGTAGAGCTGGTCCTCCGTTGCGGCGAGCATGTAGGTGGGGTCGTCGGGGTCGAGCACGAAGTCGATGACCAGGCCACGCGGCGTGAAGCGCTCGGTGAAGGTGCGCCCGCCGTCGGAGGAGATGAGCATCGCCCCGAGCACCGCGTCGAAGGCGTAGAGCTTGTCGCCGGCCGGGATGATCTTGTGCAGGTCGGCGTCGCCGAGCCGCGAGAGGATCTGCCACGTCTTGCCGGCGTCGTCGGTCCGGATGAAGCCCAGGAACGACGGCAGCGTGCCCTTCTGGTCGGGATGGCCGGAGCCGATGTAGGTCTTCGGCCCGCTGACGACGAGCTCGAGGAACGTGCCGACGGTCGTCGTCTTGCCCTGCGCGGAGATCGTCCCCTTGACCTGCGTGACCTTCTTGCTCTTCGGATCGATGCGGAAGAAGCCGCGGTTCGTGGTCAGCAGGAACTGGCCGTCGGCGGGGTCGATGTCGAGCGCGTTGACGTAGGGCGGCTTCTGCTTGAAATTGACGAGGCGGTCCGAGCGCTTCCCGCCGCCCGCCGCGCCGCCCGCGCCGGCGGTCCCGCATCCGGCCAGGCCGAGGGCCAGCAGCGCGACCAGCGCGATGCGCGCGCGCCGCCTCATGCGTTGGCCTGCTTGAGCAGCCACAGCGCCAGCGTGGTGAAGCCGACCATCACGCCGAGCATCCAGTACTGGGAGCGCACCGCGAGCTTCGCCTGGCCGTACAGCGCCAGCGCACGATCGTGCGCGAGGATCAGCGCGGCCACGTGGCCGATCACCACGAACGCCACTTGGACGAACCACGTGCCCTCCTGGCTGATGATCGAGTAGTCGATCGCCGCCGACGCCGTGCCGAACAGATCCCATCCCTTGCCGATCGGGTCGGAGGCCAGGTAGGCGATCGCCTGCCCCTGGAACAGGAAGTAGGTCAGGTAGTGCGCGGCGACGTAGACCATGGCGATCGGCACCAGGGAGTGCACGAAGCCGCGCCGCAGGCGCTCGGCGCCGTAGTCGCCACCGACGCTGCGCGCGCCCGCGATGCCCAGCGCGTAGAAGCTCGCGACGACCGCGACGCCGGCGAGGAGCCCGAGCGTGCTGGTCACCCGCGCGGCCTGGTCGAAGCCGAGCCCGAGCGAGACCCAGTCGTCGTTGAGGCCGGTGGAGAGGTCCCGCCAGGTCGTCCCCTGGCTGAAGCCGTCGAACGTGACGGTCCCGATCATCACCGCGACCATGGCCACCGTGCCCGGCTCGCGCGCGAGGCCGGGCAGGCCGCCGAGCGGGATCCGCACGCCGAGCACGCGGTCGCGGGTCTCGAAGATCGACAGGCGCGCGAAGAGGTTGTAGTAGACGGCGAACCCCTCGCCGTTGCGGTTCCAGGTCTCGACGCCGTAGATCGCCATGGCGATCCACGTGAGCGCGCTGTAGACGACCACGTAGGTGACGAGGTTCGCGGGATGCTCGCCCCAGCCCGACGCGAGCTCCACCCAGGTGAAGACCAGCAGCGCCGCCGCGGCCGGCCAGCGCCCGAGCCACTCCGGGTACTCGCGGTGGCGCGGCGCGCGGCCCAGGCGGGCCAGCAGCCAGCCGGTCGCCCGCCCGGCGGCGCGCCACGGGCTCAGCGCCCGGAACACGTCGCCCAGCAGCACGCTGGCGAACACGAGGCCCACCCACACGATGACCAGGACGAACGTCGGCGCGAGGTTGTCCTGCGGTCCCTGCTGCCCGGCGTACCCGGCCCAGACGGTGACGGCCAGCAGCGCGACGCCGATCAGCCCGCAGACGATCTCGACCGCGCGGCTGCCGAGCGCCTTACCGACGCCGGGCAGCGGGCGCCAGCCGTGGCGCTCCATGCGCGCGCTCGGCCACAGCACCGCGAGACCGACGAACGAGACGACGAGGACGACCGCCGCGGCGCCGATGAACCACTCCTCGGGGATCGGCAGGTCGGCGCGCTGGACCAGGCCGTGGGCGGCCGCGGGGGAGGGGACGAGCGCGAGGGCGCCCAGGGCGCCCGCGAGCGCCGCCGCGACGGCGCGCCTGCCGCCCCGGTCGCGCACGCTCAGTGCCGGATGGCGAAGAAGACCTTGACGCCGCGCTCGCACCGGAACCGCAGCTTGGTCTGGGAGGCCTTGTAGCTCTTGCAGCGGTAGCCGCGCGGCTTGTCCTTGGAGCGCAGGAAGGCGCGCGAGTACTTCTTGGCCTTCTTGCACCGCATCTGGTCGGCCTTGATGTCGTACCGCTTGTGCTTCACGGTCGTCGTGCCGCAGTCCTTGGGCGGCACGATGGCCCCCGCCGGCTGCGCGACGGCCAGCGCGAGGAGGCAGGTGGCGAGGATGAGGAAGGTGCGCATGATCGCGAGCATTGTGGCACTCAGCCGCGGAGGGTGACGCGCTTGGTCGCCCTGCGGACGTTGCCGGCGCCGTCGGCGGCGCGCAGGACCAGGCGGGCCGGCGTGCGGCGCTCGCGGCCCGCGAACAGCTTCCGGCGCACCGCGGCGCGGGGCCGCAGGAACACCCAGGTGCGGCCCGCGCCGGCCAGCGCGGCGCTGCCGCGGGCGAGCACGGGGCTCGCGAGCCGCAGCCGCCGCGCCGCCGCCGCGCTGACGCGCAGATGCGCCGTGACGGCGCAGGCCTCCGAGCAGCGCACGCGCGCGGGCATCCCGCCCTCGAGGTCGGCGGCGGCCAGCGTGGCGGCCAGCTTCACCGCCAGCTCCGGAGCGCTGGTGTCGCTCGGCCCCGAGCCGCCCCCGGGGGTCCCGCCGCCGGACCCGCCGTCGCCGCCCGGGCCGCCCGTCCCGCCGCCGCCCGTGCCGCCGGTGCCGCTCCCGCCGCCGTCCGTGCTCTCGCCGGTGTCGCAGACCGTGCCGATGCCGTCGCCGTCGCGGTCGGTCTGGTCGTAGTTGTCGACCTTCGGGCAGTTGTCGCGGCCGTCGTCGACCCCGTCGTTGTCGTCGTCGGCGTCGCAGACGTCGCCGATCCGGTCTTTGTCGGGCGCGTCGGCCTGGTCGGGGTTGGGGACGAACCGGCAGTTGTCGCGCTTGTCGTCGAACCCGTCGCCGTCGGCGTCGCCCGCGCAGGCGTCGCCGACGCCGTCGCCGTTTGTGTCCTTCTGGTCCGGGTTGACGTCGGTCGGGCAGTTGTCGCCGCCGTCGGCGAGGCCGTCGTTGTCGTCGTCGGAGTCGCAGGCGTCGCCGAACTCGTCCCCGTCGGTGTTGAGCTGGTCGGGGTTGCGCACCGGCGGCGCGCAGTTGTCGGCGAGCGGCCGGTTGCCGCGGTTGGGCGAGTCGCACTCGAAGTGGTTGTCGCCGTCGGCGTCGCACTGCTCGGGGTGCGCGCCCGCGCTCGCGGCGCCCAGGGCGCCGAAGAGGCCGAGCAGGAGGAGGAGGAGGCAGGCCCGCCGCGCCATCGGCACGCAGCGTAGCCCGGTGCGGCGACCGCGCGCCCCTCGAGAAGGGGACGCGCGGTCGCCTGGTCCGGAGCCGGACTACCGGCGGATGTTCTTCGCCTTCAGCTTCGCGCTGTACGGGCGCACCGTGATGCGCTGCGTGTTGCTCAGCCGGGCCCCGGAGTCATCCGTGGCCGAGACGATGACCTGCACGCGGAGGCTCTTGTGGGTCCGCAGGACCTTCCGAGCCGCCTTGGAGAACTTCACCCGCACGCCGGCACGCTTGCCGGGCGCGAGGTTGAACTTGCGACGGCCGAGCCGGCGCTTGTTGCTGCGCAGCGTGACGCTGCCGCGGCAGCTGCCCTGCGCGACGGCCGGGCAGCCGACGCGGATGCGGGCGAACCCGGTCCGCGAGAGCCGCAGGGCCCGCGCCGAGATCACGACGTGGTTCTCCGGGGAGAGGTTCTTCCCCGGGAACTCGTCGCTGCCCGGCGTCTCGCCGGCCGGCGTCTCGCCGCCGCCCGGCGCCGGAGCCAGCACCGCGCCCGGACCCGTGTACTTGAAGATGTACAGGCCGTAGTCGCGATCCGACGCCGCGATCAGGCGGTTCCCGGCGGCGTCGGTGAACTGCTCGACGCCCCAGAAGTTGTTGCCGCCCTCGTCGACGAAGGAGCCCTCCTCCTTGATCCCGTCGGCCCCGAAGGACACGACGCGGAAGCCGCCCGCGTAGTACGACGAGTACGCGAGGTTGGTCTCCGGATCGGCCGCCCACTCGTGGATCGTGAGGTCGCCGAACCCGAACGCGAAGCGCGGGTCGTGGGCCTCGGGGATCGCGTAGGTGTCGACCTCGCGGATCTTGCCGTTGTTGTTCTCGTACAGGTGCGCGTAGCCCCAGCCGTCGAACACCGACGTGGCCTGGACGTCCTCGCCCTTGGTGCCGAGCGCCGGCGCGTCGTCGTCGGGCACCGGCACGTCGGTGTTCTCCGGGTCGTTGAAGATCCGGTGGAACGCCTGGTGCGTCGTGCAGACGGCGACGATCGCGCTCCTGAAGTCGCCCTGGCCGCAGTACGGGTCCTCGGGGGTCCCGGTGCCGGCGTGGTGGTTGACGAACAGGACGGCGTCATAGCCCGCGTCGATCGCGTTCTGGGCCTTCTCGCCGGGGAAGCACGCTTCCTCGGTGTTGTTCGGGTCCTCGACCGGGCCGCGCTGGATGACCGCGATGGCCTCCTCGCCCGCCTGCAGCGGCCGCAGGCCCACCGACGAGCGCGCCGGCACCGGCTTGGACGCGTCGCAGGCGTAGCCGACGTACACCGTCGGGCCGTTCATGGTCTGGTCGGGCAGCGACGCGGCCGACGTGGCCCCGCCGACCTCGGCCGACGCGTACTGGCCGGCGAACTGGCCGCTGGTGATCGAGAACGACCCCGCCCGGTAGGCGTTGAAGTCCTCGTCGCCCGCCAGGAAGTAGCGGTTGTCGAAGGAGAACTCCGCCTGGTGGGCGTTGCCCTCGCGGCTCAGGTTGCTCCCGGGCAGCTCGGGATCCTCGCCCTCGAAGTCGTTGTCGGCGAGGTACTTCGGGTTCGCCGGGTCCTCGATGTCCCACTTCTGGTAGCCCGAGTCCCAGTAGCTCGACAGCAGCGTCTGGCGGCCGTCGATCTCCTTGACCACCATGTCGTGATGGAACGTGAGCGCGCCGTTGGCCTCTTCGCCGTGGACGTCGACGCCCTGCAGAGCGGCGAGGTACGGGAAGTAGTACTCGCCCACCGGCTGCGGGTTGGTCGGGTCGGTCACGTCGAAGATGTCGACGTCGTTGGCCTCGAGGTTGTCGACCGTCACCGCGTAGATGTGGCCGTCGTCCTCCCACAGGAAGCTGGAGTGCGACGAGTTGGCGAACTTCGCGTCACCGGTCAGCGAGCCGGGATCGGTCACGTTGCCCTGGTCGTCGAACTGGATGTCGCCGCCCGTGTCGCCGAAGCCGCGGACGAGCGCCTTCGGGTTGGCCGGGTCGGTCACGTCGTAGAGGTCGAAGCCGCCCGCGGCCTGCGGGTTGCCCTCCTCGTCGACGGGCGCGTTCGGGCACGGCTCGTTGTTCGTGATCAGCAGGTCACCGGTGAAGGTGCCGTTGTCGACGTGGATGACGTGCGCGCCCTCGCCGTGGTAGGAGCCGGGCAGCGCCGGGACGAAGTTGAGCTCCTTCGGGTTCGCCGGATCGGAGATGTCGACGGTGAAGAAGCCGCCGCGCGAGCAGTCGGCCGGCTCGGACCAGGACATCAGGTAGGCGGTGTTCCCGAACACCGCGACGTCGGCGATCTGGCCGGCGGCGACGCTGCCGCCGGGCCCGCCGGTGAAGGTCAGCTTGCTGACGAGGTCGACGTTCTCGGCCCGCGGCGGCAGGCCGCGCGGATCGGTGCCCTCGGCCGGCTCGGCCGAGAAGGTGCTGCGCGCGATCTGGTTCGCGAACGGCTTGGCGGTGCTGCGCTTCGCGTACGTCGCCGTGTCGCTGCCGGCGCCGTGGGCGGCGCTCGGACGATCGGCGGCGCCCGCGACCCCCGCGGATGCCAACAGCGTCGCGGCGCCGGCCAGTGCGACCGTGCGCGACAAGAGCCTGGTTACAGGCAACTCCTACCCCCTGGGTGCGGTGATGGCGGTCCGGGCCCTCCAAGGCCCGTCCGCCTGACTGCGCAGGATCGTAGACCTCCGGCGAGCGCGGTGACTCAGTGGCGCCGGACCACTAAACGGTGTGTCAGAGCGCGGTCTTCAGCGCGCGCTCGAAGGCGCTCAAGCCGAACGAGCCTTCCAGCCGCGCGGTGATCCGCCCGTCGCGCCCGACCACGAAGAGCCAGGGCTCGGACTGCAGGTGGAAGCGCTCCAGCGGCGGGCGCAGGCCCTTGTCGACCTTGTTGTCGACGTAGACCTCCTGGTGGATGAACTCGATCCGGTCGCCGTACTTGGCCTTCATCTGCGCGGCGATGTCGACGACGGGCCCGCAGACGCGCGACTGGCACAGCTGCGGGGTGGCGAAGATCAGCGCCACCGGCCTCTTGCCCACCACGTCGGCGAAGGACCGCTCGTGCATGTCCGACGGCGGGATGCGGGTGTCGATGGACTCGACGTCGCCGCGCGCCGAGGCCACCGTGTCGGTCTCGACGCGCGGGGCGCGCTCGCCGACCGCCGGGATCGGGTCGTTGGCCGGCGTGCGGACCTCGAGCTGCAGCGGCGAGCCGATCAGCTTGCCGCCGATCCGGGTGACCGTCAGCACCGACCAGGTCCCGGGCCGCGCGAAGGGGACGTCGGCCGCGTAGACCGCCGCGAACAGGTTCTCCTCGCTCGCCGCCTGTCGGGAGCGGTAGGCGGGCTTGGTCAGCAGCAGGTCGGCGGGCGCCAGGTAGGGCCCCTGCGCCTTGTCGTCGGGCGACTTGGCGACGTAGACCGCGGTCTTGCCGTAGACGAAGGCGTTGGTCTTCGCGTCGATCTCGCCGAAGGCCACGCGGTTGCGCCCGACGGTGAAGACGCTGGACGCCATGACCGCCTCGGGCCCCGTCCCGTCGAGCGAGTTGGCCAGCTTCTCGAGCGTCTTGCCACCGGGGGCGGGGAAGTCGGCGCGCGCCGGCGCCAGCGCGGCGCGCACGTCCTCGCGCTGGCCGCCCGTGGCGGGGACGCCGGCGACCGGGTCCTTGTCGCCGCCGCCACCCCCGCAGCCGGCGAGGAGGAGCAGCACGAAGGTGAGCGGGAGAGCGCGGCGCATCGCCTTCAGGGTAGGCGACGCGGCTCGATCTCCAGCAGGTCCTGGCGCGGCGCGTGGTCGACCTGGAGCGTGGTGTGCTCGATGGCGTACTCGTCGCGCAGCATCGCCTGCAGCGCCCGGCGGGTGGCGTGGCAGTCGTCGCCCGGCGCGACCATGACGTGCCCGGCCAGCGCCGGGAAGCCGGTCGTCACCTCCCAGAGGTGGAGGTCGTGGACCTCGACGACGCCCGGCTGGCGCGCCATCGCCTGGCCGATCTCCTCCGGCCGGGCGCCGCGGGGCGCCGCTTCGAGCAGGACGCGGCCCGAGTCGCGCAGCAGCCGCCAGGCCGAGAGCCCCATCAGCCCGGCGACCAGGAGGGCGGCCAGCGGGTCGGCGACGTCCGCGCCGGCCGCGAGCACGAGCGCGCCGGCGGCCATCGCGGCCACCGACGCGTAGAGGTCGGTCAGGACGTGCTGGCGCGCGCCCTCGACGTTGAGCGACTGCCGCTCGGCTCGGGCCAGCGTGTAGGCGGCGGCCACGTTGACCGCCGCGCCGGCCGCCCCGACGGCCAGGACGAGCGCCCCGTCGACCTCCGGCGGGTCGGCGAGCCGGCCGATCGCCCCGTAGGCGATGATGCCGCCGAGCACCAGCAGGACGGCGCCGTTGAGCTGGGCGGAGAGGATCTCGGCCCGCTTGAGGCCGAAGGTGAAGCCGCCGGACGGCGGGCGCGCCGCCAGCCGCGCCGCCACGAGCGCGAGGCCGAGCGCTCCGGCGTCGGTGAGCATGTGCCCGGCGTCGGAGAGCAGCGCCAGCGAGCCCGCCAGGACCCCGGCGACCACTTCGACGACCATGAAGCCGAGGATCAGCGCGAGGGCCAGCGCCAGCACACGCCGGTCGGCGTCGGCCGACGGGGCGTGGTGGTGATGATGGTGGTGGTGCGCGTGGCCGTGCATCACACCGCCGGCTCGTTGTCGAGCGAGCGCCAGAGGTAGAGGCACGCGCGCGTCCGGTACGGGCGCCACGGCTCGGCGATGGCCAGCAGATCGGCCGGCTTGGGCGCCTGGGCGAGCCCGTAGGCGTCGCGCATCGCGTTGCGGACGCCGAGGTCGCCGACCGGGAGCACGTCGGGCCGGTGCAGCGTGAACATCAGGAACATGTGCGCGCTCCACTCGCCGAGCCCCTTGACCGCGGTGAGCTCTGAGACCACGGCCTCGTCGGGCAGCTCGTCGAGTCGCTCGAGCTCCAGCGAGCCGTCGAGGACGTGCACGGCCAGCGAGCGCAGGTAGGCCACCTTCGCGCGCGAGAAGCCCGCCGCGGCCCGCAGCGCCTCGGGGTCGTCGGCGAGGATCTCCTCCGGCGTCGGCGTCCGGCCCTCGAAGCGCGCCTCCAGCCGCAGGTAGATCGCGCGCGCCGCCTTCACCGAGAGCTGCTGGCCGGCGATCGTGCGCACGAGCGCGCCGTAGAGGTTGTCGGGCCGCCCGCGCGAGTCGGGCCCGGTGGTCAGCGGCCCGCCGAAGTCGTCGATCAGGTGCGCCAGCACCGGGTCGGCGCGGCGGAGGTGCGCGTCGGCTGCAAGCACACCTCGAGCCTACGACGCCCCGCCGCGCCGCTCCGGGCGCGGCTCAGCCGTCTGCGTTGATCTTCGCGATCAGCTCGTCCAAGACGCGCGGCGCGTCCTCGTTGGCGATCTGGCACGTGCCGGCCGCCTCGTGGCCGCCGCCGCCGTAGGTCAGCATCAGCGAGCCGACGTCCGTGGCGCTCGAGCGGTCGAGGATCGACTTGCCGGTCGCGAACACGGTGTTCTGCTGCTTGAGGCCCCACAGCACGTGGATCGAGATGTTGCACTCGGGGAACAGCGCGTAGAGCGTGAAGCGGTTGGTGGGGTGGATGACCTCCTCCTCGCGGAGATCGAGCACCACGAGGTTGCCGTGGACGGTCGCGCAGCGGCGGATCTGCTCCTCGGCGGCGTCGGCGTGCGCCTCGTAGAGCTCGACGCGCTCGGCGACGTCCGGCGTGGCCAGGATCTCCTCGACCGTCAGCGAGGTGCAGTGGTCGATGAGCTGCATCATCAGCTGGTAGTTGGAGATCCGGAACTCGCGGAAGCGGCCGAGGCCCGTCCGCGGGTCCATCAGGAAGTTGAGGAGCACCCAGCCGCGGGGGTTGAGGATCTCGCCCAGGGTGAAGCGCGCCGCGTCGGCCTTGTCGACGGCCGCCATCAGCTCCTCGGAGATCGTCGGGAAGGCCTCGGCGCCGCCGAAGTGCTCGTAGACCACGCGCGCGGCCGACATCGCGTCCGGGTGGATGATGTGGTTCTCGGCCGGCTCGCCGACCCGCTCGGACTCCGACGCGTGATGATCGAAGGCCAGGTGGACGTCGGGCTGGTAGGGCAGGTTCGTCGTGATGTCGCACTTGGCGAGCGGGACGAGCCCGTCCTGGACGTCCTTGGGGTGGACGAACTTGACGTCGTCGAGGATGTCGAGGTGCTTGAGCAGCGCGGCACACACCAGGCCGTCGAAGTCGCTGCGCGTCACGAGCCGGTAGCGCTCGGCCAGTTGCGGGGTCATGCCCGCGTAGTCGGCAGACCCCCCGCGGAGCTAAAGGGGTGTTAGACCTGGCCCTCGGCGGTGCCGGGGGCGCCGACGGGCTCGGCGTAGCTCGGCGTCACGTCGTCGGGGGTCTGCGCCGGGACGCCGGTGTTGGTCGAGTAGGCCGGCTGGATCTTCATGTCCGGGCGGAAGGAGTGCACCGCCTGGGCGACCGCGATGGCCGACTCGGCGAAGCCGGTGGCGATCAGCTTGAGCTTGCCGTCGAAGGTCGTGATGTCGCCGCAGGCCCACACGCCGTCGAGGGTCGTGCGCATCAGCGGGTCGACGACGATCGCGCCCTTGGAGAGCTCGAAGCCCCACTCCTTCAGTGGCCCGAGCTTGGTCGAGAAGCCGAGCTGGAGCAGGACGGCGTCGCACTCCAGCCGCTCCGGGGCGACCGACTCGTCGTTCGGGTGGTGCAGCTCGACGGCCTCGATCGTGCCGTTGCCGTCGACGCGCCGGATCACGGACGGGATGCGCAGGTCGACCTTGCCGGCGTCGGCGGCCGCCATCACCTCGGCGACGGTGGCCTCGTGGGCGCGGAAGCCGTCGCGCCGGTGCACGAGCGTGATCCGGTCCGCGGTGCCCAGCAGGTTGACGACCCAGTCGAACGCGGAGTCGCCGCCGCCGACGATCACGACGTGCTTGCCCTCGAAGTCCTTCTTCTCGGAGACGAGGTAGTGGGCGCCGCGGCCCTCCCACGGCGCCATGTCGACGTCGGAGACCGGCAGCTTCTTGGGCTCGAAGGCGCCGTGGCCGCCGGAGACGATCACCGTGCGCGAGCGCAGCTCGCCGCGGTCGGTCTCCAGGACGACGATCCGCTCCCCGTCGACCTCCTCGTAGCGCAGCGCCAGCGCCGTCGTGTCCAGCCACACCGGCACGTCGAACTGCCCGAGCGCCTGCTCGCGCAGCTGGGCGACGAGGTCCTTGGCCAGCACGCGCGGGTGGCCGGGGACGTCGAAGATCCACTTCTCCGGATACAGCGTCGTCAGCTGGCCGCCGATGTCGGGCAGCGAGTCGATGATCCGCGCCGACGCCTGGCGCATGCCCGCCCAGAAGGCGGTGGACAGGCCGACCGGCCCGGCGCCGATGATCGTGATGTCCCGGATCTCGCCGGCGTCCGTCTGCAGGTCCGTGGTCATAGGGAGAGCGGCTCCGAGGCGGTCAGCGGCGTTCCGTCGAGCGCGTTGAGCGCGCGCTCGACCGAGGTGGAGACGCAGGTGAAGGTCGGCGTGTCGCGCTTCGTGTAGCGCGAGGACTCCGTGGTGCGCAGGCGCTGGACGAGATCGAGGAAGTCGGCGGGCTCGTCGGTCTCGAAGGCCACCACGAACTCCTGGTCGTCGAGGCCGAAGGAGTAGCTCGTGTTGAGGTCGATCTGCGGGTACTCGCGGCCGACCTTGATGTGCTCCTGCATGACGGTCCAGCGCTCCTCGGGAGAGAGCAGGTACCACTCGCGCGTCTTGACGAAGGGGTAGACGAAGAGGTACTTGCCGTGGGCCGGGCGGACCTCGAGGCGCGACTCGTCGGAGTACTCCGACGGCTTGGTCAGCGCGAGGTAGGAGTACGGCGTCTCGCACCACTTCATGAGGCCGCTCTGGGCGAGGACCACGTGGAACTCGTGGATCCGCTCGAGGTTCGTCGCCTGGGTGAGCAGGAGGAGGTCGGCGTCGCCGCGCGTGCCGACCGTCGAGAAGGCCCGCAGGAGCCGCTCGGAGGCGAAGTCCTCGCACGCCGCGAGGAACTCGCGCTTGTGCTCGGCGCGCTCCTCGTCGCCGAGCCGGCGCCACGCGGGATCGACCCTGAGGAACGTGTACTTGACGAAGTGCCGCTCGGGCATGCTTCGAAAAGGATAGTGAGGCCGGGCGTGCCCGTAGGATGACGGCGTGAGGGTTGCCCTCGTCTCTCCCTATTCCTGGACCTATCCCGGCGGTGTCTCGCGCCATGTCGAGGCGCTGGCCGGCGAGCTGGCCGCCGGCGGCCACGACGTCCGCGTGCTCGCGCCGTTCGACGCCGACGACCAGCGGGCGGCGCTGCGCCACCGTGGCGCGCGGCCCCAGGCCCTCGCCGTGCCCGACTTCCTCGTGCCGATCGGGCCGACCCTCGGCTGGCCCTCCAACGGGGCCGTCTCGAACCTCGCCCACACGCCCGGCGGCGTGTCCGCCCTGCGGCGGGCGCTTCAGGACGGCCGCTTCGACGTCGTCCACCTGCACGAGCCGGTGGCGCCGACCGTCGGCTGGGACGCGCTGACGTCCGCTCGCGCGCCCCTGGTCGGCACGTTCCACTGCTACTCCGAGGCGCGCGCCCCGCACGTCGTCGCCGTCGCCATGGGCGCGCGGCGCAAGCTCAACCGGCTGCGGGTCCGCATCGCGGTCTCCGAGGCCGCCGCGTGGACGGGCCGCCGCTTCTACGGCGGCGAGTACCGGATCGTCCCCAACGGCGTGGTCGTGCCGGCCGGCGGCGCGCCCGCCCCGCGCCGGCGCGCGCCCGGGGAGCCGCTGCGCGTGGTCTTCGTCGGGCAGGCGGTGGCGCGCAAGGGGCTGCCGATCCTCCTGCGGGCGTTCGAGGCGCTGCGCGACCAGGTCCCCGCCCGGCTGACCATCGTCGGCGCCGACCGCTCCGACGTGGCGCCGCTGCTCGAGGATCTGCGGGGGATCGAGGTGCTCGGGCGGGTCTCCGACGCGGCCAAGCACGCCGTGCTCGAGGGCGCGGACGTGCTCGCGGCGCCGTCGCTGGGCGGGGAGTCGTTCGGGATGGTGCTCACCGAGGCGTTCGCGGCCGGGACCCCGGTGGTCGCGTCGGACATCGCCGGCTACCGCGACGTCGTGCGCGACGGCCGCGAGGGCCGTCTGGTGCCGGCCGGCGAGCCCGCCGCGCTGGCCGAGGCGCTGCGCGACCTCGCGCTCGACCCGGCGGCGTGCGCGCGGCTGGCCGCCGAGGCCGGGCGCGCCGCCGAGCGCTACGCGTGGCCGCGGGTGGCCGAGCAGGTGATGGAGGCCTACGAGGACGCGCTCGCGGTGCCCGAGCCGGCGGGGCGGGTCGCGCGGGCCGCCGTGCGGGTCGGCGCCCGGCCGGCCGATCTCGGTCCGCGGCGCCCGGCGCGGCGGCTCCCATCGCTCGATCCGGACGCGCGCGGCCCCGCCGAGCGCCGCCGCCGGCTCGCCCGCCGGGCCGGCCTGGCCGCCTCCGGCGCCGCGGTGGCGGGCCTCGCCGCGCTCGCGGTCGACCGCATCGGGCCCGCCTCGATCGCCGACAGCCTGGTCCGGTCGAGCCCGATCTGGGTGCTCGCGGCGCTCGCGCTGATGTGCGCCTCCATGGGCCTGCGCGCGGCCGCCTGGCTGGCCATCCTGCGCGCCGCGGTGACCGGCGCGCGCCCCCGGTTCGCCGACGCCATGCAGGGGACCTGCATCGGCGTGCTGATGTCCGCCACGCTGCCCGCCCGCCTCGGCGAGCCGTCGCGCGCGCTGATCGTCGCGCGGCGCCTCGGGCGCCCGCGCGAGCAGCTGCCCGTGGTCGTCGGCACGCTCGTCTCCCAGACGCTGCTCAACGTGCTCGCGCTGGCCATCCTCGGCGGCGTCATGCTCGGCACCACCGGGCTGTTCGCCGGGCGCCAGCGGGCGCTGATCTTCTACGCGCTCGGGCCGCTCGTCGTGCTCGGCGCCGTCCTCGTCGCCCCGGCGATCCTGCGCGCGGGGCAGCGGGCGCGCTGGGTCGCCGCCGCCCGCGCGGCGCTGACGCGCGTGCGCGTCGGCCTGCGCGTCTTCGCGCGCCCGCGGCTGGGCGCCGCCGCCGTGGGCGCGCAGCTCGCGGCCTGGGCCGTGCAGTGGGTCGCCTGCTACGTGCTGCTCGTCGCGCTCGGGCTGGAGCACCGCGCGGGGCTCGGCGCGGCCGCCGCCGTGCTCTTCGCGGTCAACGTCAGCGCGGTCCTGCCGGTCACGCCGTCGAACCTCGGCGTCTTCCAGGCCGCCTGCGTCGCCGTGCTCAGCGGCGGCTACGGCGTCGCCGCGGCGACCGCGCTCGGCTACGGGATCGTCCTGCAGGCGGTCGAGATCGTCACCGCCGTGGTCATGGGCGCGCCCGCGCTCGTCAAGGAGGGCCTCTCCTGGCGCGAGGTCCGGCTGCGCGCGCTGCACTCGGCGCCCGTGGTGCTCGGGCCGCCGCCCGACACCGCCCGCACCGCGGTCGAGACGGACTAGCCGCGCGCGGCGCCGGCCCCGGCCGGCTCGACGACCCGCAGGCGGTGGGTGATCGAGCCCCAGCCGTGCTCCACGATCACCGCGGCCACCGTCGCGACGGCGCCGTCCTCGTCGTGCTCGAGGATGTCCATGGCCCGGAAGGGCACCTTGCGGCCGTCCTTGTGCACGCCGAGCGAGTGCACGACCTTGCCCTGGCGCTTGAGCCGGCCGGTCTCCAGCGCCCGATTGAAGCCGCGGCGGTGCAGCGGGCGCAGCGCAGGAGGGACGAGGAACTCGAGGTTGCGCCCGAGCACCTCGGCCGCGGTGTAGCCGAACACGTCCTCCAGGCCGGCGCTCCAGGTCACGAACACGCCGTCGCGGTCGACGCGCAGGAAGAGCGGCGCGTCCTCGGCCCCGGGTGTTCGACGGCCCGACACGAGGCGACTCTACGCCTGTGCCAGAGCTCGATGCAAGGCGTCCGGCGACGCGATGGGGGTGCCGGGCCGGATCCGTGCGGGAAGGACCCGGTCGTGTCCGGGCGCCTGCTGCTCGCGGTCATCGTGGCGCTCGGCGCGCGCGTGTCCGGCGCGGGCGCCGAGGTCCCGCGCACCGGAGGTCAGCGGTTCCCGGCGGCCGCGACGGGGCGGGGGAGTGGGCCGGCGCTAAACGGGGCGGCGAACCCGTTTGCTATCGTCCGAAACGGAGCGACCACCCCGCTTACGCGCTCCACCGCCTTCCTCCCCACCACGGATCGACTCATGACCTCTTCCTCGGACACCCACCGCCGCGACCGCGTCGCCCTCTACGTGCTCTGCCTGGGCATGTTGATGATCGTGCTCGACGGCACGATCGTGAACACGGCCCTGCCGATCCTGAAGGAGAGCCTCGACTTCTCCGACGGGAACCTGACCTGGGTGCTGAACGCCTACCTGATCCCGTTCGGCGGCCTGCTCCTGCTCGCCGGCCGCCTCGGCGACCTCGCGGGTCAGCGCCGGATGTTCCTCTGGGGGATGGCGCTCTTCACGTTCGCGTCGCTGCTGTGCGGCCTGGCGAACAGCCAGGAGGTCCTCATCGCGGCCCGGTTCCTGCAGGGCGTCGGCGGCGCGCTCGGCTCCTCGGTGATCCTCGGGATGATCATCGTGATGTTCCGGACCCCGCGCGAGCAGGGCCGAGCGCTCGGCGTGTACTCGTTCGTCGCCTCGGCCGGGGGCTCGCTGGGCCTGCTGCTCGGCGGCGTGCTGACCGACGTCCTCTCCTGGCACTGGATCTTCTTCGTCAACGTGCCGATCGGCATCGCGACGGTCGTGCTCGCCCACCGGCTGGTTCCCCACCGCGAGGGCCTCGGCCTGAAGGAGAACAAGGTCGACGTCCCCGGTGCGCTCATGCTCACCGGTGGCCTGATGCTCGCCGTCTACGCGATCGTCGGCGTGGAGAAGGCGGGCTGGGGCTCGACGCAGACGCTCGGCCTGGGCGCGGTCGCCCTCGTCCTGCTCGTCGGCTTCGTCGTCCGGCAGGCGCGCATCACGCAACCGCTGCTGCCGCTGAGGCTCTTCCGCTCGCGCAACGTGACCGGCGCGAACCTCGTCCTGCTCGGCGTGCTGGCCGGGATGTTCTCGGTCTTCTTCTTCGGCGCCCGGTACACCGGCGAGATCCTCGGCTACAGCCCGATCGAGATCGGGTTCGCGTTCCTGCCGCTGACGATCCTGATCGGCGGGGTCTCGACCCGCCTGGCGCAGCCGCTGACCGAGCGCTTCGGGCCGCGCACCGTCCTGATCGCCGGCCTCGCGTTCATCCTCGCCGGCGTCCTCGCGTTCACGCAGTCGCCGGTGGACGGCAGCTACTTCGCCGACGTCCTGCCCTCCATGCTCCTGCTCGGCGTCGGCGCCGGGCTCAGCTTCATGTCGATCACGAGCCTGGCCATGTCGGGTGCGACGCCGGAGGACTCGGGCGTCGCCTCGGGCCTCGTGAACACCTCGATGCAGGTCGGCGGAGCGATCGCCCTCTCGGTGCTGGCGACGTTCGCCGCCGAGCGCACGAGCGCCGAGCTCGGTGAGGGCGCCGACCAGCTGGCGGCCCTCAACGCCGGCTTCCACGTCGCGTACCTCATCGCCGGCGCGGTCGTCGCGCTCGCCATCGCGGCCACCGTGTTCGTCATCCGGGACGAGGGCGCGCCGG
Organism: Solirubrobacteraceae bacterium; assembly: GCA_036389195.1. GTDB lineage: Bacteria > Actinomycetota > Thermoleophilia > Solirubrobacterales > Solirubrobacteraceae > JACCYI01. Next base: position 22,540 of record DASVQH010000126.1, read on the forward strand.
CGGCCGAGGTCGTCACGGCGGGCGCCGACGCGCACGCCGCGCCCGCGCTCGCGGAGGCGGCCTGATGCCTACCCTTCGACCATGAGCACGGCGCCCGTCGAGCAGGGGATCACCGGCGGCGACGTGAGGCCGCAGCGCGCCGACGCCCGTCGCAACCGCGAGCGTCTCGTGGCGGCCGCCACCGAGGTCTTCGCCGAGCGCGGCGCCGACGCGGGCGTCGCCGAGATCGCCAGGCGCGCGGGCGTCGGGGCCGGCACGGTCCACCGCCACTTCCCGACCAAGCACGAGCTGCTCCTGGCCGCGCTGGAGCGCCGGTTCGACGAGCTGCAGCGCGCGCTCGCCCACGCCGAGACGATGGACGACGGCTGGGAGGGCCTGGTTCACGTGCTCACCGCCTGCGCCGAGCTGCAGGCCCGCGACCGCGGCTTCCTCGAGTCCGTCGGCCCGGAGCTGTTCGGCGAGCCGCGCCTGCAAGCCCGCAACGCGGAGTACATGGCGTCGATCGAGGCGCTCATCGCGCGCACGCAGCGCGCCGGTCTCGTGCGCCACGACCTCGCCGCCGAGGACCTGCCGTTCCTGATCAGCGCCGTCGGCGGCGCGACCGCCAAGTGCGGGGGCACCAGCCTCTCGCCGGACCTCTGGCGACGCTACCTCGGGATCGTCCTGGACGGGATCCGGCCGGCCGGGGCGACGGAGCTGCCGGTGCCCGCGCCGACCATGACGCAGCTGACCGCGACGTGCCGGGCCGCCGCGACCGACTGATGCGGTCGTGGCCGGTCCGCGCTGCGGACCGGGCTGACGGGCAAGCCGGACTTCGTCCACGCCGCCTTTCCGCTCACGGACGCTTGTCGATCTCGCGGCAGAGCCTGTCAGGAACGGCGGTCTTCTCACGAGGGACCCACTCGATGGCGAACGACTCCAGAAGCCGACTGAGCTCGCGTGTTCGATCCACGATGGGACGGAGGTGGTCCTTCTTGACCTGGTAGGTCCCCAGGACGTGGTTGACCGGAGTCCGCGAGTCGTTCCACACGACAAGCCGTCGGACGCCGGCGTCGATCGCCATCTCGAGCGCGAGCTGGATCGCGAGGTGCTCGGCCACGATGTTCGTCGTCGGCGCGATCTTCTCGGCCTTCTCGATTGTCTCGCCGGTCTCCAGGATGAGCACACACGCTCGGGCGCCGGTGCCGGCGTTGCCGCGTCCGTCGCAGATCGCCTTCGCCCTCATCGAACCGGCCTACCCTGATCGCCGCATCGAGGCAAGGTGAAGGTCCGCCGATGAGTTCCGCCGGCTGAGCCGGTCTACCCCACCATGACCACTCCCGCGCACCCCGGCCGCATGCTGTTCGTGAACCTCCCCGTGAAGGACCTCGCCCGCAGCAAGGCGTTCTTCGCCGCCCTCGGGTTCAGCTTCAACCCCGCGTTCGAGGACGAGTCCTCCGCCTGCATGCTCGTCGGCGAGCACGCCTTCGTCATGCTGCTCAGCCGCGAGAAGTTCGCGGAGTTCGCGAAGCTGCCCCTCGCCGATCCGACCACGCACACCCTGGCCCTGTACTGCTTCAGCGTGGCGTCCCGCGACGAGGTCGATGCCGTCAGCGCCGCGGCGCTTGCCGCGGGGGGCACCGAGGTCGACGACGCCGAGGACCACGGCTTCATGTACTCGCGCAGCTTCTACGACCTCGACGGCCACGGCTGGCAGGTCATGTGGATGGACCCCGCGGCGGCCGCGCAGGGCCCCGAGGCGTTCGCCGACGCCGCCGCCTGACCCGACCCCCCATTCGAGAGGACCGCGTATGCCCGACACGACCTGCCACATGTCGATCTCGCTCGACGGGTTCGTCGCCGGGCCTGACCAGAGCCGCGAGCAGCCGCTCGGCAGGCGCGGGCGCGAGCTGCATGGCTGGCATCTCGGTGACGAGCGCGCCAACGACGCGGACGCGACGGCGGCCGGCTGGCTCATGCGGCCGCGCGGCGCGTACGTCATGGGGCGCAACATGTTCGGGCCGATCCGCGGCGAGTGGGAGGAGGACTGGCAGGGCTGGTGGGGTCCGGAGCCGCCGTACCACGCGCCCGTGTTCGTGCTCACCCATCACCCGCGCGAGCCGATCGAGCTGGAGGGCGGGACGACCTTCCACTTCGTCACCGACGGCTTCGACGCCGCGTACGCGCAAGCGCGCGAGACGGCCGGCGAGCGTGGGGTGGACATCGCGGGCGGCGCCTCGACCGTGCGCCAGGCCCTCATCGCCGGCGTCATCGACGAGCTCACGCTCGACGTCGCGCCGGTCCTGCTCGGCTCCGGCGAGCGGATCTTCGACGGCGTCGAGGCGTTCGGGTTCGAGCCCGTCGAGGTCCTGCACTCGCCGCTGGCCACGCACATCCGCTACCGGCGGACGGGGTGAAGCCGTCACCCGCCGGGGTCGTGCGGGTCGAGCAGGCGTTGCCGGAGCCGGGTTCTGCCGCTCGCTCACGCCGGCCGCGAGCAGATGCGCCGCGGCGTCGAAGGAGTCCAGCGCCGCCAGGAGCGCGCTGCGCGGGGTCATCCCACGGCTCCGCAGGTACGCCGCGATGGGCGGTCCCTGGTCCGGTTCGCCGCAGCATGGCGATCAGGCCCATGCGGCCCATCGGCGCGAGCGTACCGCCCCCGCCCTCACAACCGGAGGCCCCACGTGGCCGCACTGGAGACGCGGCCGAAGCGCTTCCGAAGGTCCGGCTGAAGACGACGACGACGACGCCGACGACGAACAGCGCGAGTCCGCCGGCCACGCACCCGGTCTGTGTCACAGCGAGCACCACCGACGCCTGAGCGTACGCAGCCGCGATGAGCTCCCGCCCGATCATCCGTCATGGACAGCGGCAGGACGACAAACGACAGCGAGAGGACTCCGTGGCCGCACCAACCGCGACGAACGCCCGCGCCCCGATCACCATCACGCCGTTCCGGGTCGCCGACCTGCTCGCCGAGACCGAGCGGATGCCGGTCTGCGTGCACGTCATCGACCATCCAGAGGCGCGCGTCCTGGTCGACACCGGCATGACCGAGCTGCACCCCCTCGCGGCCGACATGGATCCCCGCCTCCAGCCGCTGAGCGAGCAGGACCTCGATCTCGCGGGCATCGACCTCGTGGTCAACACGCACCTGCACTTCGACCACTGCGGCGGCAACCGCCTCTTCGCCGGCAAGCCGATCCACGTCCAGCGCCGCGAGCTCGACGACGCGCGCACCAAGGCCGGCTACACCATCCGCGAGTGGGTCGACGCACCCGGCGTCACCTACGTGCCCGTCGACGGCGAGCACGAGCTCCTGCCCGGGCTGCGGCTCGTCCCGGCGCCGGGCCACACGGACGGGATGCAGGTGGTCGTCGTCGAGACCGGTGGGCGACCGGTCGTCGTGGGCGGCGACGTCGCGGTCTGGTACGACGAGCTCGACGAGCCGCAGAGCGAAGGGCAGCTGCGCGTGCGCGCGCTCGACCCGGAGCTGGTGTGGCTCGCGCACGAGGAGGAGCCGTGGCGACCGCGCCGACACCGACCGCAGGTGCGAGCCTAGCGCCATGGACATCGGCAAGATCGGGATCTGGACCAGCAACCGCCCCTTCGGGATCGAGCGCGCCGGCGAGGCGGCGAAGCTCGCCGAGCAGCTCGGCTACAGCGCCTGGTGGGTCGGCGGGTCGCCGCACGTCCCCGACGTCCGCCCGATCCTCGCGGCGACGTCGACGCTGGTCGCCGCGACCGGCATCCTCAACGTCTGGACGGACGAGCCGGAGGCGACCGCGGCCACCGACGCCGCGTTGCGCGAGGAGTTCCCCGGGCGGTTCATGCTGGGGATCGGCATCGGCCACCCGGAAGCGACCAGCGACTACCGCCGCCCGCTGAAGACGATGCGCGAGTTCCTCGACGGCCTCGACGCCGCGCCGGCGCCGCCCCCGCTCGACGGCCGCTGCCTGGCCGCGCTCGGACCGAAGATGCTCGACCTGGCCGCGGAGCGCACCGCGGGCACGCACCCGTACTTCGTCCCCGTCGAGCACACGCGGTTCGCCCGCGAGCGGCTCGGGCCCGCCCCGCTCGTGGCCCCCGAGCTGGCGTGCGTCGTGGACACGGACCCGGTCCGCGCCAAGGCGGTGGCCCGGGACTTCGCGAAGCTGTACCTCGGGCTGCGCAACTACACGCAGGCGCTGCTGCAGCACGGCTTCACGGAGGCCGACATCGCGAACGGCGGCTCGGACCGCCTCATCGACGCCGTCATCCCGCAGGGCAGCGCCGAGGAGATCGCGGAGGTGGTCCGGGCGCACTTCGACGCCGGCGCCGACCACGTCTGCGTGCAGCCGCTGGGCGAGGACGGCATCCCGCGCGCCGCGTGGACCGCGCTCGCCAAGGCCCTGGACGTCTAGCGCAGGGGGCTACGCCCCGCGCACGAGCGGGCAGGTGAGGCAGCGGGGGCCGCCCCGGCCGCGCCCGAGCTCGGCGCCCGCGACGCCGTGGACCTCGATCCCGGCGCGCTCCAGGCGCCGGTTGGTCAGCCGGTTGTCGGCGTAGGCGACGACCGCGCCGGGCCGCACGGCGACGACGTTGGCGCCGCGGTCCCACGGCCGCACCGATCCGTCCTCGCCCGCCTCGACCACCCGCAGGTCGCGCCCCAGCGCGTCGCGGAGCGCGCCGAGCAGCGACGGGTGGGGGAGAGGCGGATGGCCGGCGCGCCAGCGGACCGCGTGGGTCCGCCCGACGACCGCGCGATCGATGAGCACGGCGTCGTGGTCGAGCATGGTCAGCGCGAGGTCGAGGTGGAAGGGCCCGTCGGAAGGCATGCACGCGGCGATGACCTCGCGCATCCCGCCCTCGCCGAGCAGCCGGCGGGCCAGCGCCTTGGCGGCGGACGAGCGCGTGCGGGGACCGATCCCGATCACCGCGACCCCGTCGCCGGCCAGCAGCACGTCGCCGCCCTCGACCGACAGCTCGTGCTCGCTCCAGCGCCCCGCCGCGCGCAGCGCCGGATCGGTGTGGGCGATGCTGGCGGCGACCGTCCCCTCGGTGCGCCGCGCCGCGCGAGCCGGGCGGGCCACGTGGACCCGGTCGCCGAGCACCGCGAGGATGTCGCGCGGGAACAGGAGGTTGGGCAGCGGCGGGACGTGCCAGGCCGAGGCGCCGGGAAGCCGGCGGACGCTGGCGGTGGGACCCTCGGCGGCCACGCCGCCGATCAGCCGACAGGCGAGCCGGGCGGCCGGGAGCGCGGCCAGGCGCTCGCCGACCGCGGCGGGCGCCTCGCCGGCCAGCTCGCGCAGCAGCCGCGCGCGCTCGCCGGGAGCCTCGAGCGCCTCGGCGAGCAGATCCTCGACGTACTCGACCTGCGCCCCGAGGCCGCGCAGCGTCGCGACGAAGGCGTCGTGCTCGCGCTGCACGGCGTCCAGCGCGACGGGCCCGTCGAACAGCATGGTCTCGGCCGTCGCGGCGGTGACCGACGCGAGCTCGGGGCCGGGCCGGTGAACGAGGACGCGGCGCAGCGGATCGACGTCGGAGTCGGCGTGGGCGGCCGCGGGGACGGCGGCCGGGTATGGGAGGGCGACTTCGGACAGGGGCGACGGCGGCAGGGAGCCTGGCCGGTCTACCCAGATCCCGCGCCGGTCAGCCGCGCGGCGCCCGGGCGCCCGGTCCAGCTCACGCGGTCAAGCGGGCGCAGAGCGCGTCGACGTCGGCGTCGCGGGCGCGCAGCAGCGCGGCGGCCTCCTCGCGCAGCGCGGCGAGGTTGCCGTCGGAGGCGTCGTCGAGGTCGTCGCTCGCGCGGGTCAGCTGGGTCTGCAGCCGGACGTAGTTCTCGGTCCCCAGCAGCCGCCCGAGCTGGAAGTCCACGGTGTCGGCCACCCCGTCGAACACCACGTCGATCACCGGACGCGCCCACTCGAGCTGCCCCCACGAGCGGACCTTGCGGTAGTCGAGCGGCCGCGTCAGCTGCCCGGTGCCGAGCGAGACGGCGAGCTCGACCGGCTCGGCGGCGATCGCGTCGGCGTACGCGCACATCGCCGGGTTCGTGGCGAAGACGCCGCCGTCGACGAGCGCGTAGGCCGGCCCACCGCCGGCCGCGGTCGCCTGGAAGGGCTCGAAGTAGGTCGGCGCCGCCGAGGTCGACCGCGTCACCTCCACCAGCGAGAAGTCGTAGGCGGGGTCCTCCCGCGCGCGTGCGGAGCGGAAGAAGAACGCATCGCGCCGGCCGATCTCGTACGCCGTGACCATCACCGGCACCAGGGCGTCGCGCAGCCGCGCGTCCCCGAAGTACTTGCGCAGCGCGCGCATGAGCCCGTCGTCGTCGTAGCGCTCGTCGAGCAGTCCGTCGGCCGAGGCGACGCGCTTGAGCAGCGACCGGTGGAAGATGTCGCCGCCCTCTTCGACGTAGAGCGACGCCAGCTCGACGGCGCGGTAGCGCGGGGCGCCCGAGCCGTCCGCGGCGGGCATGGTCAGCGCGCACGCGAGGATCCCGCCGGTCGAGGTTCCCGCCACGAGATCGAACAGCTCGGCGATCCGCCGGCCGGTCCGCGCCTCGATCTCCGCCAGCACGAGGGCCGGGATCAGCCCGCGGATGCCGCCGCCGTCGATCGAGAGGATGCGCACGGCGACGAAGGCTACGCCTCGACGGCCTCCGCGCGCGACTCCTCGTAGGCCTCGCCGTCAAGTGCCTCGAACGCCACCTCGCCGTCCTGCACGCGGTGCCCGCGGCGGCGCCGCGGGTCGTGGATGATCGCGTCGCGCGACTTCTCCGGCGGCACGAGCCGCCCCGACTTCATGCCGAAGTAGACGGCCTGCGGGTGGTGGGTGACGATGGCCAGCGTCGTCTGCTCCGGCTCGGGCGCGAAGGCCTCCGACAGCCTCACGCCGACCGTCCGCTCGGCGTCGAGCAGCCGCACCACCTTCGAGTGCTCGGACTGCTCGGGCACCGCCGGGTAGCCCCACGAGAGGCGGCGGCCCTGGTCGGGGTCGATGCCCAGGTCGCGGCGGATCTCGGAGTGCAGCCATTCGGCCATGCCCTCGGCGACCTGCACGGAGAGCCCGTGGACGAAGAGCTGCTCGGCGAACTCGCCGTCGCGCTCCAGCGCGGCCATGCGCTCGGTCGCCTCGCCGCCCGCGGTGACGATCTGCAGCGCGACGACGTCGCGCTCGCCGCTCTCCAGCGGCCGGTAGAAGTCGGCCAGGCAGAGCCGGTCGTGACCGGGCTGGCGCGGGAACACGAAGCGCTCGACCTCGCGCGAGTGGTCCTCGGGGTCGAAGACGATCAGCTCGTTGCCCTGCGAGTTGCAGGGGAAGTACCCCACCACGGCGCGCGGGTGCAGGTAGTCCTGCTCGCGCCACATGCGGGCCAGCCGCGGCTGGAAGTCGTCCTCCAGCAGCCGCTTCCACTCCTCGCCCTTCACGCCGCGCCCGCCCCAGTGCAGCTTGAACAGCACGTGGAGGTCGAGGTGGGCGAAGACCTCGTCGAGGTCCACCGCGACCTCGCGCACGCCCCAGAACGGCGGCTCGGGGATCGGGTTGTCCGTCACCGCCGCGGAGCGCACGGTGTCGTCGTCCGTCGGCAGCTCCTCCGGCTCGGGGCCCTTGGCGCGGAAGTCTCGCGCCTCCTGGAGCACCTTCTCGACGAGCGCCTCGCGGCGCTCGGGCTCGACGAGCTGGTCCATCACGGACAGCCCCTCGAAGGCGTCCTTGCAGTAGAAGACGCCGGGCGCGTAGAGCTCGTCGGACTCCTTGCCGCCCGGGAAGGCGATCCGGCGCCCGAAGTTGCGGTTGATCGCCGCGCCGCCGACCAGCACCGGCACGTCGATGCCCTGCGCGTGGAACTCGGAGACCGCCAGCGGCATCTGCTTGGACGTCGAGACCAGCAACGCGCTCAGCCCGACCGCCGTGGCGTCGTGCTGCTTGACCGCCTCGGTGATCGTCCCGATCGGGACCTGCTTGCCGAGGTCGACCACCGTGTAGCCGTTGTTGGTGAGGATCGTGTTGACCAGCGACTTGCCGATGTCGTGCACGTCGCCGAACACGGTGGCGATCACCACGGTGCCCTTCGTGTAGCCCTCGACCTTGTCGAGGTAGTTCTCCAGCTGTGCGACGGCGCGCTTCATCACCTCGGCGCTCTGCAGCACGAAGGGCAGGATCAGCTCGCCGGCGCCGAACTTGTCGCCGACCTCCTTCATGGCCGGCAGCAGGACGTCGTTGAGCGTCGGGACGGCGCCGATCTTCTCGACGGCGAGGTCGATCTGGGCCTCGACGCCCTCGCGCTTGCGCCGCAGGATGTGGAAGTGCAGCGCCTCCTCGGGCTCCATGCCCTCGGTCGGGTTGGCCTTCTCGGCCTCGGCCTCGGGGCCCTTGGACTCGAAGTGCGCGATGAAGCGCTCCAGCGCGTCCTCGCGGCGGTTCCACACCAGGTCGTCGGCCAGCTCGCGCTCCTCGGCCGAGATCTCGCCGTAGGGCGTGATGTGGTTGGGGTTGACCATCGCGAGGTCCAGGCCGGCCTCGACGCAGTGGTGCAGGAAGACCGAGTTCAGGACGGAGCGGGCGGCCAGCCCGATGCCGAAGGACACGTTCGAGACGCCCAGCGAGGTCTTGACCTCGGGCAGCTCGGCCTTCAGCGCGCGGATGCCCTCGATCGTCGCGACCGCGCTCGGGCGCCACTCCTCGTCACCGGTGGTGAGCGTGAAGGTGAGCAGGTCGAAGATGAGCAGCTCGGGATCCATCCCGTGCTCGACGCAGACCATCTCGTGGATGCGCTTGGCGATCTCGACCTTGCGCTCGACGGTCTTGGCCATGCCGACCTCGTCGATGGTCAGCGCGATCAGGGCCGCGCCGTGCTCCAGCGCGATCGGGACGACCTTGTCGAGCTTGTCGCGGCCGGCCTCGAGGTTGACCGAGTTGACGATCGCGCGCCCGGGGATCTGGTCGAGCGCCGTGGCGATCACCTCCGGCTCCGTGGAGTCGACCTGGATCGGCGCGGGCTGGGTGAGCGACACCTTCTTGGCGACGAGCCGCATCTGCTCGTCCTCGTCCTGGCGCTCGGTGAGCGCGACGCAGAGGTCGAGCACGTGGGCGCCGCCCTCGACCTGGTCCTCGGCGACCTGGACGATGCCGTCGTAGTCGTCGGCCAGCAGCATCTCCTTGGCCTTGCGCGAGCCCTGGGAGTTGACGCGCTCGCCGACGATCGTCGGGCGCGGCTCCTGCACGAGGGGCGCGGCGGCGATCATCGAGGACACGTGAGCGGGGCGCGGCGCCGGCCGCGGGGCGACCGGGCGGTCCCAGCCGACGCGCTCGCGGATCGCGCGGATGTGGTCGGGCGTCGTGCCGCAGCAGCCGCCGACGATGCCGACGCCGTAGCGCTCGACGAACTCGAACAGCGCGTCGGCCAGCGGGTCGGGCTGCTCGGGGAAGATCGTCTCGCCCTCGGGGCCCTGGACGGGGAGCCCCGCGTTGGGGATGCAGTGGACGGGCACCGGCGACCACTCGCCCAGGAAGCGGATCGCGTCGCGCATGTCCTCGGGGCCGGTCGAGCAGTTGAGCCCGATCACGTCGACCTTCAGCGCCTCCAGCGTGGCCAGGACCGCGGAGATGTCGGTGCCCAGCAGCATCTTGCCGCCGTTGGGCAGCAGCGAGACCGAGATCTGCAGCGGCAGCGTCCTGCCGGTGGCCTTGAACGCCTCGCGCGCGCCGAAGATCGCCGCCTTGACCTCGAGGATGTCCTGCGCCGTCTCGATCATGATCAGGTCCGCGCCGCCCTGCACGAGCCCGGTGGACTGCTCGGCGAAGACCTCGACGAGCTCCCGGAACCGGATCCCGCCCAGCGTCGGGTCGTCGGAGGCGGGGAGGTAGCCCGTCGGGCCGATCGAGCCGGCGACGAAGCGCTCCTCGCCGACCGCGGCGCGGGCGATCTCGGCGGCGCGCCGGTTGATCTCCAGCGTGTGCTCGGCCAGGCCCCACTCCTCGAGCTTCAGCCGCGAGGCCTGGAAGGTGTCGGTCTCCACGACCTCGGCGCCCGCCGCGACCATCGACTCGTGGACCCCCTGGATGACGTCCGGGCGGTTGAGCACGAGCGCCTCGTGACAGCGGCCCGGCAGCCGGTAGTCCTTCTCCAGCGAGAGGTCGAACATCTCGAGCGTGGCGCCCATTCCGCCGTCGAACACGACGACGCGGGAGTTGATGGCCTGGCGGTAGTCACGCATGACGGCGCATCCTACCAACGTCGGGCCCAACCTTGACACAACCTTGGCAAGGTTGAGCGCGGAGCCCGGGAACGACCGCGGCCCGCCCCCGGAGAGCCGGGGACGGGCCGCTGAGCCGTGGGGTACGAAGCGGGGCTAGGGGGTGCGGTACGTGTTCGGCCCGCCGCACTCGTAGGAGCGGGCGTTCCCGGTGGCCACGATCACCTGCATGAGCAGCTCCTGGTCCTGGCGGACGACCGGGAACTGCTGCGGCTCGTTGTTGTCGCCGACCCCGTTCTCCAGACGCGAGCCGTTCTGGACGCCTTCGTGCTTGTGGAACTGACCCGTGGCGGAGCCGGGCGACCGCGCGAAGATCTGGAACGGCACGCCGTCGTAGTAACCGCCCTGGTCGGGGCTGGTCGTCTCGTCCCAGCCGCCGAGCGTGTTCAGGCCGACCAGGTCGCCGCTCTTGGCGCAGAGGTTCTCCGGCTTGAACGTGGTGATCTGGTCGGCGTCGCCGCCCACCGGCAGGACGAACGGGGCGCTCGTGCCGCCGGGATCGGGGATCTTCAGGGCGTCGCCGTCGGCGCGCAGGATCTGGACCTTGACCGAGTTGAGCGGCGCGTTGCCGTTGGCCGCCGGGACGACGTTGCCCTTGACCCGCACCTCGCTGATCTGGCCGTCCTCGGGCACCTGGACCGTGCCGTTGGTGAGCGTGGCGTTCCAGTAGGCGGAGTCCTGCTGATGGGACTCCGCCATGTCCGCCTTCGCGGTCAGCGACGAGCCGATCGTCTTGTAGTCCTCCGGCTTGGGCTTCGTGTCCGCCGGCGGCGTGCTGTCCGGCTTCGGCGGCGTGACGACGGTGATCGTCTTGGAGCCGTCGGAGTTGACGACCACGCCGTTGATCCGCACCGTCACGAGCCCCGGCCGGCTGCCGACCGTGGCGCCCTTGGGCCACGTGTGCGGGGTCTGGACGAGGGTGATCTGGCAGGAGCCGTCGTCCAGCTTGCGGGTCGGCGGGTTGGGCACGGAGACCTGGACCGGGGCCTGGCCGTCCTTCTCGGCGAACAGCCAGTTGACGCCGACCGGGCAGGGCGCGCCCGGGCCGAGGCCCTGGGCCTCGACGCTGAAGCGGGCCTCCTCGCCGGCCGTCACCGTGGACGGGCCGGTGATGGTCACCGTCGGACCCTTCGCCGGCGGCGCATCGTCGCAGAGGAAGCAGCCGCCGAACGCCTGCGCGAGCACGGCGACGGCGCCGACCACCGCCGCTGACTTCGGTCCACCGATGAGCTCGAGCACCTGCGTACGACCCCCTGTGCGCCGTCGATTCCGCCGTCGGATCGACGACGGCGACCACACAACGGGTCAGGCGGCCGGTTTCTTCTCCGTCGGTCCGCGGGCGAACGCCAGATGGGCGAGCAGGCCGCCCCCGGCCGCCACTAGCACGAGGCTCTGCAGCTGCGGCGAGGTCAGGCCGACGGCGACGTCGGGGTTGCGGCGCACGAGCTCCACGAGGAAGCGCTCGGCGCCGGCGAACAGCAGCCAGACCGCGGTCAGGACGCCCGGGCGGTAGGCGTCGCGGCGGCGCCACAGCCACACCGCGGCCAGCCCGCTGGCCAGCGTCTCGTAGACCGGCGTGGGGTGGACCTCGACGCCGGGCGGCGTCGGCAGTGTGCCGTCGGGATAGCCCATCGCCCACGGGAGGTCCGACGGACGCCCGTAGTCCCCGTCGCCGGCGAGCTGGCAGCCGATGCGCAGGATCGCGTAGACCGCGGCGGCGACCGGCGCCGCGCTGTCGGCCAGCCGCAGCGGGACCCCGCGCAGGCGGCCCCAGACGAGCACGGCGAGCGCCGCGCCGAGGACGCCGCCGAAGTAGACGAGGCCGCCGCCGGTCAGCGAGACGTCGCCTCCGTTCTTGAGCACGTAGTAGATCCGGGCGCCGGCCAGCGCGCCCGCGATCGCCACGAACGCCCCTTCGGTGGCCCAGCGCTCCGGCGCGCCCAGCTCGTGCGCGCGGCGGACGAGCATGATCAGCGCGACGACCAGCGCGACGACGATCATCACGCCGAAGAGCCGGATCGACAGGCCCAGGATCTCGACGGTCGGCAGCATGCCGACCGGCAGGCTAGCCGGGCCCGCGCGCTACTTCTTGAGCTTCCGGAGCAGCCTGCGGCAGCTCTTCTGCGGCCGCTTGCGCTTGCCGGACTTGACCCGCAGCTTGAGCACCTTCGGCTGCTGGGCGGCCGGGCGGTCGAACGAGAAGGTCGGCAGCTTGCCGCTCATCGTGTAGCCCGCCGCCTTGCCGGTGCCGCCGAGGAGCTTGAACCGCTGGACCGGCTGGCCGTTCTTCTTCGTCGTCGAGAAGCGGATGCAGCCGGTGACCTTCTTGGCCCTGCGGGAGCGCCCGGCCACCAGGCCCCGGGCGACCATCGGGTTGAAGTGCTCGGGGTCGAAGTAGCTGTCGACGTCGAGCTTGCCGCTGACGTCGATCTTCAGGAGCTTGGCGATGCCCTTGGGCAGCCCCTTCTTCTTGCCGACGATCCGTCCCGACAGGCGGCCGACGATCCGCGCGCCCTTCAGGTGGCCCACGCCGTCGGGCGTCATGGACATCACGCCGAACGTCGAGCCCGGGAGGACCGAGAACTTGCCGGTGACCTTGACCTTGCGGTTGATCCGCTTGCGGGTCTTGGCGGCCGCGGCCTCGGGCGCCGCCGCGGCGGCCGTGGCGACGGCGTGGCCGTCGGGGTGGAACGCCGGCAGCGCGGAGGCGCTGCCCGGGGCGACGCAGAGCGCCAACCCGGCGGCCGCCGCCGCTCCTGCGAGCCGTCGCCCGCCGCGCCGGGGGTGGGCGGCGGCCTTGGCCGTGCCGGCCCGTCCAGTGCAGTCGACATCTCCCATGCGCCACTCAACGAGCCGACCCGGCGGATTCTTCCGCCTTCTGTCAGCGGGCGGACGCGGCGACGCGCTGACGCGGTGTCAGCAGCCCGACCGCCACGAGGGCTAAGTGCGGCGCGCGCGCTACCGATAACCAGACCATGACGTTCCTCCCCTCGACGCTTCGCACGCGTGCCCGCCGCGGCGCGCTGGCCGTCACCGCGGCCGCCGGCCTGTGCGCCGCCGTGCCGGCGACGAGCCCCGCGGCCTTCCATACCTTCGGCTCCGACCTCGCCGCCCCCGCCAACGCGACCCAGGCCCATCAGGCCGACACCGCCTTCTGGGCCGCGGCGCTCGCCGATCCCGCCACGAGCCCCGCCTCGCCCGCCGGCGGGCAGGTGACCGAGGTGCGCATCAAGGGCATCGCCCCGCGCAGCGCCAAGCCCTCGCCGCCCGGGACCGACCCGGCGGCCGGCTCGACGCTCTTCCACTTCCAGGTGCTCAAGCAGGAGTCCGGGGCGATGCGCGCCCTGCGCGCCAGCCAGGGCTTCTACGTGCCGACCTCCGGCGACCCGCAGCAGGTCACGGTCTACCGGCCCGAGAACATGTGCATCGAGCAGGGCGAGTACGTCGCGTTCAACACGATCGGCGGCTACGACGGCATCCTCAACCGCGATCCGAAGGACGGCCCGACCGGCCCGTACCCGGACGGGACGCCGTTCCAGATCTTCTCGTCCGTCGCCGGTTCCTCGACCGGCTGGTTCGAGGCGCACGGCAAGTGGGCGGACCCGGCCACCAGCGGGACGCCGTTCACCCCGCGGCCCGGCTCCAACGACCGCGGCGGCCGCCTGGCCGGCACGGAGCTGCTGATGCAGATGACGGTGGCCACCGGCCCCGACGCCTTCTACATGTGCCCCGGCGGCCAGCACAACCCCTACCGCCCGCCGGACCCCCCGCGCGCGCCGAAGGCCGACACGCCGGCCGCCCCGCCGCTGCAGAAGACGATCTTCCCCGAGGGCCAGCGCGTCAACGTCAAGAAGAGCGGCCTGACCAGCATGGCTCTGTTCTGCCAGCCCGGCCCCAGCCGCTGCACCGGCGAGGTCACGATCTACGCCAAGCAGACGCTCAAGGCGCGCGGCCGGCGGGCCAAGCGGACGCAGGCCGTCGTGCGCACGATCGCGATCGGCAAGGGGAGGTTCGAGATCGCCCCCAAGTCGACCAGCGGGCTGCGGGTCCAGCTCACGCGCAAGGGCCACAAGCTGTTCCTGGCGCGCAAGCGCAAGCTGCCGGTGAGCATCGTCGCGGTCACCGAGCCGGGCGGGCCGCAGCACACCGCCAAGTACCGCGTGACGCTCAAGAAGGTCGGCTCGCGCTGACAGCGCGGCTCGACGCTGCGCGATGGCGCGCGTAAGGTCCGGCGATGACTCTCCGGACCTCCGCCGCCCTCGCGCTCGTCGTCGCCCTCGCCGGCGCGCCGGCCGCCGGCGCCAAGATCCGCACGTTCGGCTCGAAGCTCGAAGCGCGGGCGAGCGCCGTCGCGGCCCACCACACCGACACCGTCTACTGGCACGGGAAGGTCTCCCGCCACGGCCGCGCGAAGGCGCCGGCCACCGGCCAGGTCCTCGCCATCAAGATCAAGGGCACCGCGCTCTCGAGCCACCAGCCGACCGATCCGGCGCGCGGCGGCGAGACCATGATCCACTTCCAGACGCTCGAGCCGCTGCCCGGCGGGCAGATGCGCGTGAAGGTGACGAGCGGGCAGTTCTTCCTGCCGACCCGGGACGCCGGCAGCCAGACCGTGACCACCTTCCGGCCGGAGAACATGTGCATCGCCAAGGGCGAGTCGGTCGGCGTGAACTCGGTCGGCGGGTACTGGCCGGACAGCTACCCGAACGGGACGCCCCTGCGGATCTTCGGCAAGGTGCGCAAGGCGAAGTACCGCTGGTTCGAGGGTGCCGGGATGACCGGCAACGGCGGCGTCTTCGGGTCGACGAAGGTGAAGAAGCGCGAGCTGCTGATGCAGATGCGCCTCGGCACCGGCGGCGACGCGACGATCAACTGCCCGGGCGGGAGCAAGCGCACGAGTCGGCGCACCGGCGCTCCGCTGGCCCGCCTCGGCTGGTAGTCCCCCGGACGATCCGCTCGACGTACCTCCCGCGGCGGGCGTAGGGTCGGGGGCATGACCTCGCGCGCCCTCGCCCTCGTCCTCGCCCTCCCGGCCGTCGCGGCCGGCG
>DASVQH010000127.1:0-4832 GCA_036389195.1 Solirubrobacteraceae bacterium
CGACCGGCGGGGCGAACAGCGCCGCGGCGCAGCGGGCGACCTCGCGCAGCGGCCCGCCGGGCGGGCCGACGAGCACGCGGCTGCCGCTCCGGTCCTCTTCGTCGCCGGCCCAGACGGAGACGGCCACGGCCTGCGGCGAGGCGGCGAGCCGCACCTGGCCCGCCTCGCCATCGCGGAGAAGGATCTGCGGCCGCCGGCCGGCGACGCGCCGCTGGACCACCGCGCCGATGTCGCCGCTGCGCAGCGCGACGACGGCGCCGTCGCCGGTGAACGCCGCGGCGAGGAGGTCGCGGTCGATCTGGCGGACCGCGACGCGGTCGGCGGCGGCCGTGGGCGCGCCCGCGAGCAGGGCGGTCAGCGCGGTGGCCGCGGCGAGCGCCGCGCGGCGAAGCGGCATGGCCGGGACGCTACTCGAGCGCCCCGGCACGCGCGCCGCAACCGTTGAGCGTTCAGGCGGCCGAGCCGGTGAAGCCGTACGCCTCGGCCAGGTCGGCGTCCTTCTCGGCCAGCATCTCGGCCAGGTCGACCATCACGCGGCACTGCTTCCAGGTCGCGTCGTCCTGCATCTTGCCGTCGATCATGTGGACGCCGCGGCCGTCCGGGATCGCCTCGATGACCTTGCGCGCGAAGCGGACCTCCTCGGGGTCCGGCGAGAAGACCTTCTTGGCGATGTCGATCTGGACCGGGTGCAGGGTCCACGTGCCGACGCAGCCCAGCAGGAAGGCCGCACGGAACTGCGTCTCGCAGCCCTCGACGTCCTTGATGTCGCCGTAGGGACCGTAGAACGGCAGGATCCCGACGGCTGCGCAGGCGTCGACCATGCGGGCGACCGTGTAGTGCCACGGGTCCTGCATGTAGCTCGCGCGCGGCGCGCCGTCCTCGGTCGGGTCCTCGATCGTCCGATAGCCGGGGTGGCCGCCGCCGACGCGCGTGGTCTTCATGCGCCGCGAGGCCGCCAGGTCCGCGGGGCCGAGCGAGATGCCCTGCATGCGCGGCGAGGCGGCGGCGATCTCCTCGACGTTGGCCACGCCGAGCGCGGTCTCGAGGATCGCGTGGACGAGGATCGGCCGGTCGAGCCCCGCCCGCGCCTCCAGCTGCGCCAGGAGCCGGTCGACGTAGTGGATGTCCTGGGCGCCCTCGACCTTCGGGATCATCACCACGTCGAGCTTGTCGCCGATCTCCGAGACCAGCGTGGTCAGCTCGTGCAGGATCCACGGCGACTCCAGCGCGTTGACCCGGGTCCACAGGGCCGTCGAGCCGAGATCGTGCTCCTTGCCGGCCCGAACCAGGCCGGCCAGCGCGGCGTCCTTGCGGTCCACCGGGATGGCGTCCTCGAGGTTGCCGAGCAGGATGTCGGCCTTCTCGGCCATCGACGGGACGCGGCTGACCATCTTCTCGTTCGAGGGGTCGAAGAAGTGGATCGACCGCGCCGGCGTGACGGGGATCTCGCGCAGGGGTTCGGGCGCGCCGATGGCCAGCGGCGCGAAGAAGTGTCGGGGGTTTCGCATGGGCGCGAACCCTAGTCCGCGGCAGGCTCTTCCATCGCGCCGGAAACCGTGGTACCACTTCGGCGAGCGATCGGAGGGGCTCCGCGGGTGGAGCGCCCGGTGTCCAGCGGCTGACCTACCGCTACGGCCCGCTGTTCGCCGCGCCCGGGCAGAACCTCATCATGGCCGGGCCGGTGACCGTGGAGCGCCCGGCCGGCGACGGCTTCGTGACGCGGATCAAGCCGGACCTCGTGGACGGGGACGGCCGGGTCCCGCCGGTCGACGTCCTCCACATGCACCACGCGGTCATGGTCAACCTGTCGCGGGCCGATTCGGCGAGCCCGTGGCTGCCCGAGCGCTTCTACGCGTTCGCCGAGGAGAAGACGATCGCCGAGATGCCGGCGGGCTACGGCTATCCGACGCGCGCCGGCGACGTCTGGGGCGTCAACTACATGCTCCACAACGCGGTTCCGGACCCGCGGACGGTGTGGATCACCTACGAGATCGACTGGGTGCCCGCGGCGTCGGACCTGGGCCGCCGCCTCACCGCGGCCCGGCCGCTCTGGCTCGACGTGCAGAACGGCAAGGCGTACCCGGTGTTCGACGTCGCGCGTTGGGACGGCGGCCCGGACCGCCGCTTCACGTACCCGGACGAGGCGCGGCCCTCGCCCTACGGCGACGGCCCGCCGCTCAACGAGTGGACCGTCGACCGTGACAGCGTGCTCATCAGGACCGCCGGCCACCTGCATCCCGGCCCGGATCCGCGTCCGCGCCACGGCCACGGACGCCGCAGGCAACCGCACGACGGCCACGGCGCACCGCCGGATCCGCGCGTGATCGGGGAGGATGTGGGCCGCCACATCCTCCCCTGAACTCTCTGGAGACGACACCCGATGCCCGAAGTCGAGACCAACCAGGCGGCCCGCGAGGCGTCCGGCGGCCATCCCTACGGCCGCTACCTCGAGGAGTTCGAGGTCGGCGCGGTCTACAAGCACTGGCCGGCCAAGACGGTGACCGAGGCGGACGATCACCTGTTCTGCCTCATCACCATGAACCACCATCCGCTCCACCTCAACGACGTCTACGCCGCCCAGTCCCAGCAGGGCCGCAACGTGGTCGTCGGGCCGCTGGTCTACTCGCTGGCCCTCGGGATGAGCGTCTCCGACGTCTCGGGCAAGGCGATCGCCAACCTGGCCACCGAGGAGCTCAAGCACCCGGCGCCGGTCTTCCACGGCGACACGCTGTTCGTCGAGTCCGAGGTCCTCGAGAAGCGGGAGTCGCAGTCCAAGCCCGACCGCGGCACCGTCAAGGTGCACACGCGCGTGCTCAACCAGGACGGCACGCTCGTCGCCGAGTTCAAGCGCCTGGTGCTGGTCCCGCGACGTCCGGAGTAGCGGATACGGCCAAAAGGATCTTCCAATCGGGGTGCCGGCCTGGTTAGCGTCGGCCGAGACCCCAGATCGGAGGACCTGATGACCATCGTGAAGTCGACGGCGGCGGCCGTCGTTGCGGCCGGCGCGTTCCTCGCGTCCGGCTCGGCGGCGGCCGACGCGGCCGTCACCTGCGCGTACAACGGCACGACGGCCACCGTGACCGTCACCATGACCGACTACGGCGACGCCAAGGTCGGCAAGAGCGCCGGCGGCGCGATCCAGCTCGACGGAGCGTCCTGTGGCGGCGCGACCGGGGCGAACACGAACGCGATCCAGGTCGTCGGCGATGACACGTCGCAGACGCTCGAGCTCGACCTGACCAACCCGCTCGGCCCCGGCAAGACCGCCGAGGCGAACGCCGCGGCCTCCGAGATCGAGGTCAACGCGGTGCTCGGCGGCGGCTACGACACCCTGCGCCTGATCGGCAACGCGGCGGCCAACACGTGGACCTTCGGCACCGGCGGCGCCAACCTCAACGCCGACGGCGACGGCGACGACGTGCGCTGGAGCGGCATGGACCGGCTCGAGCTGCAGACCCTCGCGAACAACGACGTCATCAGCCTGGCCGGGAGCCCGGCCACCGGAAGCCCGCTCAACAAGCAGGCCACGATCTTCGCGGGCCAGGGCGGCGACAAGGTGACCGGCGGCGCCAACAGCGACTACGTCTACGGCGACGCCGACGAGCAGTACGCGGCGCCGGCCACCGGCGGCATCGACGTGATCAACGGCGGCCAAGGCAGCGACACCCTGATCGGCGGCCCCAACAACGACACGCTCAGCGGCCAGGACGGCGGCGACCAGATCTGCGGCGGCATGGGCAACGACACGCTCAACGGCAACGCGGGCGATGACGCGTTCGAGTTCAACTACGTCTCCCAGTGCAACACGGAGGATCCCGACGGCGCCGACGTCTACACCGGCGGCTCGGGATCCAACGACCAGGTGAGCTACTACGAGCGCAGCCAGAACGTCCGGGTGACGCTCGACAACGTCGCCAACGACGGCGCGGACACCAACTCGCCGCCCGACGGCACCGCCAACGAGCTCGACAACGTCAAGGCCAATGTCGAGCGGGTCGACGGCGGCTCGGGCAACGACGTCATGGACGCCACGTCAGCCGCGGCGACCGCTGTAGACGGGAGCAACGACTTCCAGGGCAACGACGGCAACGACACGCTCAAGGGCGGCGTCAACCGCGACTTCCTCGAGGGCGGCGACGGCAACGACACGATCGACGGCGGCGACGAGACCGATTCGATCTACGCCGGGGACGACCTCGACACGGTCACCGGCGGCGAGGGCGACGACTACCTCGACGGCGGGGCGGGCAAGGACTCCGTCTCCGGCGGCCCGGGCGACGACCGGCTGCCGCAGGGCTCCTCGACCGACAACGGCGACGTGCTCTCCGGCGGCGACGGGACCGACGAGGTCGACTACGGCAGCCGCTCGTCCAACACGCGCGTCTCGCTGGACAACGTCGCCAACGACGGCGCCGACGTGAACCAGGACGGCGTGGCCGAGGAGGCCGACAACGTCAAGGCCGACATCGAGAACGTGTCCACGGGCACGGGCAAGGACTTCATCAACGGCAACACCGCGGCGGCCAACGCCGCCGCGCTCAACAACTACTTCGACGGCAGCTCCGGCCAGGACACCCTGGACGGCGGCGCCGGCGAGGATCGGCTCTTCGGCCAGAACGACGCCGACACGCTGACCGGCGGGGCCGGCGAGGACGAGCTGGACGGCGGCTACGGCGCCGACAAGTTCAGCGCCAAGGACGGCGACTTCGACCGGCTCGACGCCGGCAGCGGCGACGGGGCGACCGACACCGCGACGTTCGACGCGTTCGACGAGCGGCTGTACTTCCCCTAGTAGCGTCGCCCGAAGGACGAGCGGAGCCGATCCCGCTGGG
>DASVQH010000128.1:0-11191 GCA_036389195.1 Solirubrobacteraceae bacterium
CGGGCGAGCTCGCCGGCGCCGCGGCCGTCCGCTGCGTCCGCGGGCTCGAGCCGGACCCGCGCTTCGCCGCGGCGTTCGCCGACTGGCGTCCGCGGCCGGGCAAGGTGGTCCTGCGCACCCGGACCGGCGGGCAGTGGACGCGGGCGCTGGGGGAGGGCGGGGTGGTGGCCGGCGACGCGGTTCTCGCGCTGCCGCCGCGCCGGCGCTCCGAGCGCGGCCCGCTGCTCGAGAAGCTCCAGGCCATGAGCACCGAGCTCGCGCCGGCGCCCGAGGCCGCCGCCGACCCCGCGGCGCTCACCTACCTCCTCAACCCGGCGGCCGCGATGAGCTCGGGCAAGATCCTCGCCCAGATCGCCCACGCCGCGGTGATGGCGAGCGACTCGGGCCGCGTCGAGGCCTGGGTCGCCGCCGGCTGCCCGGCACGCGTGCTCGCACCCGGCGCCGCGGCGTTCGCGACCGCCGCGCGCGACGGCGCCTGCGTGGCCCGCGTGGTCGACGCGGGGCTGACCGAGGTGCCGCCGGGCACCGTGACGGTGCTGGCCCTCGCGCCGGGCGGCTAGGCCGCGGCGGCCTTGCGCAGATCGCGCTCGGGGTCGATCGCCCAGCGGCGCGCGAGCTCGGCGAGCGGCGGGTCGAGCGGCCAGCGGTCCGGGCGGGCCTCGCCCTCGTGCTCCGGGTTCGCGCCCTTGAGCGCCATCGAGCCGGTGTTGTCGCCGATCGCGCGCAGCTCGGCCACCTCGGCCTCGCTCAGGCGGACCTCGGCCGGCGTGCCCGCCAGCTCGGCGCGCTTGGCCTCGATGGGCTTGGCGCCGCCGGGCTCCTGGATGAGCGTCGGGGCGACGCAGCGGACGGCCGGATGCGCGAGATCCCACTGGGCGGCGAGCTGGAGCATGGTCAGGCCGTGGCGCTCGGCGTACGGGCGCATCCGCTCCATGCGCTCGCGCCCGGCCTCGACCCAGCCCGCCGGCCGGAAGCCGCGGTGGTCGCGCGGGGCGAACGCGTGCCCGGGCAGCACGTCGTCCCAGAACAGCCCGCCGTAGTCGACCACCCGCGCGATGACCGAGACGTCGTGGCGGGCGGCGGCGTCGAGCGCCAGCTCGCCGGGCCACGGCTCGAGCGGGTTGAGGATCAGCATCGCCCAGTCGATCAGCTCGCCGAAGCGCTCGAAGCAGTCGATGACGTCGAGCGTGAAGCCGTTGGCCGGCCCGGGGGCGACCCCGAGCCGCGCGGTCAGCCCCGCGTCGCGCACGGCGGCGAGCGCCTCCCACACGACCGGCGAGGTGAACCCGGTGCGGTCGGGGTTGTGCAGCAGGAGCAGGTCGAACGCGGACGCGCCGCAGCGCTCCAGCGAGCGCTCGACCGCCATCCGCACGTAGTCCGCGTAGCCGTCCTCGCTGCGCAGCCGCGGATCGGTGAAGCGCGGGAAGCCGCGCGGCCCGTCGCGCTGGCCCTCGTAGAAGTCGTGCCCGATGGCGCCGACCAGCGCGTAGTCCTCGCGCGGGACGCCCCGCAGCGCGCGGCCGAGCAGCGCGTCGGCCTCGCCGGCCCCGTAGGCGTCGGCGGTGAGGACCGTGCCGATCCCGTCGCCGGGACGCAGCAGCGCCTCCAGGCGCGCGTCGTCGAGCGCCTCGCCGAAGTGCATGAAGCGCCCGCCGCTCCAGGTCCCGACCGCGGTGTGTCCGATCTCAGCCACGGCCGACATCGTACGGCGCGGTCCCGGCGTGCTTCCCGCGGGCATGTGCGGGTAGGGTCCGGTGCGTGACCGCCCTGCGCCGCTTCCTGTTCAGCGGATCCGGCTGGCCGTACCTGCTCGTCCCGTTCATCCCGATCGCCATCGCGCTGGAGATCGCGCACGCCGACGCGACGCTGATCTTCGCCGCCTCGGCGGCCGGCGTGATCCCCACCGCGGCGCTGATGGGCCGCGCCACCGAGGAGCTCTCGGCGCGGTCGGGCCCCGGCATCGGCGGCCTGCTCAACGTGACCTTCGGCAACGCGCCCGAGCTGATCATCGCCTTCTTCGCGCTGCGCGAGGGGCTGCAGGAGGTCGTCAAGGCGTCGCTGATCGGCTCCATCCTCGGCAACATCCTGCTCGTCATGGGCGCGGCGATGCTCATCGGCGGCTTCAAGCGCGAGCGCCAGACGTTCGACCGCACCGCGGCCAACACGCAGGTCTCGATGCTCCTCCTGGCCGCGGTCGCGCTGGTCATGCCCGCGCTCTTCCAGCTCGTCTCGGGCGGCGGCCTGCCCGATCCGCGCGCGGAGTCCAAGAACTTCGGCGGCGACGTCGAGCGCCTCTCGATCGGCGTGGCGTTCGTGCTGCTGTTCTCCTACATCGCCGGCCTCTACTTCTCGCTCCGCAGCCACCGCCACCTCTTCAACCCGACCCAGGACGAGGAGGACCACGGCGGCGGGGCGTGGACCATCAAGAAGTCGGTCATCGCGCTGGCGGTCGCCGGCGTCGCGGTCGGCGTCATGTCGGAGATCCTCGTCGGCTCGATCACCGAGGCGTCGAAGTCCGTCGGCTTCTCGCCGTTCTTCGTCGGCGTGATCGTCGTGGCGATCGTCGGCAACGCCGCCGAGCACTGGGTGGCGATCTACTTCGCCATGCGCGACAAGATGGACCTGTCGGTGAACATCGCGATCGGCTCCAGCGCTCAGATCGCCCTCTTCGCCGCGCCGGTGCTCGTGCTGCTGAGCTTCTTCGTCGGCGAGTTCCCGATGTCGCTGGTCTTCAACGGCTTCGAGCTCGGCGCGATCTTCCTGGCGATCCTGATTGCCAACCACGTCGTGAACGAGGGCGAGTCGACGTGGTACGAAGGGCTCCAGCTCCTGGCGGTTTATGCCGTCGTAGGGTTGACCTTCTATTACGTGTGAGGTGACGTTCGCCGTCCTCAGCGGGCCCGTGCCCTGGCTGATCCTGGCCGCGGTGACCGTCCTGCTGCTCTTCGTCGACCTGCGCTTCTTCGCGCGCGGGCGCGAGCCGAGCTTCCGCGAGGGCGTCTACTGGAGCATCGGCTGGCTGGTGCTCTCGCTCGTGGCGGGCGGCGTCCTCGCCGGCCTGGACAGCCCCGAGGACGCGGTGACGTACACCACCGTCTACTTCATCGAGCGCTCGCTGTCGCTCGACAACCTGTTCGTGTTCCTGCTGCTGTTCTCGTACTTCGGCGTCCCCCAGGAGCACCGCGCCAACCTGCTGTTCTGGGGCATCGTCGCGGCGCTGATCCTGCGCGGGGCGGCGATCCTCGGCGGCGTCGCGCTGCTCGAGGAGTTCCACTTCGTCGTCTACATCCTCGGCGCGCTGCTGCTGGTGCTCGCCTACCGCGTGCTGCGGGGTGTGGAGGAGGGCGTCGACCCGGATTCCAACCTGATCGTCCGCGGCGTCCGGCGCGTGTTCCCCGTGACCGACCACTTCCGCGGCCACCACTGGTTCGTCTCCGAAGACGGGCGCCGCCACGCCACGCCGCTGTTCGTCTGCCTGGCCGCGGTCGTCGCCGCCGACATCGCGTTCGCCGTCGACTCGATCCCCGCCGCGTTCGCCATCACGCGCGACTCCGCGCTGATCTGGATGGGCAACGTCTTCGCGCTGCTCGGCCTGCGGGCGCTGTTCGTGCTCGTGGAGGGCCTGATCCGCCGCTTCCGGTACCTCGACGAGACGATCGCCGTCGTGCTCGCGCTGGTGGCGGTCAAGCTGCTGCTCGAGGACGTCTACAAGCTCGGCCCGGTCGCGTCGCTCCTGCTGGTCGCGGTGGCGTTCACGATCGGGATCGTCGCGTCGCTGATCGCCGACCGGCGCGACCCCGACCTCGAGGCGTCGCGCGAGGCGCGCGCCGGGCGCACGACCGCCAGTCCCTCGGAGAGCTAGGGCGGCGCGTCGGCGTCGTCGACGTCGCGCACGTCGGGCGGCCAGCCCTCGAACAGGGGCAGGACGCCGGCGATCCAGGCCACGGCGGCCTCGCGGCCCTCGGCCGTCAGCGTCCACACGTCCGCGGCCTCTGGATCGTCCTCGCGCGACTCGGCGTGGCCGGCCGCCTTCAGCTCGGCGAGCGCGTCCAGGACGTCGTGGTCGTCGCGGGCGAGCACCCGGGCGATCTCGTCGTGCGCCGGCGCGTCCGCCGCGAGGAGCACGAGGAGCGCCTCAAGCGCTTCCGGCGACGTCCCGCCGCCCGCGCGGCGGACCGCGAACGCACGGCGGGAGAGCCTGACGGCTTCGAGGAGGGCGAGGGCGACGGCGCGGCCGCGCCAGCCGAGGGCGGCTTCGGTGTCCAGGTGGAACTGCCGCGTGCCGGCGGCCACCTCGATGTCCTCGTCATCGCCCCAGTCGTCGAAGTCCTCGTCCTCGTCCTCGAAGTCCCCCTCGGCGACGTTGACCCCCATCACCGTCCAGCCCGCGTCCCACCAGACGCGGTGCTCGAGGCGCTCCTCGGGATCGGCGAGCATCGCCATGACCCGCCGGCGCTCGTCGGGAAGGCGGCGCAGGGCGCCCTCGGCGTCCCGGGCGACCCACCCGCGCCGCAGCTCGTACACGCCGACTCCGTAGGCGTCCGCCGGGCGCGCCAGCGCCACGCTGCGCGGCGCGTTCTCCTCGTCCGTCACGAGCACGACGGCCCGCGCGCCCGGATACCACGCGTCCACCCGCGCCGCCGGCGCGTCGGGGTCCCCGCCCTCGCGAAGCCACCCCAGCTCGTGGTCGCGCAGCGAGGCCTCGCCGAGCGCCTCGTCGCAGAGGTCGAGCAGGTAGTGCTCCTCGGGGCCCGCCCTACTCCTCCTCGTCGGCTTCGAGCTCCGGGTCGACCTCGCCCGGATCGTCCTCGTCGCCGGCCACGGCCCCCGAGGTGCCGGGGTGGAAGCGGGCGGTGAAGGCCTCGAGCAGCTCGTCGCGCGAATGCTCGTCGACCGGCATCTCGTTGGAGACGAGGATCCAGTCGCCCTCGCCCTCCTCGTCGCCGGCGTTGGCGACCTCCGTGTCGAGCTGCGTCGTGTCGTCGACGACGAGCAGCACCTCGGTCTCCGGGTTGTAGTAGGTCCCCGGGCGGATCAGGATGTCTTCGACGTCGAAGCGGCGAGGTCCGGCCATGGCCGCAATCTACCCGGAGAGGTCGCGGATCTGTCGCTCGATCTCAGAATCCACGTCGAGCGGCTCGCGCCCGCGTGCGACGCGCCGCGCGTTGCGGGCGATGACCAGGTCGCGGATCTCGTCGCGCAGGCCCGGATCGATCGCCGGACGGGTCAGCGAGGCCAGCTCGGTCTCGACGTCCTGCTCGGCCTCCCCGCGCGCCGCGCGGCGCGCGTTCTTGGCCACGAGCATCTGGCGGATCTCGTCGTCGCGCTCGGCGTTGTAGATCGCGCCGCCCGGCTCGGGCCGGGGCGGCCCGTCCTCGTTGAGCGACATCCCCCCGCGCCCGATCTGGTCGTAGAGCGTCGCGCGGCCGAACAGCGTCCCCACCGCGATGATCCCGGCGACGATCACGACGCCCCAGATCACGTACTCGAACGCGTCCTGCATCCCTACAGTCTCGCAGCATGTGGCGCCGCCTCCGCCGACGCACGATGGCCCCGCGCCGGCCGGTGCTCTTCGAGGGCCAGTACGCGCTCGCGCTGGTCACGGTGCTGGTCCTGCTCGGCTCGATCGCGCTCGTCGCCTGGGTAGTCCTGGGGAACTGACGTTCGACCGTGGGGTACACTCCTGACTGACCAGTCAATCCAGGAGCGGAACACCAGTGGTCGATTTCACCCTCACCGACGAGCAGAAGAGCCTGCGGGAGCTCGCTCACGACTTCGCGGCCAAGGAGATCCGTCCTGTGGCCTGGGAGTACGACCGGGACGGCACGTGGCCGGAGGACGTCCTCAAGAAGGCGTTCGAGGTCGGGCTCATGAACACCCACGTCCCCGAGGAGTACGGCGGGCCGGGGCTCGGCTACCTCGACGGCTGTCTGATCGAGGAGGAGCTCTCGTGGGGCTGCTCGGGCATCACGACGTCGCTCGGCGCCAACGGCCTGGCCTCCGCGCCGATCGCCGTGGGCGGCACGGACGAGCAGAAGAAGAAGTACCTCGGGATGCTGACCGAGTCCTACAAGCTCGCGTCGTTCTGCCTCACCGAGCCCGACGCCGGCTCCGACGTCTCCGGCATGCGCACCAACGCCGTGCGCAAGGGCGACAAGTGGGTCCTCAACGGCTCGAAGTGCTTCATCACCAACGGCGGCTACGCCGACTACTTCACGGTCTACGCCAAGACCGACAAGGAGGCCGGCCACCGCGGGATCTCGTGCTTCATCGTCGACAAGGACGACACGGTCACGGTGGACAAGAAGGAAGACAAGATGGGCCAGCGGGCGTCCAACACCGCGACCATCACCTTCAACGACACCGAGGTCCCCGCCGAGAACCTGCTCGGCGAGGAGAACAAGGGCTTCAAGCTCGCGATGATGACGCTCGACCGCACGCGCCCCGGCGTGGCGGCCATGGCGACCGGCATCGCGCGCGCCGCCTTCGAGTTCGCGACCGAGTACTCCAAGGAGCGCGTGCAGTTCGGCGTGCCGATCGCGATGCACCAGGCGATCCAGTTCATGATCGCCGACATGGCCACCAAGGTGCACCTCTCGCGCCTGGCCACCTGGAACTCGGCCGCGCTGCTGGACTCGGGCCGCCGCAACACGATCGAGTCCTCGCACGCGAAGCGCTTCGCGGCGGACTCCGCGATGGAGGTCGCCACCGACGCCGTGCAGGTCTACGGCGGCTACGGCTTCATCAAGGAGTACCCCGTCGAGAAGCTCATGCGCGACGCCAAGATCATGCAGCTCTACGAGGGCACGTCGCAGATCCAGCGGCTCGTCATCGCCCGCGAGACGCTGCTGCCCCGCCGCATCGAGGAGCCCGCCACCGCCACGGCGTAGGCCCCCTCGCCGCCTGACCGACCTTTCGAGGGCCGCCGCGAGGCGGCCCTCGGTCGTTCGTGGGGAACGCCGCAACCCGGGACGCGCGAGGACGTTGTCTCGAGAAGTGAACCGCTCGTTCGTGCCGGCTCTCGCGCTGGCCTTCCTCGTCGTCGCCGCCTCGCCGGCGGCCGCCGCCGACGTGTCCGTCGTCACCGCGGTCTCCGGGGTCGCGCATCAGGACGACGACGGGATCAGCTCAGAGGTGCACGTGACCGCCGCACCCGGCGAGCGCAACGACGTCCGGGTCACCAGCGCGGGAGCCGTCGTGCTCGTGCGCGACGCCGGCGCGCCGCTGCGCGCCGGGGACGGGTGCCGGGCCGAGGGCGATGCGGTCCGGTGCGCGAGAGCCGGCGACGGTGCGTTCGACGGCGTCCACGTGGCGCTCGGTGACGGCGACGACCGGTTCGCCGGCGATCCGGCTCGGTCGGCGCCGCGGGAGCGTGTCGAGGGCGAGGACGGTGCGGACGAGCTGCGGGCCGGCGCCGCTGGCGCCACGCTGGACGGCGGCGCGGGCGACGACCTCGTCGCCGGCGGCCCGGAGGACGACGTTCTGGACGCCGGCGACGGCGCCGACACGCTGCTCGGCGGCGCCGGCGGCGATCTTCTGACCGGGGATGGCGACGAGATCGCGCCGGACCGCATCGACGGCGGTCCCGAGCGACGCGGCCTGTCGCCCGGCGGCGACACCGTCCGCTACTCGAACCGCATGGCGGCCGTACGGGTCGACCTCGGCGACCCCGCGCCCGACGGCGCCGTCGGGGAGGGCGACGTGCTCACCGGCATCGAGTCCGTCGACGGCAGCCCGCTGGCCGACGACCTGCGTGCCGGGGCAGCCGACTCGACGCTCGACGGCGATGGCGGCGACGATCGGCTGACCGGCGCCGGCGGCGCCGACGTGCTCGGCGGCGCCGAGGGCGACGACGTGCTGGCAGGCCGCGGCGGGGACGACGAGCTGACCGGCGGCGGCGGGCGCGACACGCTCGCCGGCGGCGTCGGCGACGACCTGGTGTGGGGCGACGTCCTCGACCCCCCGCTGCGCGCCGGACCTGGCGACGATGTCGTCCGCCGGTCCGGGCGCGCGCCGGCGGTCGTCTGCGGCGCCGGGCGCGACGTGTTCGACGACCCCTCGAACGGCATGCTCCTTCCCGCGGGTTGCGAGGCGGTCGCGACGTTCGGGACCGAGGTCGGGCGCCCCCGCGTCACGCGTTCGGCGCTGGTCTTCCGCGTCCGCCTGCACGGCGACGCGCGGCGCGCGCGGGTGCGCGTCGCCATCACCGTCCGCAGCGCACGTGGGGCGACGTTGGGGACGCGCGAGCGCGTCGTGCACTCCGGGGAACGGCTGCGGCTGGTGATCGCGCTCTCCACCCGCGTGCGCCGGCGGCTTCGGCACGGCGCGCCGCTGCGCGTGACCCTGGCCACCTCGCCGGACCTCGTCCCGCTCCGCTATCGGGTCGCGCCGGTGCGGGGCGGCTAGTAGCGTCCGCCCGCAGCCAGTCAGCGAGCGACGAGAGGAGCACGGGTGCTGTTCGGCCAGGAGCACATCGACCGCTACATCGAGACGGACGGTGAGGAGGGCTACGAGTGGAACGGCACCGTGTGCCTGCTGCTCTTCACCAAGGGCCGCAAGAGCGGCGAGGAGCGGATCGCGCCGCTGATCTTCCAGCCCTACGGCGACGCCTACCTGATCGTCGCCTCCAAGGGCGGGGCGCCCGAGCCGCCCGCGTGGTACGTCAACCTCCAGGCCAACCCCGACGACGTCGAGGTCCAGATCAAGGCCGATCGCTTCAAGGTGCGCGTCCGCGACGCCGGACCCGACGAGAAGCCGGACATGTGGAAGACCATGACCGCGGTCTGGCCGCAGTACGACGAGTACCAGGAGAAGACCGACCGCGAGATCCCGGTCGTGGTCCTCGAGCGCGCTTAGCCCTCCGCGGGCAGCGCCGTCCGGAGGAAGCGCAGCCAGTTGCCGCCGAGGACGCCGGCCTGGGCGTCCGGCGGCACCGGCTCGGCGAGGCGGTGCCAGTCGGCGACGCTGTCGAGCTCGGCCGGCGTCTGATCGCGCTCGTCGCCCGGATTGACGTCGGAGCCGATGCCGACGCGCTCCCAGCCGCCCGCCGCGGCGGCGAAGCGCGCGAGGTGCGCGCCGGCGTGCTCGGCCACCGTGACCGTGCCGCCGCCGGGCACGAGGAAGTCGTCGAGCAGCGCGAGGCCGACCACGCCGCCGGCGGCGCCGACCGCCGCGAGCTGCTCGTCGCTGCTGAAGCGGTTGAGCGGGATCCGCGACGGCCGGCCCCCGTCGCCCTCCATCAGCGCGCGCGCCGCGCCGTGGGTGAGACAGAGCGCGTGGTGGGGGAGCTCCGCTGCCTCGGCGAACGCCTCCTCGGACAGGTGGCTGGCGTCGTGGATCACGCCGCGCGCGGCCATCGCGCCGAGAAGCTCGGCGCCGGCCGGCGTCAGCCCGGCGTCCGAGCCGGTGCCGCCGGCGTACCGCGTCGCGCCCCAGGCGAGCCCGATCATCCGCACGCCCCGCGCCCACCAGGCGTCGAGGTCGGCGACCTCGACGATCGGGTCGGCGCCCTCCATCAGCAGCAGCAGGCCGGGGACGCGGTCGCCGGCGAAGCGCTCGAGGTGGGCCTCCAGCGAGGCGCGGCCGGTGACGATGCGGGCGTGGCCGCCGCGCTCCCATTCGCGGTAGACGTCGAGCTGGGCGAGGGCCAGCGCCTCGGCCTCCTCGGGCGTGGCGTAGCGCCCCGCGGTGACGTCGTCCGCGGGCAGCCAGGAGTCGGCGGGCTCGACGTAGATCGTCGCGAAGACGAGCGCGACGCCCGCGTCGCCGAGCGCCGGCAGCGTGACCATCGCGCCGGCCGCCTCCGGCGAGGCGGCGCGCACCTCGTCCAGCGGCCGCGTGAGGTCGCGCCCGGTGGCCAGGGCGGCCCACGCGAGGTCGAGATGGCCGTCGACGATCACGCGCCGGACCATACTCAGGGACCGATGGACGCCGCCGCCCTCCCGCCCTCCGCCCTGGCCGCGCTCGCCGACCGGCCGTTCGGCGTGTACGTCCACGTCCCGTTCTGCGCCGCGCGCTGCGGCTACTGCGACTTCAACACGTACCTGAGCGGGGACCACGGCGCGTACGTCACGGCCGTGGAGCGGGAGCTCGGGCTGGCGCGCGAGGTCCTCGGCGCGGGCGCGCCGCCGGCGTCGACCGTCTTCTTCGGCGGCGGGACGCCGTCGCTGATCGGCGCGCCGCGGCTCGTGCGGATCCTCGACGCGATCCGGGTCGCGCTCGGCCTGGCCGGCGACGCGGAGGTGACGGTCGAGTGCAACCCGGAGGACACGTCGGCCGCCATGCTGGCCGAGCTCCGCGCCGCCGGGTTCACCCGCGTGTCCCTGGGCATGCAGAGCGCCGTCCCGCGCGTCCTGCGGGCGCTCGACCGCCGCCACACGCCGGGGCGCGCGGTCGCCGCCGCCGTGGAGGCGCGCGCGGCCGGCTTCGAGCACGTCTCGCTCGACCTCATCTACGGCGCGGCGGCTGAGACGGACGCCGACTGGGTCGCGTCGCTCGACGCCGCGGTCGCGGCGCGGCCCGACCACGTCAGCGTCTACGGGCTGACGGTCGAGCCGGGGACGCGACTGGCCGCCCGGGTCGCCCGCGACGCCGCCGCCGGCCCGAACGAGGACGCGCAGGCGCGCCGCCACCTGCACGCCGAGGAGCGGCTGGCGGCCGCCGGGTACGAGCAGTACGAGGTCTCGAGCTGGGCCGCGACGCCGGCGTCGCGCTGCCGCCACAACGAGGGCTACTGGACGTCGGCGAACTGGTGGGGCGCCGGCCCCGGGGCGCACTCCCACGTCGGCGGCGTCCGCTGGGCCAACGTCCTGCGCCCCGCCGCCTATGCCGCCCGGCTGGCGCGCGGCGAGTCGCCGGCCGCCTCGCACGAGGTGCTCACTCCAGAGCAGCAGGCGGCCGAGCGGGTCCTGCTCGGGCTGCGGCGGGCCGCCGGCCTGCCACTGGCGGGCCTGGGTCCTCGTGGGCGCGCCGCCGCCCCCGAGCAGGCCGAGGGCGGCTGGCTGGACGGCGAGGCGCTCGCGGACGGCCGCGCCGCCCTCACGCGCCGCGGGCGGCTGGTGGCCGACGCGGTCGCGCTCGCCCTCATCGAGTGACGCGGGCCGCGGCGACCGCCTCGAGCTCGGCCACCGCGCGGTCCTCGCGCCGCTCCTCGGCCATCGCGGCGGCGACCCGGCGAGCGCCCGCCGCATGG
>DASVQH010000129.1:0-19674 GCA_036389195.1 Solirubrobacteraceae bacterium
GTCGACTCGGGCGGGCTGGGCCCGGACGTCAACCTGATGCTGCGCGCCGCCACGCTGCCCGGCTCGGAGATCGTCCTGCCGCTGCTGATGGCTCCGGCGCTGCGGCGGGTCGGCGCGGCGCTGGGTGAGATCGTCGGCCGGCTCGGCCGCGCGTCGCGCGCCGACGTCCAGGGGATCCTCGAGGGCCTGGAGTCGCTGGCCGACCGCCAGGCACGCGCGGCGTTCGTGCACACCGCGCGCTCCGTGATGGACCCGGCCGGCCAGCGGATCGACGCCCGCGACCGGCTCTACCTCTCCGCCCGCGTCCCCACGCTGATCGTGTGGGGCGCCGACGACCGGATCATCCCGGTCGCCCACGGCCAGGGCGCCCACGCGCTGATGCCCTCCAGCCGGTTCCAGATCTTCCCGAACGCGGGCCACTTCCCGTTCAACGACGACCCCGAGCGCTTCGTCGAGCTGATGAGCGACTTCATGGCCTCGACCGAGGCGGCCCGGCTCGACGAGGCTCACATCCGGGAGATGCTGCGCGAGCGCGCCGGAGCGGCCAAGCCCTAGCCGGGGACCGCCTCGGCCTCGGTCGTGGCGAGCGGCGGCGCGGGCTGCGGGCGGTCGCGCACGTAGTTGATGATCGTCGAGATGACGCCGGCCGTGGGGACGGCCAGGAAGACGCCGATGATGCCCGCGACGATGCCGCCGAGGGCGAGCGAGAGCACGATCACCGCGGGATGGAGGTGCACGGTCCGGCTCATCAGCACCGGGTAGAGCAGGTGGCCCTCGATCTGCTGGACGACGACGATCGCCGCCAGCACCAGCAGCGCGGTGACCACGCCGTTGGAGACGAGCGCGATGAGCACGGCGGCGAGGCCGGCCAGGAACGCGCCGATCAGCGGCATGAACGCGCCCAGGAAGGTCAGGATGGCCAGCGGGACGACCAGCGGGACCCCGAGCACCAGCAGCGCGATGGCGATGAGGATCGCGTCGGCGAGCCCGACCAGCGCGATCCCGCGCACGTAGCCCGACAGCGCCGCGAAGATGCGCGCGCCGACCTCGTCGGCGCCCTTGCGGTTGTGCGGCGCGACGAGTCCGGTGATCCAGTTCCACATGCCCCGGCCGTCGGACAGGAAGAAGAAGGTCAGCAGGATCGTGACGATCAGGCCGGTGAGGATCTCGCCGAGGATCACCGCCCCGCTCGTCAGGCCGTGGGTGAACGAGCCGCTGTTCTCGCGCAGGCGCTGCAGCGCCTCGTCGACGCGGTCGTCGACCTCGCTGCGGCTGAGGTTGAAGGGCTTGTCGGCGAGGACGTCCGTCGCCTTGCGCACGCCGTCCTCGACGCCGGTGCGCAGATCGTCGACCTGGTTGCCGATCGACGGCGCGATCGCGGTGATCAGCGCGGCCAGGACGAGCAGGGCGCCGAGCATCGTCATCGCCGTGGCCAGCGTGCTCGGGACGCCCTTGTTCGTCAGCCAGCGCTTGGGCGGGAGCAGCAGCGTCGTGACGAGCAGGGCGACGATGATCGGCAGGACGACGACGCGCAGGAAGCCGAGCGCGTAGACCAGCGCGACGATCCCCACGCCGACCAGCAGCAGGCGCCACGTCCACTCCGAGGCTCCCCGCAGCCAGGCGGGCGCCAGCGGGCCCGCGCCGGTGGGCGCGGGGACGTGGGGCTGGGGCTCGGGCGGCGGGGCGGGCGCCGTCGCCTCGGGCGGCGCGGCCGTGGCCGGCGCGGGCTCTGCGGCGCTCACGGCGCCCGTCGTCGTCTCCGGATCGGTCGGCACGTCTGTCGTGCTACCCGCTCCCTCGCGCGCCACTCCGACTTGGGCGCGCGCGCCACCTCAGCCGCCTGGCGCGGCGGCCGGCCGTTGGTCCGTCGGTCCGTCGGTCCGCGAGCCGGGTGGCTCAGTGGAGCGCTTCGAGCGTGCGCGCCCCGCGCTTGAGGGCCGGGATCAGGCGCGAGAACGACGGGCCGACCGGCCGCTCGATGCCCGGGCTCGACGAGCGATCGTCGTCCGCGAGCAGCACGTCGAGGACATGAGCCGCGACCGCGGCGGCGAAGACCGGCGGCACGGCGTTGCCGATCTGCCGGAAGCACGGGTCGAGCGTGCCCTCGAACTCGAAGGCCCGCGGGAAGCTCTGCAGAAGTGCGGCCTCGCGGATGGAGAGCCCGCGGTCCTGCTCGGGATGCGCGTAGCGCCCGCTGGCCGGATTGCGCGCGTAGTTCGTGATCGTCACGGACGGCTTGTCCCAGGCGAGACGGCCGTAGACGTCCTCGTACGCCGGCTTCCCGCTCTTCTCGAAGGCGCGTCTCAGAGACTCGGGGCCCACCTCCATCGGGCGGCTGCCGCCGTCGCGCGGAACCGCGCGAAGCACCTCGAGCGTGCTCTCCCGGTGACCCGCCGTGTAGTGCCACGGGTCCTCGGCGCAGCGCTCGCCGGCGGCGATCGGAGGCAGATCGGCGATGGCGTGGCGAACGGTCCGGAACTCGGGTCGGGCGAAGATGGTCCGCAACGGCGTGACCACCTTGCGCGTCGCCAGGAGCAGCACGCGGAAGCGCTCCTGCGGAACGCCGAAGTGCGCCATGTTGTGAACGCCGACGTGGACGGCATAGCCGGCCTGCGAGAGGCGTCGACGCGCATCCGCCACGTACGCCCAGTAGCGGTCGGTCACGAGCTCGGGCACGTTCTCGACGACCACCACGTCGGGCCGTATCTGGCCGGCGATCGAGATGAAGTCCCCGAACAGGGTGTTCCGCGCGTCGTCGGCGCCGGCGCTGTTGCGGTGCGACGAGAAGCCCTGGCACGGAGCGCAGCCGATCAGCACGAGGGGATGCCCGGCCCGACGGGCGGCGCAGAGCTCGGCCAGGCGCTCCGGGGTCCGCGCGAGCTGCGCGACGTCGTGATCGAGCGGCGCGCGTCCCAGGTTCCGCGCGTACGTCCGGTTGGCCACCGGATCGACGTCGAGGGCCGCGATGAGCCGATACGCCGGCACCGCCGCGTTGAGCAGCCGGAACCCGGCCGACATCCCTCCGCATCCGCTGAACAGGTCGATGACGTCCACGGGCCCGTCTGCGGCGGCTGATCGCGTCCAGTGCTCGTCGACGTGGTTCGCGATGTGCCGCGCCTGGGTGCGGAGCCAGTCGGCTCGGCCGCGGCGGTCGAGGTCCCGCCGAAGCTCCCCCAGCGGATCGTCGTCGGGGGAGGAGGCCGGATTCGATGGTGGATGCGCGGGGGCTTGTGTCGCGGACCGCATGCCGGCCTTGAGTACCACCTCGGGAGGACGTCTTGGCGTCCGCAGCGGGCCGTAGCCTGCCGGGCTTGACCGATCGAGTCCCTGCGCCTCCGCTGACGGCAGTCGACCTCTTCTGCGGCGCCGGCGGCCTGTCGCGCGGCCTCGCGGACGCGGGGATCGCCGTTCTCGCGGCGGCCGACAACTGGGCGCCCGCCCAGCGGACCTACGAGGCGAACTTCGGCCACCCCTTCCTCCGAGCCGACCTGGGCGACGAGCACCCGGAAGCCGTCGCCGATGCCCTGGATCTCCCGGCCGGTCCGGACATCGTGGTCGGCGGTCCCCCGTGCCAGGGGTTCTCCATCCAGCGGATCGGCGGCGACGCCGACGCGCGCAACGACCTGGTGCTTCGCTTCGCGGCGCTGGCGCTGGCGCTCGGCCCGAGAGCGGTGGTCATGGAGAACGTCCCCGGGCTCCTGGGCAAGCGAGGCGCCGCCATCGCCGGCCGGTACGTGCAGATGCTCGCCGCAGCCGGATACCGCACGAGCCATCACCGCTTGAACGCCGTCGACTACGGCGTCCCGCAGCTGCGCCGCCGCGTCGTCTTCCTCTCGTGGCGCGAGGGCGACGGCCCGCTCGCGCCACCCCGGCCGTCGGTGGCTGCGGGCTCGCACGTGACCGTCGCCCAGGCGATCGGCGACCTGCCCTCCCCGCCAACGGACCTGACCCCGCATCCGGACGACCCGCTGCACCGACGGACGAGGCTGTCGCGTCTGAACGAGGAGCGCCTCAGGCACATCCCGCCCGGAGGGGGGTTCGAGCACCTGCCCGTCGACCTTCGAGTCGCGTGCCATCGCGACGGGCCAGGGAGGATCGGCCACCGGAACGTCTACGGACGCCTGCATCCGCACGAGCCGTCGGTGACCATCACCGCTCGTTTCGACAGCTTCACCCGCGGAAAATTCGCGCACCCGTGGGAGGACCGCAACATCACGCTCCGCGAAGGAGCTCGCCTCCAGTCGTTCCCCGACGACCACGCCTTCCACGGAACGCAGGAGGAGGTCGCGGCGCTCATCGGCAACGCGGTTCCGCCGGTCATGGCCCACGCCGTGGCCGAGGCGGTCGCCCGGAGCCTTCGCGACCCCGAGCCGGCAGCTCAGCTGCAGCTCCTGGGAGCCTCGGCGCCATGACCGCGGCCACGACCTGGAGCGGCTCGTTGCACCTCAGCTTCCGGCTGCTGCCGGAGGAGAAGCGCTCCGGGCACGTCGAGCCCTTCCTCTCCGCCCACGGGAAGACGAAGGATCAGGTCCTGGCCTCGCTTCCGTACGACGCGGCTCGGGCCAAGGGCGGCGGCGGCAGCCCGAACGCCCGGCGCTACCGCGACGGGAAGCAGCTCTACACGACGGCCGGCCTTCTTCACGAGGAGGACGGGGTCGTCCACGTGACGCCGCTGGGACAAGCGGTCATGCGGTGGCTCCCCCACCTCACGGAGGCCAACGCCCCGGTGCTCGGCTCGTACGCCGTGTACTCGCTGGCGGCATGCCAGCTCGTGAACCCGACGCGAACCGGCCGGTCCTACGCCGACGGCGTCGAGGTCTTCCCCTGCTCGTTCATCTGGCGAGCGATGCTCGCGCTCGACGACAAGATCTCCTCGGAGGAGCTCAACCGCGCCGTGTTCAAGTCAACCGATGAGGCGTCGCTCAGCGACGCGATCGACTCGATCGCCCAGGCGCGTGACGAGGGGGACCCGGCCGTGATGGGGGATCCCGTGATCACCGGGTCGTCGCCCAACGACCGGATCATCTCCTGGATCTCGATCGCTTCGTTCGGATACACGCTGATCGCGGACAAGGCAGCGGACGCGGAGGAGGGCGGCACCTACTACCGCATCCGGCCGGCGGCGCGGCGCGTCGTGTCCAGAGCGGCGGCGGTGCGGTTCAGGCATCGCTCCGACTTCACCAGCGTCGGGGAGTACGTCCGCTACGTGTCGCGGATGGCCGGCCTGCCCCAGCCGACGCCCCTGGCTGCCGCGGCATGAGCGCCACCGAGGACAAGATCAACCAGGTCGTCGACGCCGCGACGCGGTACGGCGACAAGTCCGTCATCGCGCTCGCGGGCGTGCCGGGGACCGGCAAGTCGTTCCTGGGCCGCGAGGCGGCCGACCGCATCGCGACGTTGCCCGAGATGGTGCGCGAGATGCAGTTCCATCCGTCGTTGACCTACGACCAGTTCATCGAAGGCCTCCGCATCGACGCCGACGGCGCCACGGTGTTCGAAGACGGCCTGTTCCTCGAGTGGAACGACTTCGCGCTGGCCGACGAGAGCCACACCTACGTGTTCCTGATCGAGGAGCTCACCCGGACGAACGTGCCGGCGGTCATCGGAGAGCTCATGACCTACGTCGAGCACCGCGACCGTCACTTCGACACCCTCTACGCGCGTCGCCGCGTCAGCGTGGCGAAGAACCTCCGGATCATCGCGACGTACAACCCGACGGACCGCAGCGCGCTCAACCTCGACACCGCGCTGCTTCGCCGGCTGCGCATCGTGCAGTTCCCGCCGGACACCGGGCAGCTCGAAGAGATGCTGGCTCCCCCGAGGACCTCGCTGTCGCCCGCCGCCATCGCCGCCCTCAAGCAGCTCTTCGAGGAATGCCAGAAGGCGCACGGCGCCGACTTCGCGAGCGCCATGCCGTTCGGGCACGGCATCTTCGCCGAGGTGCAGGACGAGCGTCCCGACCTCTACGACCTCTGGAACGAGAGGATCGGGCCCATGCTGCGTCGCCCGCTGGTGGAACCGCATCCCTTCACGGGCACGATCCTGGCCCATTACCCCTGGACCGATCCCCATTTCGAAGCCTGATGCGGCGATGGCGACGGCGACGGCGACCGTCGTCGAACGGCGTTCGACGCCGCTGGACGCCGGCGTGTGGGAGGTGCTCGGCGACTCCGAGGAGTTCTGGGAGCTCGAAGGGCGAGGTCTGCTCGAAGTTCGCGCTCATCGGGCCGGAGGGGTAAGCCTTCGCGGGCGTTCCTGGGTCGGACGCGCCACCGCCGCCGGGATCACGATCAGCTTCGAGGAGAAGATCCCGGGTGCGCTCGCCAAGCTCATCGAGCACGCCTCGCAGTCGGCCTTTCGGGTGGAGGACGTCCACGGCGCATCGACCGAGCTCGGCGATCTCGCAGCGCTGCTGATCCACGAGCTCATCACCCGCAGCCGCGAGTACGTCTCGCGCGGGGCCGACTTCGAGTACACGTCCGATCTGCACGCGAGCAGCTTGATCGGGGGGCGCATCGACGTTCCGGAGACGATCAAGCTCCGCGCGCAGGGCCGGCGTCATCAGGCCGCCTTCTGGCGTCCTGACATCACGCGCAGCGTCGAGCTGAACCAGACCGTCCTGGCCGCGCTCCGGCAGGTCGAGCTGCTCGCCCCCGGCCTGCCGCTCAAGCAGGGCGACCTGGTCCACGCCAGAGGCGTCGCGCAGATGATCGACGAGGCCCGCACCCCCGATGTCCTCTTCGGAGCGCGTACCGGCTGGGTGCGGCGAGCGCAGGCGCTTGCCGATCGTCTCGACGAGCCGCTCAGAGCCGACCTGGCGGCGCTCGCATCGGTCGTGCTCGCTCACGAGAGCTTCGAGCACGGGCCGGCGATCGGGGGCTCGCCGAGGGCGTGGTTCCTCAACCTGGAGACGCTCTTCGAGGAGGCGCTCCGTCGGGTCCTGAAGGCTGCGGCGAAGCCGATGCGCGTGACGCGGGGCACCGAGAGCCGCCTGATCTTCGACTCCTCCGGCCTGTACGACGCGACGCCGGACGTCGTGGTGCGCCAGAGCGAAGGGACCGTCCACGCGATCGGAGACGCGAAGTACAAGGACTGGCCAAGCGCCTCGGACGCGAGCATGCACAGCGACGTGTATCAGCTCCTCGCACACGCGAAGGCCTGGGACGCCGGCGTCGCGTTCCTCGCGTATCCGCACTCGGAATTCGACGCGCTGGACCTCGGAACGAGCGTGACCGGGTGCCGGACGTTCGCGTTCGCCCTCGACGTGGCCGATCTCGACGGGTCGGCGGCGGCCGCGCTGTCGGAGATGGGCATCGGGCCGTGACGGCGAGGGTCATCGACTGGAACGACGCCGCCGTCGCCGACGGCCATCTGCGAGCAGCGCTCGCGGAGGCCGCGGCGGCGATCGAGGCCGACCCGCGGCCCTTGGCCGACCTCCGAGAGGAGGACCTCCGCGGCGTCCTATACCGAGCCCTCGCGCGTCGCCTGCCGGGCAGGGTGCGGAAGGAGCGGTCGTTGCGCTTGTCCGCGTTTCGGGGCGTCGGCGGGTTCGACGTCCTGGTCGACCGGGGCGCCGGCGGCCCCGCCGTCTGGTTGGCCGAGGTGAAGTGGTCGTACACGAGCCGCAGCAAGATCCACGAGTCCGTATGGGACGCCGTGAAGCTCTGCCTCGCGGCTGACGAGCACCGAACCTCCCGGTCGTGGCTCGTCACGGGTGCTCCACGAGATCAGTGGGCGACCGCCGAGGCGGCGGAGCTGTTCGCGAGCGGGACGGCCGACTTCCTCTCGCTCTGGACGCAGCCGCTCGTCCCGCCCGGCCCGAACGGAGGCGGCACGAGCGGCGCCGATCTGCTCGCCGGCGGGCGCGGCAACCGGTTCACGCGCGCTCCGGCCGCCTTCGCCGTGCAGACGGTGGGCACGGAGGAGATTCGCCGCGGCGACACGGTCTGGGACAGCCGGGCCGTGGCGGTGCACGCCGCCGGCGACTGGATCGAGGACTTCGCCGTCCCGCCTGCGTTTCCGGCCAGCATCCGGCAGCCCTGGCTCGATGCGCACGTGCCGGCCATGAGCACCGAGCAGGCACCGCGGCGGCTGATACTGGCTTGTCCGGGGCGAGGCCTCACTGGACTCACAGTTAGGCAATCAGGATGTCACGGCGGACACAGAGGCTGCTGCGGATCCTCGGGATCGAGAGCCCTCGCTACGACGACATCGGGACGGGCGCGTAACAGCTCAACGAATCGGCGCGTGTGATCGACAAAAGACTCTTCTCTGAAGTCGATAATCGGCTCGCCCAGCGGATTATCGCGAATGCTCATCACGGCGCATCTCGCCCAGCGCGCGTTCGGGTTCTCGGGTGGACGTCCGAAGGCGGTTAGGCGGTCCGCTGTATCGACGATGGACCACTCCAGATGCACGTCGAGGCGGAGATCCAGCACAAAGTCGTAGCTGAAGCAACGCGGTTCGACGTAGGGCTCGTTGTTCTCGATGCGAGCGAGCACCTCCGGCACCCAGAGTGCAGCGACCTCGGGTTGCGGCGGCACCCAACCGTAATCGGGCAATGCCACGACCTCGTCGGACGAAACCGGGTGCAGATGCCCGCCGGCCTGTACCTCGTCGGTGCTGCGTGTCCCGCCAACATCTATCAAGCGGTCGCCTTCCCCGGCGACCAAAATGTGATCGTAGGGCGTCTGGTGGTGCGCGAGCCCAAGCAACTCGCCGCCCGTAGCTTGATGTATGGCGAGAGCCATGCTGTGGCAGTGGCCCATGCGGAAGGCGAGCTGCGCCCGATCGTCCAGTACTCCGGCCTCGACGAGATAGCGACGACCATGAGATGCCGGAAGTTCCATCGGTGCTCCCACGCACGCAAGGTTACGCGCTGATTACCGAACGCGTTCGCGATCTAGGCCGGCGGTCGTTCCGAGGGCCCGAGGGGATCCCCGCTGAAGTGGCGGGCTGAGGCGCCTCCGCTACCTCAACCCGATGCGGCTGCGCTCTTCCGTCTAGTCGCTAGACCTGAGGCCGATCACCGTTCACCGCCGCAGGGTGTCTGGCGTGCACAACGCGCATGCTCGACACGGCCTTGAGACGCTGCACCCCGCAGGGGCCGCGTCGACGCGTCCGCTGGGGCCTGGCCTGACGCGCTTCGGTACGACACCGGCTAGGGCGATCGCAGCGCTTTGACCTTGACGCCGAAGGTCAGGATACGCGCGAACTGCACACCGGACTCCGGGTCGCGCGGCACGAAGCCGCCGAGCGGGCCGACGTCGATTCCAGCGTCTGCGAGTCCGTCGGGCAGACGCAGCTTGTCCCCACCCTTCTTGCAGGCCTCCGGACGGCACTTGCCAAGTAGCCGCGTCGTTCCTGGCACGAAATCGAGTCCGATCGGCCCTGTCCCCGAACTGCGCAATGTCACCTTGCCAGTGGGCTGTATTCCGCCTTGGTCATGGCCTTTCGCCAGCGTCGCGTTGGTGATTACGTCGACGGTGCCGGCGGCGACGTCGGGCTTGAAGGCCACGTGCACGCGAGCCGTCCAGGGGTGGCTGTACGCGGCGTTGTCGAGCCGGGTACCGACCGTGACCACCTGACCTGGGGAGACGCTCAGATGATCGACCCACTTCCCGTGGCCGACGCGCACCATGGACGCTCCTGCGGCGAGTTGTCCCGCGTTTCCGACATCCCACGTGGCGTTGAACCGTAGGCGCCGGACCTCGCCCGCGCCGAGCTTGCCGATGTTGAACGCGCCGACGACTCGGCCTTCGGCTGGCGGAATCCTGACCTTGCCTTTCCAGCGGGTGAGTTCCGAGCTCGTACCTATTCCGTCGTCGAAGACCTCTGAGAGACCCCGTTCGGCGTCAAGTACGAAGCGTTGCAGTCCGCCGCTTTGCGCATGGATCGCCACCCGGTCGCTTACTGCGTACACGGCTCCGCGCGCGTCCACGACGGCTGTGCGTAGCGACAGCGACTCGGATGAGGACCCTGTGCAGAACGTGGTGCAGGCGATAAGGAGCACCAGCGGCCCGATCGGCCGCTGGGTGTGATTCTCTGCGCGGGCCTCGAAGGTGAGGGTGTCGGTGGCATCGGCGACGACGTCGGTCCCCCATCGCGGCCGGTACGTGCGATTGATCCCCCTAATCGTGATCGTCGTCCTGTGAACCGCGGCTGGCGTAAGGTCGGCGACGTCAATCGTTGGGGCCGGGCGCTTCGGCTCCGATTTGGCTTTGTGGGGGTGCTGAGTGTCCCCCGGTGAGACAGCCACAGCGATCGCGTAGACGCCGGCCAGCGTGAGCGCGAAGCCCAGCACGGCGAGCCGCAGCCCTCGACGGGTCACTCGCGTGGCGCGGTGGCGTGCAGCCGAGGTCGAGGACGGATCGGAAGTCGGCACCGAGGCTTGGGCGCGACCCTCACTGGTGGCGGCCGGCGCCTGCGGCTCCTCGCTGGGCAGCGGCGGATCCGCGCTCGTGATGCGGCCGGAACCGGGAACCGCGGGCGGAAGCCGTGGGACGTCACCGAGTGGCGCGGCGGGAAAGGCGTCCTGTCCCGTGAGCAGACGGATCAGGTCGGCCATCTCTGGTAGGCCGAAGCCCAGCACGGTGCGTCGCTGGACCCCGTGCAGCCCTGTCGGCACGAGGTCGGGTTCGTCCGCCATCGACCGCAGCGTGACGAGCACCAGCTTGTCCCGGAACTCCTGTTGATTCGCGGCAAACACGCTGCGTAGTACGTCGGCCTCGGCGGCCGCGCCGGCGCCGACCGTCGGCGCATTGACGCCTTCCCACCGATCCCGCCACGCCGGGCTAAGCGCGACGATGACCCACTGTGACTCGACGATCGCCTTCGGACCAAACCGCGTCCAGTCGACGCCCCGCTGCGACAGGTAGTGAAGATCAACTTTGGCGTCGACGCCGAACTCGCGCAGCGCGGCGACGAACGCCGCGACTTCCTTGCGCCACGCGTCTGCCTGCTCCTGGGTCCATCCGGGCGCGCGCTGCGCCCAAATGACCAGGGCGGTGGGAGTAGCGACGGGGTCCACGGTGGAATCATCTCGCACTCCTGCGTGGCCGCGCGACTGCTTCGGCAGACAGCGTGCTGGTTGGTCAGGGGCTATGCGGGCCCGATCGGGCCCTGTCCGCAGCGTAATCCGGTTTGTACTCGGGCACGCTCACGCCGCTTGGAACGGAAGCGCCGATGCAAGCCCCTCCATCTCTGAGCGACAGGGCTTGGCGCCGGCGCCTGAGAGCCGCCTGCGACCAATGGGTGCGATACGAAGCGCCAGCTGCCATCTGTGGCGGCCGTTCATCCCGGTTGATACTTGCGCAGCGCCCCTGCTTCGTGCGGCGCGGAGCGCTACCGTCGTCGCATGAGCTTCCGCGACCGCATTCTCCGGTGCGAGCATTGCGATGAGTCCACGGTGCTTGGCCGCGACTGGAATACGTCGGGGTGGTGCCAGTGCGTGGTGCCGCCTGGCGTGGCTATTCGCTTCTACTGCCCCAAGCCAGACTGTCAGGCCGCGTGCCGCGAGGCGAACCGCGCGGGGATGCGAGGCGACGCAATGTAGCCAAGCGCTAGCCGCTAGGCACGGGTCGTGAGTATGAACATGCGGGAGGTCCCATCGACCCCAGCGACTGGATGGGCGAACCACAGCGCGATGTCGAGCACTCGGATCAGCGACAGGCGGGACCGATCGGTCGCAGTGGCGTCCCGGATGCGCTTGAGCGCGTCGCTGTTGCGGCGACCTTCGCGCCGCAGCGCCGCAGTCACGCGGCGCGCTGCCGCGACGCGCGTCTCAACCTTGTCGGGCACAGGTACGCCCATCATCTGAAGGACGAGTTCGTCGAGAACGGGGAAGGCGCGCGGTCGTTTTAGGTGCAGCACCTTCGTCGCGCGGGCCAGGCCGATGTGGGGGACGATGCAGCGCTCGATTGCCTCGCCGACAAGGGTGTTGCCTTGGGCAGCGGCCCAGGTCGCGTTGTCGTCGTCGATGAGGTCTAAGTTATCCGGGATTCGCGCCAGCCACGACTGGTCGGCGTCGATGATTGGCTGCCAGCGCGCGTGCTGTGCGCGCGAGCGCATGGTGGAGTTGACGAGGACGATGTCGTCGATGCTGATGGCCTCTCGATCGCCGCGGCCGGCGCGATCGTTGTAACCGTTCGGCCGTGCGCTGAGGTCACCGGCTAGGAAGCCTCGGACGAGAACGAGCCCGTCAAGCAGGAGTAGCTCACCGTCCTCGCGCTCAACCTCCAGGGCGTACGCAGGGTCCATGCGCACGACCGTAGCCGCGACCGACTGCGGCCGCTAGGCCGGTGACCGGAGACAACATTCCTTCGCCAGGCCGACGGAGCTCGGGCGAACCTCCCGGCCGGCGAGCGGCGCGACGCGCGGTACCTCCGGAGCGGAGGGCTGCGCCTGTCAGGGTGTCTACGCCCGGCCTCCCATTCGGGCC
Source organism: Solirubrobacteraceae bacterium (assembly GCA_036389195.1). Lineage (GTDB taxonomy): Bacteria > Actinomycetota > Thermoleophilia > Solirubrobacterales > Solirubrobacteraceae > JACCYI01. Next base: position 12,440 of record DASVQH010000129.1, read on the forward strand.
GCGCGACCTGACTGGCTTGGCGATCGAGGTCGGCAGCAAGAGCGACCTGGTGCACCGCCCCGATGACCAAAGCGTCGGAGCGCTCTAGCTGCCCAAGCGGTATACGGTTCGCCCCTAGCGAGCAAGGGGGCGGCTTTGAGCGACGACGACACCAACGGCGAGCACGACGAGGGCGACGAGGGCGACGAGGGCGAGCACGACGAGGGCGACGAGGGCGACGAGGGCGACGAGGGCGACGACACCAAGGGCGAGCACGGCGACGGCGACGACGTCCGGCATCTCCCCGAAGGCCTGTGGCAGCGTCTGCGATCAGATCCCGCCCGCGCGCCGCAGTACCTCGCCCTCGCCGCGGTCGACAACTGGGGCGCGCAAGCTCGCGACTACGCGCAGCGTGTACGACAGGAACATCCCGAGGCTTCGCCCCGCGACTTGGCCGAGATGGTCCGTAAGCGCCATGCCACGCTGGCCCGTATGGAGGGCGCGGCCGCTGGGCTACCCGCGACCTTCGTTCCCATCGCCGGCGCGGCCGCCACCATCTTGCCCGACATCGGCGCGCTCGCCTGGATCCAAAGTCGCATGGTCATCCAGATCGCTGCCGTCTATGGGCACGACACGACCGACCGCGAGACGGCCGTCGAGATGCTCGTGCTCCTTGGCATCTACCGAACCACTGAAGCCGCGCGCGTCGCGCTCGCTGAAGCCGCAAAGCGGGTCGCCGGCCGCCTCATCAACGCCTACATCAAAGGCGCGACGCTCGTGCTGCTCAAGCAGCTGTTTCGCTACGTCGGCATCAAATTCACCCGCACCGGCTTGCTGCGGGCCGTCCCCTTCGTCTCGGTGCCAATCTCGGCCGGCGTCAACGAAGCCTCGACGCGGTCGCTTGGCAAGCGGGCGATCTCGTTTTACGAGACGAACCCGCGTCGCAAGCCGTGAGCGCCCCAGGCGTAGCTCAGTTCGAGGCCGCCGTGCGCCAGATGCCCGAGCTGCTCGCGGCACTACAGGAGGCGCCCCGCCATTGCGTCGCCGAGCACCCAGCGGTCCCGGATGCGCCCGGTATCTACCTCTTCCGGGACGGCGACCGCCCGATTTGCGTCGGCCAAAGCCGCAGGCTGCGCACCCGCTTAAAGCAGCACACCGGCGCCAAGCGTGGCCACAACCAGGCCTCGTTCGCCTTCAGCCTCGCTAAGCGCAAAGCCGCCGGCGCCAACGTCGACATCGGTCGCTTCCGAGCTGCCCTCGAAACCGACCCCAAGTTCGTCCCCCACTTCGACGCTGCTCGCGCTCGCGTCGCCAGCACGGACGTCCAGTTCATCGAGGTGCCAGACCCGATCGTCCGCACGCTGTTCGAGGTCTACGCGTCGCTCACTCTCGACACGGTCGAGTTCAACTCTTTTGAGACGCACTAGCGGCCGCCGCCGGCTCAGGGTTCGCGACGAGCGCCCGAGCGCTCTTCCGGCCCGAGCCCTCTCCGGACGCGCCGCATCGGGGTCCGCCGCTAGACGGCGGACAGGCCGGTCATGGAGGCTGTCCTCGGGGTTCACTTCGACGCGCGCGCCGTCCTATATCGCTTCCGACAGTGCGCGTACGATGGGGCGACGATGGACACGACAGCGGAACTACACGAGTTCACCTACGACCTGCTCGACACAGACTGGGGTTCGCGGTTCGAATCCTTCTCGGCTCGCGAGCTGCGCATTCTGCGTGGCTTCAACGACTTCGGCTGGCAGCTCGGCAACCGATCCTTCTTCCGGTCCACGGCCCGTCTGACCGTCGGCGCGGAGACCGAACTCGACCATGCCGGCACCGAAGCGTTGGAGCTGGCGGCCACCACCCTGCGACAGGCTTGGCAGCGGAACGACGTAGGCAACCACGATCGCGTCCTCGACATCCTCCGAGAGCGGGCGACGGGTGCCGAGAAGGACGAGACGCTGGCGGTTCTCAACGAGCTTGCGAGCCGGTTCGAGGAGACGCGTTCGCAGCCGTTGATGGCCTTCGTCAACGACGACGATCTGCGGGCCGGGCGCTGGCCGCGCAGGGAGAAGGACGTGACCGCCGCTGAGGTGCTCGACAACTGGCTGCATGGGACCAGGGTGCATCTGGATCCGCCCAAGGCAGCGGCGGTCAAGCGCTGGTCGCCTGCCCAGTACGAGTGGTCGGTGATCAAGGCAACGACACGGCTCACGCGCGTCGTGCTGGCCACGCACGTTGTCGTCCGCGGCGCGCTGGGCGTCTTAGACGAGGATCGGCGCACGATTTCGGGCTCGGGGCATCACCGCCACGAGCACCGGGCCGCGATAGCGACTCCACGGGAGATGGCGGGTTTGGCGGTTTCTCGCGGCGCGGCGCGACGCCCGCTTTGCGTCGGTGTCGGGGGGGACGAAGCTAGGCTGCCGTTTCCCGTGCCCGCCGATGATCACACCCCCGAGCCGGGATCCAAGGCCTTCAAGGCGCGCGCTCGTCACGCGCTGATCGCCCGACTCAAGGAGCTGCTACCGGCTGATCGGGCTGCACTCATCGACGAAACCGGCCGGACCGAGCGCTTCGAAGACAACCTCCTCTCATCCATGATCGCGGTTCAGAGCTCGGAGATTCGGACCCAGTTGAGTGGTGGCGACGGACAGGAGTTGGTCTACGGCAAGCACGGCGAGCGGCCAGATGCCCATGCGGCGCATTCTTCCGCGGCCCTGGCTTGCAACGCCTTCGGAGGCTGGCAGGGGTTGGAGAACCAGCTATTCCTCGATGGCGTCGATGGCTTCTCTCAACCGCTGCGCTTCGAGGCCAAGCAGCGCATTTTTCGGGGCGGACGCGCGCCCAACCTCGACTGCCTTGCCACCGGAGAGGACGTCGTCATGGGTGTCGAGTCGAAGCTGACCGAGCCCCTGGCGCGGCATCACCGCACCGTTTGGAGCGAGGCCTATGGCCGGGAAAGTTGTCGCGGTCTCCTCAGCGACGGCTGGCTTGAAGCGCTCGACGCCGCTCGCAGCGGAAGCTACGCGCCGACCTATCTGGATGCAGACCAGCTGCTCAAGCACGCGCTTGGCATCGCCAAGCAGCACCCGGAACGCGAGCGCCACCTGCTCTACGTCTACTGGGAACCCACGAACGGCAGCGACTTCGAGGAGATCCTCACTCACCGAGCTGAGGTCGAGAAGCTCCTCGACTGGGTCGGAGAAGCCAGTCCCCGTTTACACGCGTTGACCTATGACGCGCTGTGGACGCAATGGGAAGGATTGAACGTCCCGGAAGTCGCTGTCCACCTCGACTGTCTTCGCGCCCGCTACCGGCTCGCGGTCGTCTAGTAGCACGGGGAGAGCGGATCGCCTCGTCAAAGGCCGCTCTATACGATCGCGCCGTTCAGATCACCGGCGGGACGGGGTTCACAGGGGATGGCCGAGACGTGGGCAGCAGATCCTCAAGCAGATGACGGATCGCCACAAGGAGCTGTCAACCGCGATCGCGACTCGCGAGCGGGAGCTCGAAGCGCTGGTCGCGCGTTCAAGGGCTGAGCTCGACCAACAGCGGGCCGAGCTCGCCCGCCTTGACGAGGTCATCGGCTCGCTCGGCGGCAAGCCGGCATCTAGCCGCGCCCCTCGGCGAACGCGATCCTCGCCTCTTGGACGCCGTCCAAGCCGGACCCGCGCCCGAAGAGGCGAGAACGTGGCGAAAATCAGGGTCTGCTGGACGAGCGCCCGCGTGCGAGCGCGTCTGAGTCGCGTCGGCGACCGGTGTCCTCCGCGCGTGGTCTCGACCGCGCTCTCGAAGATGAAGCGCGAAGGTGCTGCCGAGGGCGTTGACCTTGGAGGCGGCAAGCTGGGCTACCGACTGCCACGCGGCGGCTGAGCAGCCACGGCGACCACTCCAGCGAGCGACGGGCGCCGAGGGGGCCACAAGCAGCGGCGTCCGCGGTACTCGATCACCGTCCGCCGTCTGGCCGCTTCGCTGCGATCCAGCTCACGGCCGCTTGGGCCATCGCCGCTCGGGCCTTGCGGACGTGGGCTGACCATGGCTGGCGGACCCCCGTGAGGTTCAGGGGTGGCTGCCAGTGCTGCATTACCGCTCGCTCCATCGCGGCGAGCGGACGAGCGGCGCGCGTCGACCAAACCGCCAGGTGCAGATGCTCAAGCATCCAGTCGGTAAGCCGTTGGTCGCCATCGGCCTCAAGGGCGTAGTGCGTCCACTTGTCCGGCTCGGGGCGCTCGGGTCGCCGCGGCTGGGCGACCAGGTTGAGGTCGTCGACGAGTAGAGCCGCGAAGGACCGCCGTGGCGATGACTGCCCCGTCGCGCCCGTCGCGAAGTGGGTGCGCAAGTCTCGGGTAGACGGGCTGTCTTCGGCCTTCCCCACGTACAGCGGCCGATCGTCCGGTGGCGCGCCGAGTCCGAGTTGTCGCCAAGTCCTCGCTTCGGCGTAGAGCGCGTAGAGGCCGGGGCTGTCGAGTGCGGCGGCGTGTGCGGCGTCGACGCCGGTGAGGCGATCGCCGATGCGGTGGCGAGGGCCGGTGAGCGCATCAAGCGCTGTTGGAAGCTCGAACTGAACCCAGGTGTCTATGGGCCCACCCGAGATGCCGACGTCGACCGGGTCGGGCCCGGCGGAGATCAATCCTACGTCTTCGTCGCGACTGATCTGGCCGCTCGCCAGGAGCGCGTCGAGGTCGGACGCGGTGAAGCCGCCAGTGTCGGCCGACCAGTCGCTGATGCGAAAGTCGGCCCGGCGCAGCGCGTCACGGATGCGCTTCTGTTCTAAGCGATCGGCGACGCGTAGCCGGAGGAGCTGCTCGCGATCCAGGTCAGCTCATCCGAGTTGAAACGATCACGTCCTCGCACGCCCAGAGACCGTAGCCGCCCGCGGTGCGGCTGACTATGCGCCGCTCGACGCGCAGCAGGTAACCGAGGAACAGCTGCCTGGACCGAGGCGTGTGTGTCGGCGTTTCGTGCGCGCCCGGCCGCTCTCCTGCTGGCGGCCATGGCGATGCTGCCCATCTTCGCGTTGGGACGGTAGCCGCCAGGACACCGGTGACAGGTCACGAACACCTTCGACGTGCCAGAAGCAGACGAGCCGCCGCGCGGTCACCCGGTACGCCGCGTGCGGCGCGGGGAAGGCGCCCGCCAGACAGCGCGAGCTGAGAGCGACGAGCCGATTCGTCTCCGACGCTTGGGGCCGATCTCTGTGCCGGAGCATTTGCCTCAGGCGCCAAAGGACAACAACGCCCGCATCCTGCGGCTGCGCGACGTGTTGCTCGTCGCGCACGGCACGCAAAGGAGCGCACCGGCGCCCTATTTGCTGTGGCGACTGGCGCCGCTGCCCGCCTTGGGCGCAGACCCAGTGCTGCGCTTCGTACGCAGAGCACCGGTTCTGGTGGTCGCCCAAACCGGCGCGCAGGCGTTGCTGTTCGGCGATCAGCCCGACTACCACGAAGGCTTTCTGCCACTGCGCGAAGCACCGCCCGACAGCCCGGCGGCCGCGCGCCACGAGCGGTATGAGCTGCTGCCGTCCTTTCGGCGAGCCGACACTGGCGAGGAGGTGCATTCGGCGCTGTTTGAGCCCATCGACTGGGAATGGATGCTTTAGCCTGACATCCGGGCCCTCCAGACCTCCGGCGCGATGGGGTACCGCGACCTGCCGCGCAGCCGCGCCTCGGTGAGGTCGACGAAGTCCCGCACGCGAGAGCGTCGGTGAGAAGGCCTGGAGCCAGGCATGGTCGTGGCCTGGGATAGTCGGTTCAGCAGGCGCAGCACGACGTCGAGGAGAGCTGCTCGCTGACGATGGATGCCCCGAGAGGCGACCGGCAAGCGGTTTGCGGTCACCCCGGCGCGAGGCGCTAGCGGGCGATGTCGGATGTCAGCGCGGCAAGCGCGCCAACGCGGCATGATCGGCCATCACGGCCCGCAGCTGGCGATGCACGAGCGCGATCAGCGCTTCGTCGGCGACGACTAGCCCTTCGCGCGCCAGTGCACTCGTACAGACGACCGCCCGAGCGCGTTCGGCTAGTTCCTCGTGCGCCAAACGCAGCGCGAGGAAGTAGTCGGCGCGTAGCTGGGCGTCACGCTGGTGGCCGAGCAGCTTCTCGACCTCCTGCTCGGGGTTGTTGTTTGGGGCTGCACCAGCCTCGGCCGGGATCGCCGGCCGAGGCTCGCAGTCGCCGCGCGGACGCCTAGCGGCGGCCACGGCGCGGCGCACGCTGACTGAGCGCCGAAGCCGCTACGCGCTTCGAAGCGCGGCTGTAGTTGCCGTTGCGCATCATCTTCGACGCGGTGCGCGCCACCCGTGCCGAGGTCTTACGAGATCGTGCCATCGGGAGAACTTCTCCTTGTGTGGGCCGACCGGCTGCCGGCCTTCACCCCCTCTAGCCGACGAGCGCAGCGAGCCTCTTACGCGGTTGGTGTGTCCGTGGGCGAGCCAGCCGCGATGGTCCGGCGAGTGCCTTCCTTCAGCTGGCGAGCGCTGAGGATGAACCGGCTTCCAGCAGCGCGCTTGCTTCTTCGAGCGCCTTCTCGGTCTGTCCGATCTCCGCGTTGAGGTCGTCGCGTCGGGCGCGGATCGCGCCAAGGTCGGTCATGGCCGCCGGCGCGGCGGTCAGCTGCCGCAGTTCCTCATGAAGTTCGGCCAGCCGTTCGCGCAGCTGCGCGGGAGCACCGCGGTCAAGCTCGTAGACGCCGGCCTGGGTGCTCTTGCGCACGACCGGCGAGCGCGTGATCTGTGTCAAGAACACGGCGAGCGGGTCCTTGCCGGCCACCACGTGTCCGGCGGCGATGAGGCGTCCATACCAGTCGCGGTAGTGCAGCGCCTCGGCGCCACGAGCGTCGTCGCGCAGAAGTCGTACGGCGGCTTCGCGGATTGCCGGACCGCGAAGAGCGTTCGCGGCCGCGCCGCCTGAGCCGTAGCCGCTCGCGCTCCTTGTGACCGGGCCCGCGTCCGCGGTCTTGTGTGGTAGCGCCTCCGGCGGCCGCGGCGAGATCCGGTCGAGCAGCCGCTGGCGCTCGTCAACCTCGGCGACGGCGGCCTCGATTCGCGCGAGCTCCTCGCGAAGACGGAGCCGTTCGCGCTCCAGTCGCTCGCGATGGCGATCGAGCTCGGCGCGCTCGGCGTCGGCGGCGCGACGCAGACGAGAAGACATGGGAGGAGCGGCGGGCGTCATTGGCTTGGTCGTTGTACAGCGGCCACGGGACCGGGCGTGTCGCGGGGCTGTGCACAAACGAGCTTGCGCTGTGCATCGGCTGTTCATAAGCGCCTCGGCGTA